>NZ_JBXWPD010000002.1:0-380261 GCF_059611225.1 Ruegeria sp. CDSA246 | reverse complement strand
GCTTCTGCTTCTGCTTCTGCTTCTGCTTCTGCTTCTGCTTCTGCTTCTGCTTCTGCTTCTGCTTCTGCTTCTGCTTCGGAAAGGGTCTCTTCTAGCGGCTCATCCGCGTCAACGACTGTCTCATCACGCTGCGAGGTGAATTCAACCGTTTCGTCCGACTTGGGGTCTTCCACCGGCTTTTGATCGGTCTTTTTCTTACGAGCCACCGCGACGTTCCCCTTATCGAATCCAATTTCATATGAATAACAGGCCACTCTAAGTTAATCAGTGGTCTCTCCACGCTCAACCCGCATCGCGTGTTTGACAAGCTTTTTCACGGCTTTCCGCATTTTCTTGGGTGTCGGCTCTTTGGCGATCTTTAGGCGCTCATAGTCCAAAGAATAAAGGGGCTCGGCCGTGGCTTCGCTGATGGAAATCAGCCACAAAGGTGCTGTTCCGGTCCAGATTTCGGCAAATTGTCGCGCCGTTCGGGGCGAAAACAGCGGCGCGAGCACAGGTCTGTCACCGGATGCAGCCGCAGCCGCTTCGGATGTCAGCGGTAACAGGCGCTGTTGATAGACAATCTGATCGCGAACTGTCAGCCCCGATTCGGTCAGGCGTCTGGCAACATTTCCCCGCGTATGTTCACCCCTGAGATGCAGCAACGGGCTTTCAGGCCGCTGCTTCAAAAGGTAGGCCACCAGTTCTTCGGCGGTATTGCCCACCATCATTGCATCCCATCCGGCCCCTTTGGCGGTTCCAGTGGTCGCCGGACCAACACAATAGGCGGGCAGATTGGGTTTGACGCCAAGCGAAGCGGCGGCATTGACCGAGTTGGCCGAAGTAAAGATCAATCCGCGAATTCCGTCCGTTTCGACCGCAACCCTCAGGGGTCGGATTTCCAGGATTGGAGAATAGATGACGTCTATCCGTGACCTGACGCGGTCCGAAAGCTGTGCCACAAACCTTTCAGAGGCGGCGCGAGGGCGGGTCATCAACAAATACAATGGCGGGGCCTTCGGCCTTGGGATTGTTTGCGTCCGCGCAGGGTGATACCCCGCTTGAGTGTCATGATGCAACGGATCAGGCCTATGGTGCAAACACTTACCGTTCTTGGATTGGAAAGCAGCTGTGATGACACGGCCGCCGCTGTTGTGCGCCAATCCGATGGTGCGGGTGCCGAGGTTCTGTCGTCTATCGTTCACGGTCAAACCGAGCTGCACAGCGCATTTGGCGGGGTCGTACCCGAAATCGCAGCGCGGGCCCATGCCGAAAAGCTGGACATTTGCGTGGTGCAGGCATTGGAGGTCGCAGGACTGACACTGGCAGATATGGATGCGATCGCCGTCACTGCGGGTCCCGGCCTGATCGGCGGGGTCATGTCTGGCGTCATGTGCGCCAAGGGGCTGAGTGCCGCGACCGGGCTTCCCCTGATCGGCGTAAACCATCTGGCGGGTCATGCGCTGACGCCGCGCCTGACGGATAGTATCGCGTTTCCCTATCTGATGTTGTTGGTTTCAGGCGGGCACTGTCAGTATCTGATCGCGCACGGGCCGGAACAATTTACGCGACTGGGCGGAACAATAGACGATGCCCCCGGCGAGGCGTTCGACAAAACCGCCCGCCTGCTAGGCCTGTCGCAACCCGGCGGTCCTTCTGTGGAGACTGAAGCACGTTCTGGCGATCCCAAGCGTTTCCGGTTTCCCCGACCTCTGCTGGATCGGCCGGGATGTGACCTCTCCTTTTCGGGGCTGAAAACCGCGTTGATGCGGATGCGGGATCAGATTGTTGCCGAAAAGGGCGGTCTGACCCGTCAGGACCGCGCCGATTTGTGCGCCGGGTTCCAACAAGCCATCGTCGATACTCTGGCCGAGAAAACCCGCCGCGCGATTGACAGGTATCTTGAGGAAAACCCTACAGACCCGGTTATTGCCGTCGCAGGTGGTGTGGCCGCCAATACCGCCATTCGGTCTGCATTAGAGACTGTTTGTGCAGAAAAAGGCGCGCGCTTTACCGCACCGCCGCTCAACCTGTGCACCGACAATGCCGCCATGATCGCCTATGCCGGGATGGAACGGTTTCGCCTGGGCGCACGCGATGGGCTGGACCTGACGGCCCGTCCACGCTGGCCGCTGGATAAAACCAGCCCCGCGATGCTGGGCGGCGGCAAGAAAGGCGCCAAGGCATGAGCGTTTCCGTTCTGGGATCTGGCGCATTCGGCACGAGCCTGGCCATTTCACTGGCCGGGAACGGGCCGGTTACGCTGTGGTCTCGAGATCAGGATCAGGCCCAGCATATGCAAACAGAACGTGAAAACACTCAGCGTTTGCCTGGCGTGTCTTTGCCTGCTGATATCACGGTGACATCGAACATCGATCAGGCGACCAAGGCTGATGTTCTGCTGATAGCTGTCCCCATGCAAAAAATGCGCGATGCCTTGCAAGCGCAGGCCTCTGATCTGGCCGGAAAAACCTTGGTGGCGTGCTGCAAGGGTATCGAGCTATCGTCCGGGCTTGGGCCGATTTCAGTGATCCAGCAAACGATCCCGGATGCGCGACCCGCCCTGCTGACCGGGCCCAGCTTTGCCGACGACATTGCACGCGGGTTGCCAACGGCGCTAACCTTGGCCTGCGCAGATGACTCGCTGAGTCTGACGCTGCAACACGACCTGACCACTGCCAACCTGCGCCTTTATCGAACCACCGACATGATTGGGGCGGAACTTGGCGGCGCCTTGAAGAACGTAATGGCCATCGGATGCGGCGCTGCAATCGGGGCCGGGTTGGGCGACAGCGCACGCGCCGCTTTAATGACACGCGGGTTTGCAGAAATGCAGCGCTTTGCGCTGATGCGCGGGGCGCGACCTGACACTCTGATGGGATTGTCTGGATTGGGGGATCTGGTCCTGACTTGTTCGTCCGAACTGTCCCGAAACTATCGCTTTGGCCTATCATTAGGTCGGAATATCCAGTTCGACACCCACACCACTGTTGAAGGGGTCGCCACAGCGCGGGCCATGACGAAAATTGCCGCCGCCGAAGGGCTGGACATGCCAATCAGTACAACGGTGGCAGACCTTAGCAGTGGCGCTTACAGTGTGACCGAAGCTATCCGAGCCCTGCTCAACCGACCCCTGAAGGAGGAATAATATGCTGATCGCTCTCATCGCCCGTGACAAGGACGGCGCGCTGCAAACCCGGCTGGACAATCGCGCTGCCCACCTGGCCTATATTGAGGAAACGGGTGTCGTTGCGCAGGCGGGTCCGCTGCTGGACGGCGACGCAATGATCGGCTCGTTGATCATTCTGGAGGTCGAAGACATGGCCGCCGCGCAAAATTGGGCGGACAACGATCCTTATGCAAAAGCCGGGTTGTTCCAATCGGTTGACCTGATTGCGTGGAAAAAGGTCATAGGCTGATGGCGTACTGGCTGTTCAAATCCGAACCATCGACCTGGGGTTGGGACCAGCAGGTTGCAAAAGGGGATGCGGGCGAAGAATGGGACGGCGTGCGCAACTATCAGGCGCGCAATTTCATGCGTCAGATGGCAGTTGGCGATCGCGGGTTTTTTTACCACTCGCAAAAGGAAAAGGCGATTGTTGGTATTGTCGAGGTCTGCGCCGAGGCGCATCCCGATAGCACCACGGATGATGAGCGTTGGGAATGCGTGGACATCAAGGCCGTGCGCCCGTTTGCAACCCCCGTCACGCTGGATCAGATCAAGGCCGACGAACGTTTGGCGGAAATGGTGCTGGTCAAAAACTCTCGCCTGTCCGTTCAGCCGGTCAGCGATGCGGAATGGCAGGTGATCTGCGATCTGGGCGGCACGCAGGCCACTTGATACCAAATTAAAGGGAAGGCCCTGACAGATGCAGAACCTTCCCTACCCCGCGTGCTCCCGACTCACCACACGCGTATGGAAATTTTGGCTCTGACCGTCCTGGTCACATGCTGACACTAGCCGATCCTTGCGGCGCAGTTCAAACCGCAAGTACCTAAAATTGGAAACGCCCGCCAGGGATCTGACGGGCGCTGCAAAAAAAGTATAGCGGGATCAGCCGTAAACAGCCTCTTTGCCGAAATGCTTTGTCAGCATGTAATACACGACGGCGCGGTATTTGTTGCGCTCGGACATACCATAGGTCTCAAGGGCCTTGTTGATCGCTTCCATCAGTTCCGGTCCGTCCGACAGGCCCAGCTTTTTGATGAGGAAGTTGTTCTTGACCGTTTCCAACTCACCTTCCTGAGTTGCCGCGACTGTCGATGCGTCGGCGTCATAAATTGCAGGGCCACAGCCGATTGTGACTTTGGTCAGCAGATCCATATCTGCGTCCATACCGCATTTGGACTTCAGGTCCTCGGCATATTTAGCGATCAGGTCGTCGCGTTTTCCCATGGTTATCTCCCGGTTGAAACTCGTTTTTGGCCTTACCAGCGCCGCAGACACGGTAACGGGAGCGGGAATTTGCACAAAGGGAAAAATTAGCGGCATTCCCCCTAAACCCTGCCGGTTTGATCTGAGGCTTGATTTTGATGGCCCTTTATTTAACAATAAAGTTAAATACAATGCTCGTTCCGGAACCAGGAGGTAACAATGCCCGTGTCGCTACCCAACGAAACTTCGCAATACAGAACCGCACGAAACACCTTGCTGTCGGCTGAGGCTGAATTGCGGGCTCAGATTGAAAATGTTGCAAAGCTGCGTCGTAGTTTGCCCAAAGGCGGGGCAATTCCGCGGGACTATGCCTTTCGATCAGACCGGGGTGCGCCGACACCGTTGTCGTCCCTGTTCGGATCACATGACACCTTGGCTATATACTCGCTTATGTACGGGCCGGATGCAGAGGCACCTTGCCCGATGTGTTCTGCCTTCCTGGACGGGTTGAATGGGCAGATCGCCCATATATCGCAGAAAATCGCCTTTGCGGTCGTGGCGCAAAACACCTGTGAAAGGCTGGCAGCGCTGAAAGCGGATATGTCGTGGGATGATCTACCGCTTTATTCTGCATTGGGCACAGACTATCAGCGCGACTATCTGGCTGAGGCCGAGGATGGAAGCCAACTGCCGATCCTGAACATCTTTCAGCGCGATGCGGACGGCATAAGCCATTTCTGGAGTTCTGAGCTGTTCTTCGAGCCCAGTGACTGGCATCCGCGGCACGTGGATGCGGCGTGGCCGCTGTGGAACATTCTGGACTTCACACCACAAGGACGCGGAGATTTCTTTCCGTCCCTGCGTTAAATACCCGCCAAGATAACCTATCGGCAATAACCCCATCCGGGACCCTGTAGATGAAAGTGGTCCGCGTGCAAGCGATTGAAATCAGGACCCAATACCACACGAAACCAATCACATGCGCCGCGCCAGATCTGGTGCAGAAATTGACCTTCAGGTCCTTCGTCGCCCCAATCGGATAGCAATGTCAGACTGCGCCCATCCGCGAATTGCAAACCAACAATATCAATGGAATCCGCCTTGGCATGGCTACTCCAACCACTGCTCTGACCCTGAGCGGTACGCATCTGGCGGCAATTGTAACTGCCCACATGCCGCAAGCGACTGACCTGCGTGCCCAAAAGATCTCTCGCAGCGGGTTGAATTATATGATGTTCCCACATGGCCAGCCGCAGAGTGGTCGCGCAACTGGTTTCGACCGCATTTACATCCGCTGTCACCAGCGCAGACAACAGGCCGCGCCCGGTGATGCCGCAATTCTCATCCACGACCAGATCATCCATCGCCTCAAAGTTCGCGCCGGCGTCGGCCAAGGCGGCGCGGCACTGTACTTCGTTCGCTAGCGCGCGATTAAGCTGAAACCGGGTGATTGGCGTGACTGGCGCGGTGACTTTCAGCTCTCGCAGGGGGTTCCAATGCGTTGGCACGGGTGTTTCCGGGTGCGCCAGCAACCACCATCCGCCCCCTCCGAACAGGATGGCGACAACGGCGATACTGAAAACAAAAGACGCCGCCGATAACAGGAATCGGCGGCGTCCGGAGTGTTTGCTCATGCGTTTTTTCGCACTCAATAACGGTAATGTTCCGGCTTGTAGGGGCCTTCGGGCTTCACGCCAATGTAAGACGCCTGCTCGTTGTCCATCTGGGTCAGCTTGACGCCGATGCGATCCAGATGCAAACGCGCGACCTTCTCATCCAGATGCTTGGGCAGGATGTAGACGTCGTTGTTATACTGGTCGCCCTTGGTGAACAGCTCGATCTGCGCCAGAACCTGGTTGGTGAACGAGGCCGACATCACGAAAGATGGGTGACCGGTCGCATTCCCAAGGTTCAGCAGACGGCCTTCGGACAGAAGGATGATGCGATTGCCCGAGGGCAGTTCGATCATGTCCACCTGTTCCTTGATGTTGGTCCATTTGTGGTTCTTCAGGCTGGCCACCTGAATTTCGTTGTCAAAGTGGCCGATGTTGCCGACGATGGCCATGTCCTTCATCTCGCGCATATGCTCGATGCGGATCACGTCCTTATTGCCGGTTGTGGTGATGAAGATGTCGGCCGATGCGACTTCGTCTTCCAGCAGCGTGACTTCGAAACCGTCCATCGCGGCCTGCAGGGCACAGATCGGGTCAACTTCGGTCACTTTCACACGGGCACCAGCACCGCGCAGCGACGCGGCTGAGCCTTTGCCAACGTCACCGTAACCGCAAACCACGGCAACCTTGCCGGCCATCATAGTGTCAGTGGCGCGGCGGATGCCGTCAACCAGCGATTCCTTGCAGCCGTATTTGTTGTCAAACTTCGACTTGGTGACGCTATCGTTCACATTGATCGCCGGGAACGGCAGTTGGCCGTCTTTCACCAGTTGATACAGGCGGTTCACACCGGTGGTGGTTTCCTCAGACACGCCCTGAATCTGGTCGCGCATCTTGGTGAACCAGCCCGGGGATGCTGCCATGCGTTTGGCGATCTGCGCTTTGATGACTTCTTCTTCTTCGGACGTCGGAACAGCAATGATGTCCTCACCCGCTTCGGCACGTGCGCCCAGCAGAATGTACAATGTCGCGTCGCCGCCATCGTCCAGGATCATGTTTGGGCCTTCGTCGAACAGGAAGGATTTGTCCAGATAATCCCAGTGCTCTTCAAGCGTCTGGCCTTTGATAGCGAATACAGGAATGCCAGCCTCTGCAATTGCAGCCGCCGCATGGTCCTGGGTCGAGAAGATGTTGCACGATGCCCAGCGCACGTCCGCGCCCAGCGCGACCAGAGTTTCGATCAGAACAGCCGTCTGGATGGTCATGTGCAGCGAACCGACGATACGGGCACCCGCCAGAGGTTTGCTTTCGCCATATTCTGAACGCAGGGACATCAGGCCCGGCATCTCGGTTTCGGCAATGTCCAGCTCTTTGCGGCCAAACCCAGCCAATGAAATGTCTTTAACGATATAGTCCCCGGCCATCAGGTGCTCCATTTCCGGTAAATCATAGTCCGGGCAGCCCCTAGCATTCCTTGGGGCAGGTGGCAACGCAAATGGCCGGAAAGGGGATAAACCGTCCGTCTAAATCAACTTGGTTCACCCTTTAGTTCTATCTTTGGTATCGCTTCAAAAAAATCTGTGCCAACGGCGACAATACAACTAATGCCGTTCGCCTGGGTCACCAGAACCGTATAGCTTCCGGTTGTCTTCGAGGTCCAAACCTCCATAACTGCCCGCGCGCCGCGTGTTTTCTGCAGTCCGCCAAAGACCAGCTCTTCTGAATAGCTGCTTTGCAGTTTGGCGATCACATCCGCGCGTTGTGCGCAGCTTTTGGCGAAAGCAGGCGGCGCTGTGGCGGCCATGCCGAAGGTCAGGGTTATTGCGAATAAACGTTTGAACATAACATGCTCCTTTCGATACGCGTTTCGGTTCGAGAGGGGCACAACTGAAAGGAGTACGCCCCCCTCAGTCCATATGTCGGGATCAATACGTGCAGGTTCAAAGCACGAAAGCTCAAGAATTTGTTGGCAGCCTGTGATCCAGACAGGTACATCATAGCACAAAAGCGCGAAGTTAACGTGTCCTAGTTCACAAGGCATGGCAGAATGGCAACACAACCCAGAGCATGGCAGCGAATGCTTTCCGGCCGCAGGCTGGATTTGCTGGATCCGACGCCCGTGGATATCGAGATTGAAGATATCGCGCACGGTCTGGCCTTTGTGGCGCGCTGGAACGGGCAAACCGCTGGCGATTATGCCTATTCCGTGGCCGAGCACTCCCTTCTGGTTGAAGAGCTTTTCGGCCGGATTGCACCCAAAGCGCCCGTGAAGTGGCGATTGGCCGCGCTGTTACACGATGCGCCGGAATATGTGATCGGAGACATGATCTCACCCGTCAAATCCGCCGTTGGCCCGGATTACGGTGCGCTGGATGACCGTCTGGCGGCGGCGATTCATATCCGGTTCGGATTACCCGCCGAGGTGCCGAAAACGGTGAAACGGCAGATCAAGAAGGCCGACAAGATCAGCGCATGGATGGAAGCGACCCAGATTTCCGGGTTTTCCGAGGATGAGGCGACAAAGTTCTTTGGTCGGCCCGATCAGACCGTGATGGAGGGCTTGCAAATAACGCTCAGACCTCCGGTTGAGGTTCGAGAAGCGTTTATGGCGCGGCATGAGGCGTTGATATCCTCGCTATAAAATACCGGTCTCATCCACTGTCGGTTCTCATCCCAAGGGAAAAGCCTGCGCAAGCCTGTACTCAACCTGCAGGATATGGGTACAGTTAAAAGCTCAACCAGTGTTTCAATCATGTAACAGAGAACCGGCAAAATCTTGCCGCGTATTGGCAGGCCTCTTTTCACAACCCATCGGATCACCCTAAAACATGCTTGTCTTCGAACGGGCAGTGAAGCTTCTTGAACAACGACATGCGCAATACGAATACGACCTGGCCGCGCTTGTCCGGCAAAACCCGAACCGCGCTTGCGGTTGGGCTCTTTAGTCTGATTTCTGCCTGCTCGCACAACCCAACCGATGTGGAACTTGATCCGGAACGTCAGTCAATGGCGTTGCGAGAGGTCTCTCAAAAACAGGCGCGGGGGCAAAGAGTATGGTGTGTTCCCTACGCACGCAGCCTCAGCGGTATCGAAATTCGCGGCAACGCAAAGGATTGGTGGGGCAAGGCGCGCAGTTCTTTTGGCCGCGGCAATGAGCCGGTCGTGGGTGCGGTGATGTCGTTTCGGGCAACCCGCGGGATGCCGCTTGGCCATGTGGCTGTCGTGTCAGATGTTGTTACCGATCGGGAAGTCATCGTGAACCACGCCAACTGGCATCGCAACAAGGTGTCCCTGAAAATGGGCGTCAAAGACGTATCCAAGCACAATGACTGGACCTTGGTTCGGGTCGAAAGCCTTCCGGGTCAATATGGCAGTTTGTACCCCGTGAACGGGTTCATTTATCCGGACTCTGGCAATCCACCTAAATGAGAGTCCTCTGAACGGTTTACCGCTCAGATCCACCCAAGTTCATTGCGTGCTATCGCGGTTTGCGGTTCGCCAAATTCCGCGTCAGGGTCATAAGGAAAAGGTGCCAATCGAGTACGCCCGCCTGTTCAGGTAAGGCGGGCGCTTATGGATCGGCATGAGGTTCTGCTGAACCAGCTTTAACCGAAGACGTAGAAACACAGCTTGTTGCCGTCCAGATCGCGAGCATAAGCACCGTAGAACCGATCAGGGACGCGCTGGCCGGGTTCTCCTTCATCTGTAGCTCCCAAGCTTATTGCCTTTTCGTACAGCGCTTTGGCCTCATCCTTGGAGTCTGCTGCAAAAGCAACCATTCCACCGTTGCCGGTCTCGCAGGCTTCGCCATCGTAGGGTGTGCAAACGGCGAGCATCGGAGCTAACGGGTCATTTCCGATGAAGGCGATGCGACCAGCGTCGATCACAACTTTTGCGCCCTTGTCGGCAAACAGTGTCGTATAA
Source organism: Ruegeria sp. CDSA246 (assembly GCF_059611225.1). NCBI lineage: Bacteria > Pseudomonadati > Pseudomonadota > Alphaproteobacteria > Rhodobacterales > Roseobacteraceae > Ruegeria > Ruegeria sp. CDSA246. Next base: position 370,370 of record NZ_JBXWPD010000002.1, on the reverse strand, counting down.
AAACTTTTAGCGCGCTCCAAATCCGAAACGCCGATGGTCACATAGCCGATCATTGATTTACTCCATTGTGACGAAAGATGAATTCCCTGCCCGAACCTCGGGCAAAGTGGAACTGGTATCAAGTCACTAAACCGTCAGGACCGGCGCAATATTGCAGACTTTTCCTAGGCCATGGCATTCAAGGTATTTGGGCGGCCGGACAAGGCGGTGATGAAGGGCTTGGGGATCACGTTGCGCCCACCGACAGAGGTGCGGCGGGCGTATACGAAGCGATATGGGGAGTTGTTAGCGCTTCTTTAGGGGACATTATTATGTTTAAATCAGTCTAGATAGCTACCAATTTCATTTTGCAGATCGGCAACTCTACGAACCGTCATACGCCCCAAGCAATTAACGACCGCAGTATCGTATCCCCTGTAAATCGCACCATACAGAACATTTAACTCACAGGTCGTGTCCCGGACCTCCAACCACGCACGCTGGGAGTTTCGCAGCAATTCTTCTTGGCCGGTATACGCAGTATCATCAAGTTCACGCTCAATGATCTTCGTCTTTAACAGAACCAATTGGTAGAATTCATTCAGCACCAAGTCAGCTTGCTCGGAAAGGGCGCGAGCGCAACTTGCTCGGTGAGCTTGAAAGTGAAGGTCATAACCCTCGGCAGCGTACATGCATTCATCGAACTGGGCTTCCGCACATTGTTCAAGTTCTTCGTAAGAACACGAACCCAAGTGTATGTAGTCTTCAGCTTCGAATGCTTGCGCTGCGCCAAAACCGCCTAAAGAAAAGACCACCGATAGCATCAACTTTTTCATTAAATCGCCTTTTGCCTGTTTTGCAGACGCAATTGAAGAACCAATGCGGCAAAAGAGAGGCAAAGCCCATTTGGTCCGTATCAAACACCCGGAGTGAAACTAAGCTTTTACCGCGGACTGCGCTTCGCCAATATCCGCTGCAATGTCCGACGGTGCATGTTCAGGCGCCGTGCGGTCTCGGAAACGTTCCGGTCGCACAGCTCATAGACCCGCTGGATATGCTCCCAACGGACGCGGTCCGCACTCATGGGATTTTCTGGTGGTGGGGGCAGTTCGTCGCCCTTGGCCAGCAGCGCATTGGTGATGTCGGTGGCGTCGGCGGGTTTCGACAGGTAATCCGTGGCGCCGATCTTGACCGCAGCAACGGCGGTGGCAATCGCACCGTATCCGGTCAGGACCACAACCCGGCTGTCGGGGCGCTTTTCGCGCAAAACTTCGACCACATCCAGACCGTTGCCATCTTCGAGACGCAGGTCAACGACCGCGTAGGCGGGCGGGCGGGCGGTGGAAATGGCGCGGCCTGCGGCGACGGAACCTGCGGTTTCAACCTCGAACCCGCGTTTTTCCATCGCTTTTGCCAGACGTCTCAGAAACGGTTCGTCATCGTCCACCAAAAGCAGCGTTTTATCGGGGCCGATGTCGAGGTCAGAGCTGTCCGCCATATTCTGTTCTTTCCGCTATTTCACGCCTTTGGCTTAACCATGAGTAATAGCAGCGCCATCCCAAAGGTCAAACAACCCGTCGTTTTCTAGATTTTGTCGAGGAAACAGCCAACCTTGTGGGCCATCTGCTCGGCGGTGTCGTCCCGGTTGAAGAATTCGATGAACCCATCCTCGGGTGTGACAAGATAGGTAAAGGTCGAGTGGTCTACCAGATAGTACTCATCGCTTTTGTCATGGGCCTTGTAATAAGTTTTGTAGGCCTTGCTGGCAGCCTTAACCTGCTCAGGCGTGCCGGTCAGCGCGATGGTCTTGCCGCCCAGGTTAAAGGCATAATCGGCCATCACTTCGGCCGTATCGCGATCCGGGTCAATTGAAATGAACAAGGGTGTCACGGACTGGCCACGCTCGGCCAGAATGTCCACAGCCTCGGCATTGCGGGACATATCGAACGGGCAGACGTCGGGGCAGAAGGTATAGCCGAAATACACCAGCGTCGGCTCGGTGATCACATCGGTGTCGGTGACTGTTTCGCCCTTGCCGTTGAGCAGTTCAAAAGGCCCGCCGATGGCCGCCGTCCCGCCAGCAATCTGACTGGTCCGGCATTGTGCGAACTTGTCATCTGATCCGGCACCGCGCGTCAACAGCCACATGGCCCCCAGGCCCACGGCAAGAACAACGGTTGCGAGGATGGCGTAAAGACGGACCATGACATCAATCCTGACATAAGAGGGGTTGTTGATCGTTTCGGCCGGGACACCTATCAAGAAGTTCAGCCGATGCAACAGGACATAATCGACCGATGGCAAATTCCAACATCACATTATGGCGCGGTCAGGAACGCAGCAGCTGGATTCGGCTACGCACACTGATCTTGTTGCGCTGGGTGGCCATTTTCGGCCAGATCACGGCGATCACCGTCGCGCAGCAAACTTATGACATCCAGCTGGACGCAACGCTTTGCTATCTGGCGATTGGCGTCTCGGTCATGGGGAATCTGACTGCAATTCTGCTGTTTCCCCGCAACAAGCGCCTGTCCGAGTTCGAAAACTTCCTGATGGTACTGTTCGACCTGCTGCAGCTGACCATTTTGCTTTACCTTACAGGCGGGCTGAACAACCCGTTTGCGCTGTTGCTGGTGGGGCCTGTCACGATTTCCGCGAGCGTCATGAGCACCCGGTCAACCCTGATAATCGGCGGCGTTGCCATTGCCTTGACAACACTTCTGGCCGAATTCCACATGCCTTTGCGCACCGCATTGGGGGCAGGACTGGACATCCCAGATATTCTACTGTTCGGAAACTGGGCCGCAATCGTCATCGCAATTGTCTTTCTGGGCGCGTATTCGCATCGCGTCAGCTCAGAGGTACAATCTATGTCCGAAGCGCTGGCCGCCACCCATATGGCGCTTGCACGCGAACAGAAGCTGACCGATCTAGGCGGCGTGGTCGCCGCCGCCGCGCATGAGCTGGGCACGCCACTGGCAACGATCAAACTGGCGAGCTCCGAGTTGATTGAGGAATTGGATGACCGGCCCGACCTTATCGAGGACGCCGCCCTGATCCGCGAACAGGCGAACCGTTGCCGCGATATCCTGCGAGACATGGGCCGGGCGGGCAAAGACGACCTGCATCTGCGTCAAGCCCCGCTTTCTACCGTGGTGCATGAAGCTGCCGAGCCGCATATCAACCGAGGCAAGACCGTTCATTTCTTCGAAGGCCCGGCCGAGGATGGCGATGTGCAGCAGCCCTCGATCCTGCGCAAGCCCGAGATCATTCACGGCCTGCGCAACCTGATCCAGAACGCGGTGGATTTTTCGCGCGGAAATGTCTGGGTCGAGGCGGAATGGTCCACCAAACAGATCACCGTCAGCATCATGGATGACGGTCGTGGATATCCGTCGCAGATGATCGGCCGGATCGGCGATCCCTTCATGCGCCGCCGCCGCAGTGAGACCGATAAAAGGACCCGTCCGGAATATGAAGGCATGGGTCTGGGTCTTTTCATTGCCAAAACGCTGCTTGAACGCAGCGGAGCAGAGCTGGATTTCGCCAACGGATCGGACCCTTACCAAACCCTGTCGGATAACCCCGAACGTCGGGGCGCGATCGTCAAAGTGAGCTGGCCGCGTAACCTTGTGGATGCGCAAACCGGTGATACGCCTGTGCCTTCAGGTGTAAACCAACGGTTCCAAACCTGACCTGATACTGGCGAACATTGGTTAAGACCCCGTTAACCATTAAGGCGCATAGTACCGCTTCTTGGTTTCGCGCACCGGAGGGCGCATGGTCGACTGGATCATTCTGGCCATCATCGGCATTGTTTCAGCAAGTCTTGCCGTTCAGTGGCTGTTGCCCCGCAGGCGGGAACGGGGGGACAATTTTGGGCTGTCCTCACCTGCCTCCTTGTTTGATGCGGCATTCCTGTTTGATGGTGACCGGCTTATCAGTCACTCGGACATCGCGTTGGAAGGGTTCGAGCAGGTCCGTGATTGGGCCGATCTGTGCCGGCTGCTGCACAGGGATTTTCCAACATTCCCCGAAACACCTGATCAGGTCCGGCGTGAAGGCAACCTGGTCATCCCGGCCATCGATTGCACCGTTGAACGCGATGTTCTGTGCGAATGGATAGACGGAATTGTACGCGTTCAGCTGCGCGACCGCACCGATTGTCCCTCGATAACTCAAATCGCATCAAATGATCCAAACCGCCTTGCCATGGAAAAAGCGCCCTACCCTGTCTGGCTGTTGGATCATCAGGGCGATGTGCGCTGGTGCAATGCTGCTTATGTTTCGCTGGTGCGCAAAGTACGGGATCAGGACACGGACCTGACCGCACCATTGTTTCCGGTCCCCGATGCCGACCAACGGCTAAGCGCAAAGGCGCGGGTCTCAATTTCCTCCGAGTTCAGTGAAAACAAGCTGTGGTTCGATCTGACGTTGGTAGATCACCCCGAAGGGCACTTGTCTTATGCCGTGGACATCAACGCGATCGTCGAGGCGGAGGTGGCGCAGCGCAAATTCGTTCAGACCATGACCAAGACCTTTGCGCAATTGCCCATCGGGCTGGCTATTTTTGACCGCAACCGCCAGCTGGCGTTGTTCAACCCAGCCCTGATCGACCTGACCACCCTGCCTCCGGATTTCCTAAGCTGCCGCCCCAGCCTGTCCAGCTTTTTCGATCGCCTGCGGGATCAGCACATGATGCCCGAGCCCAAGAATTACCGCAGCTGGCGCAGTCAGATGAACGACCTTCTCGAAGCGGCAGAGGACGGGAACTACCAAGAGACTTGGTCCCTGCCCTCCGGCTCGGTTTATTCGGTCAGTGGACGTCCGCACCCGGATGGAGCGGTTGCCTTTTTGTTTGAGGACATCACTGCCGAGATCACTCTGACCCGCCGGTTCCGGTCAGAAATGGATCTGATGCAATCCATTCTGGACAAACTGGCCGATGCCATCGCCGTCTTCAGTGACGATGGTACGCTGGCTTTTACCAATTTCGCCTACCAACAGCTTTGGGGTGATACAGGCGACGCAGGCTTTGACGCGGACTCCGTTCTTGAGGTGACCAAAAGCTGGCAGGAACATTGCACCGCGACACCAATCCTTGGCGAAATTCGCGATTTTGTAGAGGCGCGGGAAAATCGCGCGGAATGGTCAGGCGTGATCTATCTGCGAAACGGTATCCAGGTGTTGTGCACGGTCAGCCCGATGCAGAACGGGGCCACCATTGTTCGTTTCTCGGTGGATCGGGATGCGCTGATGCGGCAAGAGGCGCAGCAAATCAGCGCCTGAACCGGGTTGCAGCCAACCGGGCGCAAGGCCATTGTGGCGCCATGACCAATTCGCCCTGTACGATCACTTTGAATTCGCCCGAGGAAACAGCAGAATTCGCTGTTCGCGTCGGTGCAGAATTGAGATCTGGAGACATCTTGTTGCTTGAGGGCGAGATCGGCAGCGGAAAGACCCATTTTGCCCGCAGCCTGATCCAATCGCTGATGATCGAGCCCGAAGATGTGCCTTCGCCGACTTTCACGTTGGTTCAGGCTTACGACACGCCATCCGGGGAAATCTGGCACTGCGACCTGTATCGCCTGAGCGCGGTTGAGGAGGTCGAAGAACTGGGCGTGACCGAGGCTTTCGAAACCGCAATCTGTCTGATTGAATGGCCGGATAAATTGGGCTCGCTGACGCCGGAGTCTGCAGCGATAATATCTTTCGAAACAGACCCTAACATGACAGAAGCACGCCATCTGACCCTTCGCTGGTCAGACCCGAAATGGCCCGTGAAACTAAGGATTCCCGCATGACAAACCGCGCGGTATTGGCCGAAGCGTTGATCGCGCAGACCAAATGGTCAAATGCAAAGCACGCGCCGCTGGCTGGGGATGCCTCGAACCGTCGGTACGAGCGGCTGACCGATCCGGAAACCGGCAAGACGGCGGTGTTGATGGATTCACCTCCGGACAAGGCAGAAAATGTCGAAGATTTTGCCCGCATGGCCGAATACCTGCGGTCCCTTGGTCTGAGCGCGCCCGAGATTTATGCCGAGGACACGCATTACGGCTTTCTGCTGCTCGAAGACTTTGGCGACGACCTCTTCGCGCGTGTGCTTGCACAGACGCCCGACATGGAGCGTACGCTTTACGAGGTTGCAACGGATGTTCTGATCGACCTGCACAGCGCGCCAAGCCTGTCTTTGCCATCCTATGATCCGAGTTTGATGACCGAGCTGGCCGCGTTGTCTTTTACCAAATACGCGCAGGCCGTGCAGGGCACGCACGACGCCGACGCGCTTAACCGTTTCGAAAACCGGTTCTCGGACATTCTGCACCGGGAAACTTCGGGGTCCAAAGTTGTTGTGCTGCGCGATTACCACGCCGAAAACCTGATCTGGTTGCCGGATCGCGACGGGGTTGAGCGCGCCGGTCTGTTGGACTTTCAAACCGCTATGCTGGGCCATCCGGCCTATGATCTGGTATCTTTGTTGCAGGACGTGCGTCGCGATGTGTCACTTGGAACTGAGATGCAAATGGTGAACCGCTATATCGCCGCGACCGGGGTGAATGATCATGACTTCCGCACTGCCTACGCCGTGTTGGGCGCACAGCGAAATCTGCGCATCCTGGGCGTCTTTGCCCGGCTGGCAACCGAATACGGCAAGCCCAGCTATATCGATCTGATCCCGGCAACCTGGGCCCACCTGATGCGGGATCTGGAACACCCCGCGCTGGTAACCATCGCCGATCTGCTGCGCGACACCCTGCCCGCGCCCACCCCTGAAAATCTGGACAGGCTTCGACAAAAATGACCCAAGACCCGGAAGCCGTCATGCTGTTTGCAGCCGGGTTTGGCACCCGTATGGGCGCGTTGACCACAAATCGACCCAAACCACTGATCAAGGTCGCCGACCGGCCTCTGATTGATCACGCGTTGGATTTGGTGAATGCCCTGCAACCCAAGCGTATCGTGGCCAACCTACATTATCTGCCAGATCAGCTTGAAGCTCATCTAGTCCCAAAAGGTGTTCTGCTTTCCCATGAAACGTCGGAGATTCTTGAGACTGGCGGCGGAATACGCGCGGCTTTGCCCCTGCTTGGATCGCACCCGGTTTACACCCTGAACCCAGACGCGATCTGGTCAGGACCGAACCCTTTGACGATGCTCCGCGAGGCGTGGAATCCCGATCACATGGACGCGCTGTTGATGTGTGTACCGGTGGATCAGACTGTCGGGCACACCGGCAAAGGCGATTTCACAGCAGATGAGAACGGACGGATCGTGCGTGGCGGAGGCTTGATCTATGGCGGTGCGCAGATCATGAAAACCGAAGGGTTGATGGATATCCCCGAGAAAGCGTTCTCACTTAACGTGCTATGGGACCGGTTGCAGCAGCAGGATCGTCTGTTTGCCCTCACCTACCCCGGTCGCTGGTGCGATGTCGGCCACCCCGAAGGGATTACTCTCGCCGAGGGGCTGATTGCCAATGTTTGAACCCAGCCCAGCTCCGCGCGTTTTTGCCGTTTCGCCCGGTTCGGACTTCCCAAAAATGCTGGTTCAGGGGCTGCAAGATCGTAGTGCAGCGCATCCGCCCGAGATGCTGGCGCGCGTTCAACTGGTCGTCAATACAAGGCGTATGGCCCGGCGCGTCCGCGACCTGTTTGACCAAGGCCCGGCGTGCCTATTGCCGCATCTTTCACTGGTTACCGATCTGGGGGAAAGCGTCGATCTTGCGCAGATACCTCCGGCGATTCCACCGCTGCGGCGCAGGTTAGAGTTGACGCAGTTGATCGCTAAGCTGTTGGAACAACAGCCTGATCTGGCCGCACGGTCTTCACTTTTTGACTTGTCCGACAGCCTAGCCGCGTTGATTGATGAGATGCAGGGCGAAGGTGTTTCGCCCGACGCGATCCGGAATTTGGATGTCAGTGACATGTCCGGGCATTGGGAAAGGGCGCAAAAGTTCATCGGAATTGCCGATCAAATCATAGATTCAGGCCCAGATGCGCTGGATGTTCAGGCCCGGCAGCGGCTTGTGGTGGAAAACCTGATAGAACGTTGGCAAGTCGCTCCGCCGCAGCATCCGGTTATCCTTGCCGGGTCAACCGGGTCTCGCGGAACCACTCTGATGCTGATGGAGGCGGTCGCGCGCCTGCCGCAAGGCGCGTTGATCCTGCCGGGTTACGATTTCGACCAGCCCGACCGCGTTTGGCGAGGACTGGACGATGCGCTGACATCGGAAGATCACCCGCAGTACCGGTTCCGCAAGCTGATGTCACGGCTTGGTTTGGAGTCAGATCAAATCATGCCTTGGACGGGTGATCAACCACCCTCGCCTGCTCGCAACCGCTTGGTTTCGCTGGCTTTACGCCCGGCGCCAATCACTGATGCATGGATGTCCGAAGGCCCGCAACTGACCGATCTGGATGGCGCCACAAAGGACGTGACACTGGTCGAGGCGCAATCGCCCAGATCCGAGGCCCTGGCCATCGCACTGCGCCTTCGCCAGTCAGCCGAAACCGGCCAAACTGCCGCGCTGATCACACCTGACAGGATGCTGACCCGCCAAGTCAGCGCTGCTTTAGATCGCTGGAACATCCTTCCCGATGACAGCGCTGGTCTACCGCTGCAACTATCGCCGCCCGGCCGGTTTCTGCGTCACGTGGCGGGGCTTTTCGCACGGCGTCTGGATGGCGAGGCATTGTTGACCCTTCTGAAACACCCGCTGTGTCATGATGGTGACGAGCGCGGCGCGCATTTGCTGCACACGCGGGACCTTGAACTAGATTTGCGCCGACATGGCCCGCCTTTCCCGGACAGCGCCAGCCTGACCGCTTTTGCAATCCGCAAAGAAGTTCCCGAGGATTGGGTACGTTGGCTAAACTCCCATTTCTGCGATCAACAGATCGCGGGCCAACTCCCATTGACGGATTGGGTTGCCAAGCTGCGCATCTTGGCCGAGGCGATTTCGGCGGGCGCGTCAGGGGAAACAGGCACGCTCTGGGACAAGAACGCAGGCCAAAAGGCGCAAGGCGTCCTGAGCGCACTGGAAAAAGAGGTGCAACACGGCGGCCCGATGACCGCCCATGATTTCGCCGACCTGTTGGGTGCTTTGCTCGCGGGCGAGGAAGTCCGGGATCGCGACGCCCCGCATCCACACATCATGATCTGGGGCACGCTCGAGGCGCGCGTGCAAGGCGCAGATTTGCTTATCTTGGGCGGCTTAAATGAAGGCAGTTGGCCCGAGGCCGCTGCGCCAGACCCCTGGCTGAACCGCCAGATGCGCGACAAGGCCGGACTTTTGCTGCCCGAACGGCGGATCGGCCTGTCGGCACATGACTTTCAACAAGCCATCGGCGCGCCCGAGGTCTGGCTGACCCGTGCCAAGCGGTCCGATGACGCAGAAACCGTTCCGTCACGCTGGCTAAACCGCCTTACGAACCTGCTGCATGGCTTGCCGGGGCAGGGCGGGCCTGAGGCACTGTCAGAAATGCGCAACAAAGGCCGGCAATGGTTGCAATGGGCGGAACAGCTTGAAATCGCGCCGCATATCGAACCGGCAACGCGCCCGTCTCCGCGGCCACCAGTGGCATCGCGCCCAAATCGGCTGAGCGTGACGGAAATCAAACGGCTGATCCGCGATCCTTATGCGATTTACGCCAAACATGTGCTGCGCCTGAAGCCGCTGGACCCTTTGGTGCAGGCGCCGGATGCCTTGTTGCGCGGGATCGTGATCCACGAAATTCTGGAACATTTCGTCAAAGACAGTGTTCTGGACACCGCCTTGTTGACCCGCGAAAACTTTTTGAAACGCGCGGAAACGTTATTAGATCAACATGTTGCGTGGCCCACGGCGCGTAAGCTGTGGCTGGCGCGGTTGGAACGCATCGCGGATGATTTTCTGGCCGCCGAAATCGCGCGGCGAGGGGACGGGGGGCCGGTCGCCTTCGAAGCGGCGGTGAAACTTGTACTGTCGCCCCTGGATTTCACCATCGCGGGCCGTGCTGACAGGATAGATCGCAACAAACGCGGCGCGTTGCGGATTGTCGATTACAAGACAGGAACGCCCCCGACGGAAAGCCAGCAATCCAAGTTCGACAAACAGTTACTGATCGAAGCCGCGATGGCCGAAGAGGGCGGTATCGACGGTTTCGACCCTTCTCCCGTGGCCGAGGCGATTTTCATCGGCATGGGCGGCACCTACAAAGAAGTACCCGCACCGCTGGCGAAAGAGCCGCCAGACAAGGTACTGGCCGAGCTCAAAGAGTTGGTTTCTGCCTATTTAGAGCCTGATCAGGGGTTTTCTTCCCGTCGGATGTTGCACAAGGATTCGGATGTGGGTGACTACGATCAACTGGCCCGGTTCGGGGAATGGGACCGCACTGATGACACTACGCCCGAGGACCTGACATGAGCGCTCGCAACGACGCAACCGAGCGGCAGGTACAGGCCGCGCGGCCCGACGCCTCGACCTGGTTGGCGGCCAATGCAGGCTCAGGAAAAACGCGGGTGCTGACTGATCGGGTGGCCCGATTGCTGTTGGGCGGCGTCCAGCCACAGCATATCCTTTGCCTGACCTACACCAAGGCCGCCGCCAGTGAGATGCAAAACCGGTTGTTTGATCGCCTCGGACAATGGGCAATGAAGGATGATGCCGGTCTGATGTCCCAACTGACCGATCTGGGCGTATCCGGCGAGATCGACTCGGAACGGCTGGCACAGGCCAGAACCTTGTTTGCGCGCGCTATTGAAACGCCTGGTGGCTTGAAGATCCAGACGATCCACTCGTTTTGCGCCTCGTTGCTGCGGCGCTTCCCTCTTGAGGCCGGGGTCAGCCCGCAATTTTCCGAGATGGAGGACCGTGCGGCGGCCCTATTGCGTGAAGAGGTTGTCGAGGATTTTGCCGCAGGTCCGCAGGCGAATCTGATCGAAGACGTCGCCCGGTTTGTCACCGATACAGGGTTCGACAAACTCACCGCGGCCATCACCCAGAAACGCAACCTGTTTGCGCAGCCGCTGGAATGGGCCGATGTGCTGCAGCGGTTTGAACTGTCCGACGGATTCAATGAAGACGCTTTGATAGCACGTGTGTTTCTGGGTGGCGAAGTGGAATTGATCCGGTCGATCCTGCCAGCGCTTTCCGAAAGCGGCGGCAACAACGCCAAGGCGGCCGACAAGCTGGCAGCATTTTCCGAGGCTCGGGTCAGCAGCTTGCCAATACTGGAAAGTGTATTTCTGACCGGAAAATCCGCCAAAGAACCCTTTACGGCCAAAATCAACAGTTTCCCCACCAAAACTCTGCGAGAAGACGTGCTGGTGGACCAGATGCCCCAACTCGAAGCGTTGATGCTGCGGGTCGAGGCAGCGCGTGAGCAACGGCTGGCCCTGGTTGCCGCGCGCAAGACAATGGTGCTGCACCGCTTCGCTGCGGCGTTTTTGCCGGAATATGAGCGGCGCAAGCAACTGCGCGGGTGGTTGGACTTTGACGACTTGATCCTACGCGCGCGGCGGGTGCTGAATGATCCCGCAGTTGCCGAATGGGTGTTGTACCGACTGGATGGCGGCATCGACCACATTCTGGTGGACGAAGCGCAGGATACCAGTCCCGATCAGTGGGATGTGGTCGAAAAACTAGCGCAGGAATTTACCAGCGGGGAAGGGGCCCGGTCCGGGGTTGAACGCACGATTTTCGTGGTCGGTGACAAAAAGCAGTCGATCTATTCCTTCCAAGGCGCCGATCCGCAGGCATTCGATCTGATGCAGGCTGAGTTTGGGCGGAAGCTCTCTGAATCAGGCTCTAAATTGTGGGATTCCACGTTAGAATACTCATTCCGATCCTCCAGCGCGATCTTGTCCTTGGTCGACATCCTGTTTGAAAACCGCGCTGAGGCCGGGTTTCACAAGGAAAGCCAGCACCGCGCGTTCAAGGCGGATCTGCCGGGCCGAGTTGATCTGTGGCCCGTGGTCGAAAAGATCGAAGACGATGACGATACCGACTGGACCGATCCGGTAGATCGGCCCGGCGCACGGCATCATACCGTCATTTTAGCCGAGAAGGTGGCGCAGTCGATCAAGGCAATGATCGAACAGGGTGAGTCGATCCCCGAGGATGGCGAAACGCCCGGCACATTTGTACGGCGGAAGGTTCAACCGGGGGATTTTCTGATCCTCGTTCAGCGCCGCTCGGACCTGTTTGCCGAGATCATCCGCGCCTGCAAAGCCGCTGACCTGCCGATCGCCGGGGCAGACCGGCTGAAGGTCGGCGCGGAATTGGCGGTCAAAGACCTGGCCGCGCTGCTGAGCTTTCTGGCCACGCCCGAGGATAGCCTGTCGCTTGCTACAGTTCTGAAATCGCCGCTGTTCGGGTGGGGCGAACAACAATTGTTCGATTTGGCACATCGGCGCAATGAACAGTTCCTTTGGGCGGCCCTGCGTCAACGTGCCGAAGAATACCCTGAAACACTGGCCGTTCTGCACGACTTGCGCGGGCAGATCGACTTCTTGCGCCCCTACGACCTGATAGAACGCATCCTGACCCGCCATGAGGGCCGTCGTAAACTGTTGGGCAGACTGGGCGCCGAGGCCGAAGACGGGATCAACGCGTTGCTGTCGCAGGCGCTGGCCTATGAGCGCACAGATATCCCCAGCCTGACCGGATTTCTGGTGTGGATGCAGACCGACGATCTGGAAATCAAACGGCAGATGAGCGGTGTGGGCAACATGATCCGGGTGATGACCGTACATGGCTCCAAGGGGTTGGAGGCGCCGATTGTGATCCTGCCGGACACGGGTAAACGGCAAGCTCCGCGCGATGCCGAGATCATGGTGGCCGAGGGCACACCACTTTGGAAAGTTCCGGCAGATGCTTCTCCGGCATTGATTGCGCGCGCGCGCGGCGAGGCCCGTGAACGGGAAGAAAATGAGCGGCTTCGCTTGCTCTATGTGGCTCTAACTCGGGCTGAAAAGTGGTTGATCGTGGCGGCTGCCGGCGATGTCGGTAAGGATGGGACCAGCTGGTATCAGATGGTTCAGGCCGCGATGGAACGGGCAGGGGCGGTGGCGCTGCCCAGTTCAGAAACGCTGCGATTGTCACATGGTGATTGGAACGCATCGCCGATTATTGAGTCCGCAGAGACCTTAACTGCCGTGACGGACCTGCCAGCCCCGTTCCTGTCGCCCGCCACACAACCAGAGCCTGAAGCGGAAACGCTCAGCCCTTCCGATTTGGGCGGCGCCAAGGCTTTGCCCGGCGATGCAGGTCAGGACGAAGAGGCGGCAAAGCTGCGTGGCACACGATTGCACCTGCTGCTGGAACACTTGCCTTCGATTGCGCGGGAAGACTGGCCGCAGCTTTGCGCACGGGTTCTGCCCGATATGCAGGACGCGGAACGGCAAGAGTTTCTGGACGAGGCATGCGACGTTTTGACTGCGGCGCATCTTCGGCCTGTCTTTGCCGCCGACGCCTTGGCTGAGGTGCCCGTGACAGCCGACCTGAACGGACGTCGCATGCATGGGGTGATCGACCGGCTGATCGTCACCGATACCGAGGTTCAGGTCATTGATTTCAAAACAAATGCAACGGTTCCCAACAGTGCTGAGACATGTCCTGAGGGGCTTTTGCGGCAAATGGGGGCGTATGCCAACGCCTTGTCACAGGTCTATCCGAACCACGAAATCCGCACTGCGATCCTATGGACCAGAACAGCAGATCTGATGTGGCTGCCACACGATCTTGTGACGCATGCATTGTCGCGCACCCAGATATCTTGACCTTGGATTAACGGGCCCCTACGTTCAGTTCCCGAGTTTACCCCATTCAGGAGACAGAATATGTCGACCGTTGCCGTTACCGACGATACCTTTGACGCCGAAGTCAAAAACTCCGATGTCCCCGTTGTAGTGGATTTCTGGGCCGAATGGTGCGGCCCCTGTAAACAGATCGGCCCCGCTCTGGAAGAGCTGGCCAACGAATACGGCGGCAAGGTGAAAATTGCCAAGGTGGACGTGGACAGCAACCCGAATTCGGCAGCTGCCATGGGCGTGCGCGGCATTCCGGCGCTGTTCATCTTCAAGGACGGTCAGGTTGTGTCGAACCGCGCCGGTGCAGCACCCAAGGCCGCACTGCAAAGCTGGATCGACGAATCCATCTGATCCGATGTGATCGGTATTGATCAAGGGCGTCCGAATTTGGGCGCCCTTTTTTGTGACTGGCTCAATTGGGCCATCAAACAGGGAAAGCAAATGGCAAAAACACGGGTACTGGTGGAATTCGGGATGGGCACATCCCTGCGGCGCGAGGATTATACCGAGGCTGCGCTGCGGGCGATCAAGGATGCGCTGTGGCACAACTCAGTAAACATGGCCGAGCTGTTCGACTTTCCGAAAGAGGCGATGATCATCGACGCCGAGGTGGGTGTGCAGCAGCCCGACAAGGTCGATACCGATACGCTGAAGGCGATTTTTCCTTACGGCCAGCCTAACATCACAGTAACGCAGGGTGGTCTGGATATCGATAAGCCCCACACCGATGGCCGCACTGTGATCGCCAACGCGGCGGTCATCGTCTCATTCGATATGGAGCCCGCCCAATGACCGAGAAGCGCATCATTCTGGAAATGGGTACCGGCAACGATCTGTACGGTCAGGATTACACCAAAGCCGCCCGTCGCGCCGTGCAGGACGCGCTGCATCATTCGTCGATCACGCTGTTTTCCAAGCTTGGAATCGATCACACGGAGATGCGGGTTCAGGCGACCATCGCCGTTCAACAACCTGATGAGGTTGACTGTGACAAGGTCGCCGCCGATCTGCCAAGGGGCCGCGCCGAAGTGCGGGCCGTCAAGGGTGGGTTGGATGTTTTGGATGACGCCGCTGGCACGCGCCATGTCATCGCCACAGCCGCGATCGAGGCGTTTTTGCCGGATCAGGCTGGTAAATACGTGCAAAGCTGACAAAGAAAAAGCCGCTCGGATACCCGGGCGGCTGCTTCAAATTCTGGTTCTGATTGCGGGATCAGATTTTTGCGATGTCCGCGCGCGCCAGACCGATGTCTTCCAGCTGTGCGTTGGTCAGACCCGACAGGATCTTGCGTGTCTTGCGGCTTTCGTTCCACTCAACAGCGGATTCGAAGACATTGATGAATGCATCCACTACGTGCAGGATGGTAGCTGCTCCGAGTGGGGCATGGATGTTTGCAGTTGTTGCCATGTTCCCAGTCCTTATATCTGAAACAGCCGACCCGTTGTCGGTTGTGAGCCTCATGTAGTCCCACGGGCGGGGACTCACAATTGCTGGTCTGGTAACCCCGGTTTGCGTTTTGTGCATATCTTTTGGGCAGTTGTGCAACGGGTTGCGCCGATCCCGCGCCCAGCCCATATATAGCGACTGAGAACACGGAGGCATTCATGGCGGACAGCGATTTTCCCGGATGGCACGGGACCACGATCATTGGTGTCAAAAAAGACGGGCAAGTCGTTATTGCCGGGGACGGACAGGTCAGCCTGGGCCAGACCGTGATCAAAGGCACTGCGCGCAAAGTGCGTCGTCTGTCGCCGGGCGGATTTGAAGTTGTCGCCGGGTTTGCGGGATCAACCGCAGATGCGTTTACCCTGCTGGAACGGCTTGAGGCAAAACTGGAAGCAACACCCGGTCAACTGGCCCGTGCCTCGGTCGAGCTGGCCAAGGACTGGCGCACCGACAAGTACCTGCAAAAGCTTGAGGCGATGTTGATCGTCACTGACGGCAAAGACCTGTTGGTTATCACCGGGGCGGGGGATGTGCTTGAACCGGAACACAACGTGGCCGCTATTGGATCGGGCGGGAACTTTGCCTTGGCCGCTGCGCGGGCAATGATGGGCAGCGATAAGCCCGCCGAAGAGGTCGCACGCGAAGCCATGGCGATCGCCGCGGACATCTGCGTCTATACCAATGGAAATCTGACGGTTGAGACGATCTAGGCTAACAACGCCGAGATTTCTTTCCCCTTCCAGCGCCGGTACATGCCGACCAGCCCAAGCAAGGCCGTTGCGATGACGATGTAATAGGGCAGGCGGATGTCGATGCTCATCAACCCGCCGCCGACCAGCGACATGACACCACCGGCAAGGCAGAAGACCGCCGTCGTGACGCCCATGACCCAACCCTGATCCGCTTCGCCAACGCTGGACGAAAACAGGCCCAGCAGGGTCGGGTAGGCGACGCCGAAGAAAAAGTAGAAGAAGAAGACCGGGACGTAGCTCAGAACGCCGCTGGGGCTGAAGGCGAAGCCAAAGCCGCAGATCACCATGACCACCAATGAGGTGTGGATGATGGAGTGTTTGCTGAACCTCTCTTGCGCCGGTTTCACAAGGAATGTGCTGGAAAACGCCAGCGCAAAGCCGATGACCACCATTGCCATGCTGCCGCCGATCACGCCGTAGCCCCAGGCGCTGGTCAGAAAGTTGTCGACGAAGACGTAGAACGTGACGTTGGCAATCATGAACAATGCGTAGACGGGCAGGATTTTCAAAACCATCGGATGTTCCCGCACTGCGATCAAGCTGTCGGTGATATCACGTGGACGGAATACGAAAGCCGCGCGTTCGGTGCGGGTGTCCTTGAAGAAAAAACTCACCAGGAAGATGGCGATCATCACCAGAACAAACGCGCCGTAGAACGGCATCTTGAGCGTGGCATAGCTGCCCAGTATCGCCGCGTCGGACAGAACAGCCCCGATAATCGGGCCGCCGACCAGACCAAAGCTGACGCCGGTGATGATATACCCCATGTTTCGGTCGCGGTCGGCGGCATCAGTGCTGCCGTCAATCATCGCCGCTTGTGCAATGGGCTGATTACCCGCCGTAAAGCCGGTGATCGACCGACCAACGATCAGCAGAAGCAAACTGTTAAGGTAAAGTGCCGTGATGGTGATGGCATAACCGGCCAGCGCCCCACCTAAACACACCAACAAAGCATTCTTACGCCCGATGGAGTCCGACACTTTCGAGACATAGACCACACCCAAAAACCAGGACAAAAAGAAACACCCGATCACCAACCCATAGTAAAAATGGCGCTGGCCCATAGATGTGCTTTCCGGCAGGAACCCGGACTTTGTTTCCATGATCAAAGAGTTGATGATGGGAAAGACCAGCCCTTGTCCGATCAGATCCACGAATACCACGAACAATAACGTAATCTTGGCAATCTTCGTCATGATACACACCTTGGAACTGGTTCCTTGAGGTGAGTGTAACAGACAGGTGCTATGGCACCTAACGCCTTGTCAGAGGCCGGTAATTTACCGGCCTCCGGGCGCAATTCGTCGTTGGGTTACGAAAGCGCTGCAACGCCCAGCGGAACGCCGGCAACGTCACACCAGATGTAAACTTCGTTATAGCCCGAGATATCCATGGTCGGCGGTACCGCATAAGACTGCTTGCCTTTCAGGTTCAGCAACGCCCCCAGTTTCGAGTTGGGGTCATAGGTGCCGTCCTTGCCGAAGGCCACGCGCGGGTCCGGACCGTTATCCAGCGAAAAGTCATCACCCAGCTCAACGATATAGCGCTCACCGTCCTTGACCACTTTGACCGAACCGGTGGTGATATGTTTCGAGCGGCCCTCGAATGTGCCCTTTTTCTTGGCACCGCCGGCGGCAGCGACATTGGCGCTGGCCAGTGTCAGAGCGGCGCCCGTTGCAGCGGCATTCAAAAAGAGCGAACGACGAGTCATCATGATGTGGGTCTCCATTTCAAAGTGCAGGCGAACTTGCCCGTCGACGCAGACTATGCGCAGCTATTTTCTGTCTGGCGATTCACATCACCACGATTTTCCGTGTGCAGACCGTGTGTTGGCGTGAGTTTTTCGTGATCAGCTTGTGTTTTTGTGGCTTATGATTAGGTTCCGGTGCGAAACAATTGGATAGAACTCACATGACCGACCTGACCCCGCGCGAAATCGTCTCGGAACTGGACCGTTTCATCATCGGGCAGAAGGATGCCAAACGGGCCGTAGCCGTTGCGCTGCGCAACCGCTGGCGGCGCAAGCAGTTGGCTGACGACATTCGGGACGAGGTCTATCCGAAGAACATCCTGATGATCGGCCCCACCGGCGTCGGCAAGACCGAGATTAGCCGTCGTCTGGCCAAACTGGCCCGCGCGCCCTTCATCAAGGTTGAAGCCACCAAATTCACCGAAGTGGGCTATGTCGGTCGTGACGTGGAACAGATCGTGCGCGATCTGGCCGACGCCGCCATCCTGCAAACCCGCGAATACATGCGCGAGGATGTCAAAGCCAAGGCGCATCAGGCCGCCGAAGACCGCGTGATCGAAGCCATTGCAGGCACCGATGCACGCGAAGGCACACGCGAGATGTTCCGCAAAAAGCTGAAAGCGGGCGAGTTGGATGATACGGAGATCGAGTTGGAGCTGTCAGACTCGTCGAACCCGATGCCAATGTTCGATATTCCCGGTCAGCCCGGCAGCCAGATGGGTATGATGAATCTGGGCGACATATTCGGCAAGGCCTTTGGCGGGCGTACCGTGAAACGCAAGATGACCGTCGCCGATAGCTATGAAGCACTGATCGGAGAAGAGGCCGACAAGCTGCTGGATGATGAGATCGTTAACCGCATCGCGCTGGAATCCGTTGAACAGAACGGCATCGTGTTCCTGGATGAGATCGACAAGGTCTGCGCCCGCACTGACGCGCGGGGTGGCGATGTTAGCCGCGAAGGGGTACAGCGTGACCTCTTGCCTCTGATCGAAGGCACGACGGTATCCACCAAGCACGGTCCGGTCAAAACCGACCATATCCTGTTCATCGCGTCGGGCGCGTTCCACATCGCCAAACCGTCGGACCTGTTGCCAGAACTGCAGGGCCGCCTGCCGATCCGCGTGGAATTGCGCGCGCTAACCGAAGAAGACTTTGTGCGCATCCTGACCGAAACCGACAACGCGCTGACCCGTCAATACACCGCCCTGATGGGTACCGAAGAGGTCACGGTCAGCTTTACCGATGACGGAATCGCGGCCCTTGCGCGTATCGCGGCCGATGTGAACCAAAGCGTCGAAAACATCGGTGCGCGCCGTTTGTACACGGTGATGGAGCGCGTGTTCGAAGAGCTGTCCTTTACCGCGCCCGATCAGGCCGGAATCTCGATCACGGTTGATGCGCAATTCGTGGACGACAATCTGGGCGAATTGACCAAATCTACTGACCTCAGCCGTTACGTTTTGTAACATCGCCAGCCGGTTTTTGCCGCTTCGGCAGTGTAGTGCCGCTGGACGCCGGGCCAGAATGAGATAGCGTAGTCGCAACTCACCCAGAGGGCTGACCAGTGCTGCGCTATTTAATAATTCTGATTACATCCCTGACGCTAAGCGC
This sequence comes from Ruegeria sp. CDSA246, assembly GCF_059611225.1. Classification (NCBI taxonomy): domain Bacteria; kingdom Pseudomonadati; phylum Pseudomonadota; class Alphaproteobacteria; order Rhodobacterales; family Roseobacteraceae; genus Ruegeria; species Ruegeria sp. CDSA246. The sequence goes on along the minus strand of NZ_JBXWPD010000002.1, from coordinate 351,035 downwards.
CTGTGTTGATCGGACGGTAACCGAGATTGTTCCATCGGCCGCAACTGTCGGAACGCCTGAAAAGATATTCGCAGCCACGACGCGAGCTCGTCAAGCAGACGGAACTTATGGATTCAAGCGTGGGGAAGCGCTGAAGTTTTTGGAAACAACAGTGTCGATCCCGCCATCACACACGCCGGGAACATTGAAATTCTCTTATGCGAATCCGAACCCGAAAAAAGAATTTGTTCTTACAAATGTTACCGAACTGGGCGGGCCAAAGGGCTTACGCGAACATTTGCGCGGCGAAGACGATGTTACGATTTTTGTACACGGCTACAACTCGACCCAAACCGAGACGATTTTCCGCGCGGCTCAGCTGACCCATGACATTGGCCTTCCGGGATCTACTCTGGTCTATTCCTGGCCCAGCCGCGCGACCGGGTATGGATATGCCTATGATCTCGACAGCATGTTGTTTGCCCGCGACGGGTTGGAGCAGACAATCCGTGAACTGAAATCCATGGGTGTCAAACGCGTCATTCTAGTCGCGCATTCCATGGGGGGCGCATTGACGATGGAGATGATGCGCCAAACGGAACTGCAGGAACCGGGTTGGGCGAAAAGGAACCTCGAAGGGGTCGTGCTGATCTCGCCCGATCTGGATCTGGATCTGTTTCGCTCCCAAATGAGGCGGATCGACAATCCTCCCGACCCATTTATCGTGATGGTCTCGCAAAAGGACAAAATCCTGAACATTTCCGCCCGCCTGCGCGGCACGGATGAGGGTGTGCGGCTGGGAAACATCACCTCACTCGAGTCCCTCGAGGAGTTCCCGATTAACGTGATCGATACAACCGCGTTTAGCAGCGATGCGGAATCCTCGCATTTTGTGGCGGCGACTTCCCCGGCTCTGTTGTCGATCCTTAGTTCGTTGCGGCGCGTCAATAACACGTTCGGACGCGAAGACAGGCCCGGCATCGATATACTGGTGCCGCCCAGCGAGCGTAATCCAGACGGCGCCACGGAAATCGTTCTGACAGAAACAGGGCAGGCTCAGGTCACTACCCCGTGACGCAGTTTAGTTTGCGTGAGTATTTTCGGGACAACGCGACCTGGTTGGGTGCGGGGGTCCTTTTGACCTTTCTGTCCAGCTTTGGGCAGACCTTCTTCATCTCGATCTTCGCTGGAAACATCCGCGCCGAATTTGGTCTTGGGCACGGCGCGTGGGGCGGTCTTTACTCTTTGGGCACCACCGTTTCGGCCATCGTTATGATCTGGGCCGGCGGGCTGACAGATGTTTTCCGCGTCCGTGTATTGGGGCCCTCCGTTCTGGTCGGCCTGGCCGTGGCAGCAGTGGCCATGGCCGTGAACAGCTGGCTTGTCCTGTTACCGCTGGTGGTCTTTTTATTGCGCCTGTTCGGGCAGGGGATGAGCATCCATCTTGCACAGGTCGCCATGGCGCGATGGTTCATCGTTACACGTGGCAAAGCCCTGTCGATTGCATCGGTCGGCTACGCGATTGGAGAGGCGCTGCTGCCGCTAGCTTTCGTGGCCGCGATGGCGTTTCTGGACTGGCGATGGCTTTGGGTGTTGTCCGCAGTGGTTGTCCTGATGGGGATACCCGTTCTGACGCGACTTTTGCGTCAGGAGCGCACGCCGCAGAGTCTGGCGGATGCCTATTCAGCGACAGGGATGCAGGGCCGCCATTGGACCCGGAAAGACGCGCTGTTTCACCCTCTGTTCTGGTTCATGGCCCCGACTATTCTGGCCCCATCGGCCTTTATTACTGCGTTCTTCTTCCATCAGGTGCATCTTGCCCAAGTCAAGGGATGGCAGCATATCGAACTGGTCGCCCTGTTTCCGGTTTTCACCGGCGTATCCTTGATTGGGATGTTTGCGGCCGGCTGGGCGCTGGACAAATGGGGCACCGCGAGGCTGATGCCTTTTTACCAAATCCCGATCGCAATAGGTTTTGTGATCGCAGGAATGACAAACTCGATCGGCGGGGCCTTGATTGCAATGATCTTTCTGGGACTGACGGTTGGAGCAAACAACACACTACCAAGCGCCTTCTGGGCAGAATTCTACGGCACCAGGCACATTGGGGCGATCAAGGCGATGGCCACAGCAGTTATGGTTTTGGGATCAGCGATCGGCCCCGGCCTGACCGGGATATTGATCGACGCCGGTATACCGCTGAGCACACAGTTCCTGTGGATCGGAGGTGTTTTCATTCTTGTATGCCTGTCGGCTAATATCGGAATTACGCGCGCTGTGCGCTCGCTTTAACGCGTCCGGCGCAAATAGACGTAGTAGGCCCCTTCGCCGCCGTGGCTGATATGGGCTGGGGTCACTTGCAAAACGGCCTGCGCAAGCGGCGGCAAGGCCAACCATTGCGGCACTTGGTTGCGCAATACACCGCGCGGCGTGGGGATAGGACCGGGTTCATCCCTGTCCTTTCCTTTTCCGGTGACAACCAGAACAAGGCGCTTACCTGACGCCTGGGCCGTCAGAATAAACCGGGTGAGCGCCGGATACGCAGTGTCCATGCGCATGCCATGCAGGTCCAGTTTCCCTTCAGGCTTGATCTTGCCGCGTTTCAAACGGCCAAATGCCTTGGTGTCCATTTGCACCGGGCTGGTACGCAAACTTTCACTGATCGAGGGCTTCAGCGCATTTCGCACGGGTTTACCGGGCGCGTTTTGTCCGACCTCGAATGCCTCAAACCGGGGTTTTGGGGGTTTGTTCGGCTTGGGTTTGGGCAGTGTGACCGGGTGGACCGATTGTGGAATTTCGGGATGCAGCCGCTCAGCCTGTTTGGCGACCTTGCGCCACAGCTCGACCTCGTCTGCCGTCAGTTTGCGCCGGGACATCAGAATTCATCCGGTAGTAAGGCATAGGCCCGTTGGATCGGCAGCAACAGCACCATCCGTCCCGGATCCCTGAGGCGCCCGGCGGCCTTTCCGGCGTCATCACCTGTGCCAAAGAAGATATCCGCACGCTGCGCACCTTTGATGGCAGCACCCGTGTCTTGAGCAATCATCAAACGCCGCAACGGAGTCTTGCCATCTTTTTCCACCCAGACAGGGGCGCCCAGCGGCGTATAAGCCGGATCAGCCGCAATGCTGCGCATCGTGGTAACTGATCTGTTCATGGCACCCAACGGCCCAAGCTCGGGCGCAACGCGCGAAACTTCGCGGAAGAACACGTAAGAAGGGTTGTGAAACAGCAGTTCAACCCCGGCTTCAGGGTTCTTGCGGACCCATGAGCGGATCATCTGGGCACTGACTTCATGCGCGCCCAGCGCACCCTGGCGGATCAGCTCAGCCCCAATGGAACGATAAGGGTGACCGTTTGCCCCGCCATAGCCCACGCGCAGGGCACTGCCATCTGGCAGGCGCACACGTCCCGAACCCTGAATTTGCAGAAAGAACAACTCGACCGGGTCATCCACCCAAGCGATCTCAAGGCCGCGACCCTGCATCGCGTCGCCCGTCAGGATTTCGCGACGGCTGAGCCATGGTCCTTCGGCACGCGCTTCGGGTGGCATTTTGTAGATTGGATACTTGAACCGGTTGGTCCGGGTTTTAGACCCATCCAGTTCCGGTTCGAAATAACCGGTGAAAAGGGCGTCGTCGCCGTCCTCGACCAGAACCGGGCGAAAGAATAACTCAAAGAACGACCGCGCCGCGTCTGCCTTGTATGTTCGGGCCACGTTGCATAGCGCTTGCCAGTCCGGATTATCCAGATCGCCGCAGGTGTTCAGAAATACCGAAAGGGCCGCCCCATGATCATCGGCAGCCCATCCATCCAGATCGTCAAAGGAAAGAATTGATCGCGTCGGTTCAGCGCTGGTGGCAGTGGTCATGACTGCCACCAGTAATAGCGACCGGAGCGCGCCAATCATGCGTCCGTGGCAACAAGCAGCCAGTTTGGATCATCAGCACCCATCACACGGGCAAAGGTCCAGCTGTCCTTTTGGCGTTTTACGGTGTTCGGGTTGCCTTCGATGATGTCGCCACCGCGGTCGCGTACGACCGAGGTCAGCTCGCCCACAAACCGCATCGTAATCTCGGCTTGGTTTGTGTCTTTGTCGAAGGTCACATCCGCCAGCGCGGTTTCGCGGACGCCGATAAACTCGGCCTCGATGGTCAGGCCCTGATCTTCACGGGCTGCCACAACTGAAACAAAAGTGTCGAACACCTCTTCGGACAGGAAGGGCTGAATTTCATCCAGATTCCCCTTTTCGAACCCCATGACGATCATCTCATAGGCACCGCGTGCGCCCTGCACAAATTCAGTGACCGAGAAGCTGGGCTCAACCCGCTTCATCGCGGCCAGTGTTTGCGCCTGTTCGCTGTCTTCGGCGACATGGTCTGTAATGTCATGATCCGGGCCGCCTTCGATCACCTCGAAGCCGCGACGCGACTTGTCCGCCTCGGGTTGCTGTTGAACAGGGGGTTTCTCAAAACCCTCACGTGTACCCAGCACGCTTTTTAGGCGCAGGATCAGGAAAACGGCAATTCCGGCCAGGACCAGCAACTGGATCATCGGTTCGTTCATTTCATCCTCTTTTCAGACCGCGGCTTTGTATACGCGGCCTCATGCCACTATGTAGGTGACAGATCGTGGCAAGTCCACAGCCCGGCCTAAGGGAAAGGATAAAGCAAATGTACTTGTTCTTGGCATTTTTATTGGTGCCGATCATCGAGATCGCCCTGTTCATACAGGTCGGCGGCCTGATTGGCCTGTGGCCTACGCTGGCGATCGTCGTTCTGACGGCCGTTATCGGCACCTTTATGGTCAGGACACAAGGTCGCATGGCGCTGGTCAATTTGCAGCGATCCTTTTCTGAACTTGATGACCCGACAGAGCCGCTTGCCCACGGTGCCATGATCTTGTTGTCGGGTGTATTACTGCTAACGCCGGGGTTTTTTACCGATGCCGTTGGTTTTGCACTGCTTATTCCTGGTATTCGGGTGGCCGTGTTCAAATATCTGAAATCCAAGGCGACCATCACTCAATTCCAGATGGGCACCGGGGCACAATTTGGAACTGGTCCCACCCAATTTGATCAGGATGACGTGATCGACGGTGAATTTACCGAAGTGCGCCCCCGTCAAAACCCTTCAAAGCCATCCAAATGGGTCGAAGGTCCGCCTCAGCATTGAGGTGCAGCGCCCAACTTGCTAAGCAGTGGCGAATTTCATTTTCGGAGTAGATCCATGGCTGACGAAAGCCCTGCAGAAAACACCGCGGCACAGACCGCCCCTCAGATCCAGATGCGCGTTCTGGGACAGTTCATTCGCGATATGTCTTTTGAAAACGTGATGGCACAAAAAGGCGTGTCTGGTGACGTTCAGCCCGAGATTGCTGTTCAGGTGAACCTGGACGCCAAAAAACGCCCGACCGAGCATCAGTACGAAGTTGCCGTCAAACTGAACCTGACCTCCAAAGCCAAGGGCATGGAAGATATTCTGTTCCTGTGCGAGCTGGATTATTGCGGCCTGTTCCACATCGAAGGCGTGGCCGAAGATCAGTTGCACCCGTTCCTGATGATCGAATGCCCGCGCATGCTGTTCCCGTTCCTGCGCCGCATTGTCAGTGACATCACCCGTGACGGTGGTTTCCCGCCGGTCAACCTGGACAATATCGACTTTGTTGCGCTGTACCGCAACGAGCTGATGCGCCGTCAGGCCGAAGCTGAGAAAACCGAAGCCTAATCGGTTACACCCGCGCCGGGCAGGGGCTCAGGCGCGGGTCCACAGGGCGTTTTCGCCCAGCTTTTCCACAAATGTCTCATGTGCCGCGCGTTCTTCCACGGTGATTTTTGACGCCAGCGGCGTCGGGCGCGCAGCGGGCCGCCAATCGTCCCCTCCGCCACCGGCAGAAGCCGCGCTGGTGGACAGGCCAAAGTCCGGCTGTCGCCCACCAATCAGTTCCAGATACACCTCGGCCAGAATTTCTGAATCGAGCAGCGCCCCATGCAAAACACGGTTCGTGTTGTCGATGTTGAACCGCCGGCACAACGCATCCAATGATGCAGGCGAACCCGGAAACAGTTTGCGCGCAATCGCCAGTGTGTCCAGCGCCTGATCCATCGGCAGCTGCGGCAAACCCATCCACCTGAGTTCCGCATTCAGGAATTTCATATCGAACGAGGCGTTGTGGATCACCAGTTTGGAATCCTGAATGAAATCAAGGAACCCCTGACCAACCTTGGCAAAAACCGGCTTGTCTTTCAGCGTGACCTCGCCCTTTTCCGGGGCGCGCGGAGTGTCCAGCAGGTCGGGGCCGATACCGTGCACGCCAAATGCCTCTTCGGGCATCGAACGCTCGGGGTTGATGTAAACGTGATAGGTCTCACCCGTGGCCATATGGTTCCACAGTTCGACTGCACCGATTTCAACGATCCGGTCACCGCTTTCGGGATCAAACCCCGTAGTTTCGGTATCGAGTACAATCTCACGCATTAGCCATCCCCGCCCGTATCTGTTTGACCACATCCTGCACTTGCGTGCGGGCGTGGTCCAGTGTGTCCGTCACGATCACAAAGTCCGACCGCGCGCATTTTTCGTCATTGGGCATCTGCTTGGAGCGGATTTGTTCGAACTGCGCCTCAGTCATCGTTCCGCGCTCCATCACACGTCGCTTTTGCTCGTCGGCCGGGACCTGAACACAAGCAACCGCATCCATCGCCGCATTGCCGCCTGTTTCAAACAACAAAGGGATGTCGAAAACCAGAATGTCCGCCGTGGCGCTATCCCGAAAACCCACCCGGTCGGCGGCCACCAAAGGGTGAACGATGCCTTCGATCACTTTCAATGTTGTTGGGTCCGCGGAAATAGTTTGTTTCAAGGCATCCCGGCTGACCGCGCCATCAACAATTGCCTCAGGAAACGCAGCGCGCATCGGTTCTACCGCAGCGCCGCCCGCTGAATACAGCCGATGCACAGCCGCATCCGCATCCCAAAGCGCACAGCCTTCATCCACGAACATTTGCGCCGTCGTGCTTTTGCCCATTCCGATCGAGCCCGTCAGGCCAAGAGCAAAGCTCATTCCAGCACCGTGGCGCGCAACTCATCCGTTACCTCGGGTCGTTTTCCAAACCAACGCTCAAAGCCCGGAACCGCCTGGTGCAGCAACATGCCCAGACCGTCAACTGTTGTGCACCCGGCCTCTTCGGCCGCTTGCAGAAGCTTGGTTTTCAGAGGGGCGTAGACAAGGTCGGTAACCACAGCACCCGGCTGCAAACCATCCAACGGCACACGCAATTCGGGCTGTCCCTGCATACCCAGAGATGTTGTGTTCACCACCAGCTCCGCATTCTCGATCACATTGCCGGCCTTGACCCAATCAACCACTGTAATGCGCGGCCCAAACTCTGCTTTTAATTGGTCGGCCCGGGCACGCGTGCGGTTGGTCAGCATGATCTCGGGCACTCCGGCATCCACCAGTGCCTGCAAAACGGCGCGCGCAGCCCCGCCCGCGCCGAAGACCACGGCCGGCCCATCCTGTGGGTTCCAGTCGGGCGCCCCTGCAAGCAGGTTTTCCATAAATCCGTAGCCATCGGTGTTGTCTGCGTGGATCGAGCCATCAGGCAGAAAGACAAGTGTATTTGCCGCACCAATCTTTGCCGCCCGATCCGACACGTGATCCGCAACCTGCAAGGCGGCTTCTTTATGGGGGACGGTTACATTTGCACCGACATACCCGGCTTTGGGCAGGGTCCGCAGAACACTCTCCAAATCCTCGGGTGCGACATCCATAGGGACATAGTGCCCGGGCAGCCCATAGGTCTTTAGCCAATGTCCATGCAGTTTAGGGGATTTTGAATGTCCAATAGGATGCCCAATCACGCCGGCCAATGGAATTTGGTTATCCGTCATTGATCAATCATCCCTTTCACAGCCAGAAAATTCAGCAACTCCAACAGGGGCATACCCAAAACATTAAAATAGTCGCCGTCAATGGTGGCGAACAGGCGCACACCTTCCTCCTCAAGCTTATAAGCCCCGACCGCATGGCGAATGCTGTCCCAGTTGCGGTCAATATAGTCGCGCAGATAGGTGTCCGAGCTCATGCGCATCCGCAGACGCACCTGACCAACATGGCGCCAGATGGGTTCACCATTCTGATAGATCACGGCCGCAGACAACAGCATATGCCGCTTGCCCCGCATTGCCTTCAACTGCGCCAGCGCGTCCTCGGGTGTTTCTGGTTTCGACAAAAGCTGGCCATCGAAGTCCAGCACCTGATCACAGCCCAAAACCATCACGCCCGGGTTCTTGTCACTAACCTTGCGGGCCTTCATTTCTGCCAAAGTGTCTGCGATATCTCGTGGGGGCGCATCCTCGGCCAGCAAGGCGCGTTTGGCTGTATCTTCGTCAACGCGCGCGGTTTCCACTGTGAACGGCACGCCCGCATTGCGCAATAGCTGCGCGCGGATAGATGACCCCGAGGCAAGGATGATGGGGACAGACATGTGGAAAACCCCCTTAGCAAATCGTTGAGCGTTCTAGGATGGTTTGTATGGTTTTCCGGTTGACACGCAACCCCGGGAATTTCGCCTGAAACTTCCCTGAGTCGTTCGAAGACCGTCCTTTTGGGACAAGGATAACTTTGCTGCACGGGAAAACTGGGGTTTCCTGTCTTACCCAACGAGTTATCCCCAGACAAGCTTGAGTGGTATCGGACTAATATACTGAAATTAAATAATAAAAACTGAAATCAACAGAATCACCTATTTACGGCACAATTCTATCCACCTGGGGAAAACACATGCGTAAAAAAGTAATCCACGGAATTTACTCACCCTACAAAACCATCATCCTTTTTCTTTTCCTATTTTTTTATTAGGGAGGGTTCCAACCAAAGTCCGGAGCCAGAATGACCGATCTTCTTTTCACGATTTACCCGTGGGTGAAGTCATTGCACATCATGGCTGTGATTTCATGGATGGCAGGTTTGTTCTATTTGCCCAGACTATACGTCTATCACGTTGAGAAAGCCCAACACGTCGAAGGCGCAGAAACTATCTTCTCTGAGATGGAAGAGAAGCTGCTGCGGGTGATCATGCGCCCTGCGATGTATGTTGCGTGGCTTTGCGGGCTGATCATGGTTTTCACGCCCGGCATCGTGGGGTGGGATTGGTCCTGGCCCTGGATCAAGGGTGCTGCCGTAATTGGTATGACCTGGTTCCATCATTGGTTGATGGCGAGACGTAGGGATTTCCTAGAAGGCCGAAATAAGCTTACTGGACGGCAATTTCGCATGATGAACGAGGTTCCGACTGTTCTGATGATTATCATCGTTCTGGCGGTCGTTGTGAAGTTCTGAGGGGCTGTTTGACTCCGAGGGCAGTCGCGCTTATGTAGGGATCAACACGCCCGTCCGGGCGGCGTATCTTCCGTACTGAAATTCCACTTCGTGCCGCAATGTCAGCGGCGAAGGTATATATCATGTCCACTGAATCCCTGAATCTGGCCGACCTGAAGGCCAAAAGCCCCAAAGACCTTCTGGCGATGGCCGAAGAGCTGGAGATCGAAAACGCCTCGACCATGCGAAAAGGCGAGATGATGTTCCAGATTCTGCGCGAACGCGCGGATGAAGGCTGGACCGTTGGCGGAGACGGCGTGCTGGAAGTGCTGCAAGACGGCTTCGGCTTTCTGCGCTCGCCCGAGGCAAACTATTTACCAGGTCCGGATGATATCTATGTCTCGCCCGACATGATCCGCCAGCATGCCTTGCGCACCGGTGATACGGTCGAAGGGGATATCAAAGCGCCTGATGACAATGAACGTTATTTTGCGCTGATCAAGGTCACCAAGATCAACTTTGAAGAACCAGAAAAAGCCAGACACAAGATCGCGTTTGACAACCTGACGCCGCTCTATCCCGATGAACGTCTGAAGATGGAGATCGAGGATCCCACCATCAAGGACAAGTCGGCGCGTGTGATCGATCTGGTGGCCCCGATCGGTAAAGGCCAGCGATCGCTGATTGTGGCGCCGCCGCGGACCGGTAAAACGGTGATCCTGCAGAACATCGCGCATTCGATCGAACAGAACCACCCAGAGTGCTATTTGATCGTTCTGCTGATCGACGAACGCCCCGAAGAGGTGACCGACATGCAGCGTTCGGTGAAGGGTGAAGTTGTATCTTCAACCTTCGACGAACCCGCAACTCGCCACGTGGCGGTATCTGAGATGGTCATCGAAAAGGCCAAGCGTTTGGTTGAGCATAAACGAGATGTTGTTATTCTTCTCGACTCGATCACAAGACTTGGTAGGGCCTTCAACACTGTGGTGCCATCATCGGGCAAAGTTCTGACCGGTGGTGTAGACGCGAATGCTCTGCAACGGCCCAAACGGTTCTTTGGTGCCGCCCGTAATATCGAAGAAGGTGGCTCGCTGACCATCATCGCCACCGCGCTGATCGACACCGGCAGTCGGATGGACGAAGTTATATTCGAAGAATTCAAAGGCACCGGTAACTCGGAAATCGTTCTGGATCGCAAGATCGCAGATAAGCGCGTGTTCCCGGCCATCGACATCCTAAAATCCGGCACCCGGAAAGAGGATCTGCTGGTCGACAAGGGCGATCTGGCCAAGACATTCGTCTTGCGTCGTATCCTCAACCCGATGGGCACAACCGACGCAGTCGAGTTCCTGTTGTCCAAGTTGAAACAGACCAAGACGAACGGTGAGTTCTTCGATTCGATGAACACCTGACACCGGTCTTAAACGACGCGAGGCCTTCGAATGGATACGATATTCGCCTTGGCCAGCGCGCAAGGCAAAGCCGGGGTGGCGGTCATCCGCCTCTCGGGACCACACGCGCATTCCGCAGCTGCCAGCTTAACCGGAAGCCCGCTGCCGTCTCGTGGCATGCGGGTCCGTACGCTGTACGCCACCGATGGTGCGCGGTTGGATGACGGGCTGGTTCTGACCTTTCAAGCCCCGGCCAGTTTTACCGGTGAAGACGTGGCCGAACTGCAGATCCATGGTAGCACCGCTTCGGTGAACGCAGTGATGCGATGCCTGTCCGATATGGACGAGCTGCGACTGGCGGAGCCTGGTGAGTTCACCAGACGCGCGCTGGAAAACGGCAAGATGGACCTGACACAGGTCGAAGGTCTTGCTGATCTGATTGATGCGGAAACCGAGGCGCAGCGCAAACAAGCACAAACTATTCTGGCTGGTGATTTGGGTTTTCTGGCGGAACGGTGGCGACGCGATCTGATCCGTGCTGCATCCTTGCTGGAAGCTGTCATTGATTTCGCGGATGAGGATGTTCCAACAGATGTCACGCCCGAGGTTAAATCGCTTGTGAACGGCGTTATGGCTGATCTGCAACGTGAAGCGGATGGCGTAAAGATTGCAGAGCGCATTCGAACGGGGTTTGAAGTCGCGATTGTTGGTCTTCCGAATGCCGGAAAATCAACCTTGCTAAACGCTCTGGCAGGGCGTGAGGCGGCGATTACTTCGGAATATGCCGGAACTACTCGCGATGTGATCGAGGTTCGAATGGATCTCGCAGGACTTCCGGTCACGTTGCTGGACACCGCAGGATTGCGGGAAACTGAGGATCACGTTGAAAGCCTGGGAATCGAACTGGCAAGAAAGCGCGCCGATTCAGCGGATCTGCGTGTGTTCCTGACAGATGACCCGAAGGAACTGGGTGTTCAAATGGTGAAAGGCGATATACAGGTTTTGCCGAAATCTGATCTTCGCGATCTATCTGAGGGTGGAATATCCGGAAAAACCGGGCAGGGTATTGATCAACTCATTTCCCAGATTTCGGATGTGCTTAGCAACCGAACTACAAGCAGTGGTATTGCGACGCGGGAAAGGCACCGGGTTGCTTTAATCAAATCGCGGGAATCCCTAGGTTCTGCCATGGCGGTTCTGGAATCAGGTCCAGACTTGTATGATATCGCAGCAGAAGAATTGCGCACGGCAATCCGTGCACTTGAAACCTTGGTTGGCAGAATCGGCGTTGAAGATCTTTTGGATGAGATCTTCTCGAGTTTTTGCCTGGGTAAGTAAGGAGTGTTTCACGTGAAACATTCAGATTTCGATGTAGTGGTCATTGGCGCGGGACACGCGGGCACCGAAGCCGCGCATGCGGCAGCGCGTATGGGCGTCAAGACAGCACTGGTTACATTGTCCGCATCAGACATAGGCGTCATGTCCTGCAACCCGGCAATTGGTGGGTTGGGTAAAGGCCATCTGGTCCGTGAAATTGATGCCCTGGATGGGGTCATGGGACGTGTTGCCGATCAGGCCGGAATTCAATTTCGCTTGCTTAATCGACGTAAAGGACCAGCTGTTCAAGGCCCCAGAACTCAGGCAGATCGTGCGCTGTACCGCGCGGCCATGCAGAAAGAGACGGATAAGCAGCCAAATCTGTTCGTCGTTACCGGAGAAGTTGTCGATTTTCTGATGGAAGGGAACCAAGTTTACGGTGTGAAACTTGCTGACGGTTCTGAAATCAAGAGTAAAACGGTTATCCTGACGTCCGGTACGTTCTTGCGTGGTGTCATTCATATTGGGGACGTATCACGCCCAGGTGGTCGTATGGGTGATCGCCCGTCAGTCAAATTGGCAGAACGGCTCGAAAGTTTCGAGCTACCCCTGGGGCGTTTGAAAACAGGAACACCGCCGAGGCTGGATGGCCGGACGATTGATTGGAGTGATCTGGAACAGCAAGACGGGGATGATGACCCAACCTTGTTTTCATTCTTGTCAACAAAGGTGATTGCCCCACAGATTTCCTGCGGAATCACGCATACAAACGCACGGACGCACGAAATCATTGAAAAAAACTTGTCTCGATCGGCGATGTATGGCGGACATATTGATGGGGTGGGCCCCAGGTATTGCCCATCCATCGAGGATAAGATCGTACGATTTGCTGATAAGGAATCACATCAGATTTTCCTGGAGCCCGAAGGTGTCGATGATCACACGATCTATCCGAACGGGATTTCGACCTCTTTACCTCAGGACGTGCAGCTTGAGTATGTGCGTTCAATCAAAGGTCTTGAGGCGGCAGAGATCCTGCAGCCCGGTTATGCGATTGAGTATGACTATGTGGATCCGCGTGTTTTGACATCGACTCTCGCACTACCAGATGTCGAAGGACTATATCTAGCAGGGCAAATAAACGGAACCACAGGATATGAGGAGGCAGCTGCGCAAGGCTTGGTTGCGGGGTTGAATGCTGCGCTAAAGGTGCTTGACCGGGAACCGCTGCATTTTACACGTGCTGACAGTTATATCGGCGTGATGATCGACGACCTGACAACACGCGGTGTTGTGGAACCTTATCGCATGTTCACGTCACGCGCAGAATTCCGTTTGTCACTACGTGCGGATAATGCAGACCAGCGCCTTACGCCAATTGGGCTGGAAATCGGCTGTGTTGGCGGTGAGCGGAGCAGCATGTTTTCAAGCAAGATGGAGAGGTTGTCCGCCGCAAAGTCCCAGCTGACAGAAAAAACCTTTACTCCAAAAGAAGTTCGAGCAGCTGGTATCAATGTCAATCAAGATGGAAACCGCAGGGACGGGATGGCTATTCTGGCGTTCCCGGATGTTCACTTTGGTGATCTTGTTCCTCTGATGCCCGAGATTGAGAGTGTTGATGAGGAGATCCGTCTGCAAGTAGAGCGGGACGCTTTGTACGCAAACTACATTGCCCGGCAACAAAAAGATGTTGAGGCAATGAAACGCGATGAATCATATGAGATTCCACGGGGTTTCGACTATTTTGCGATGGAAGGGCTATCTTCTGAAATGAAGCAAAAGCTTTCAAATGCAAAGCCGGAGAACATTGCACAGGCGGGGCGTGTCGAAGGAGTTACCCCTGCGGCACTGACGTTGTTATTGGCTAAGCTTCGTCGCGATCAGAAGGTCCGCAAGGTATGAATGGGACCACTATTGATGATTTGGATGTTTCACGTGAAACATTCGAGCGTCTCACAACCTATGTAGAGCTTGTGAAGCGGTGGAACCCGAAGATTAATCTTGTTTCACGGAAAAGCTTGGATGACATCTGGCTTCGGCACATAAAGGATTCCGTACAAGTTTATAGATGCGCAAACCTATTCAAAAACTGGGTAGATTTGGGTAGTGGAGGCGGATTCCCCGGGATGGTTTGTGCCATAATGGCCATTGAAGACGCACCAGATGCCCAGTTCACCTTTATTGAAAGTGACCAACGAAAGTCCGCCTTCCTGCGCAACGTTGCACGTGAGTGCGGCGCGAAATGCACTGTTGTTTCCAAGCGAATCGAAGTGGTTGAACCGTTGAGCGCTGATATCCTTTCTGCGCGGGCTCTTGCTGATCTTCCTACGCTATTGTCCTTTTGCGACAGACATTTGAGCAAAAAGGGGCTGGCGCTGTTGCCGAAAGGCGAAAGGTGGAAAAAAGAGCTGGAAGAGGCGCAGGAAGAATGGAATTTCGACGTTGACCCGATTACAAGTTTAACTGAGCCTCAGGCCGTTATCCTTAAAATCAAAGGAGTATCACGTGGTTGATTTGTCTCGTCCCTCAGGGCCCCGGATTATTGCGGTAGCCAATCAGAAGGGCGGGGTTGGGAAAACCACAACAGCGATCAACCTTGCGGCCGGTCTGGCCGAGGCTGGATGCAAAGTGCTGGTTGTTGATCTTGATCCTCAGGGGAACGCATCCACCGGATTGGGGGTCGAAGATCGGGATTGGACGACGTATGACCTGATTCTGGATGACGCGCCATTAGAGGCGGTCGTTCAGGAAACCGAAATCGAGGGGTTGCTTGTCGTCCCGGCGACGGTTGATCTAAGCTCGGCGGATATTGAATTGATATCCAATGAAAAACGCAGCTATCTGTTGCATGACGCGCTGCGTCAAACCGCAATCGACAAGTTTGACCTGGATTTTGTGCTAATCGACTGCCCGCCTTCGCTAAATCTTCTGACTGTCAACGCTATGGTCGCTGCACATTCTGTCCTGGTGCCGTTGCAGAGTGAGTTCTTTGCGTTGGAAGGATTGTCGCAACTAATGCTGACCATCCGAGAGGTTCGCCAAACCGCGAATCCGGACCTTAGAATCGAAGGTGTTGTGTTGACCATGTATGACAACCGCAACAACTTGTCCCGCCAGGTCGAAAAAGACGCGCGTGACAATCTGGGCGAGATGGTATTTAAAACCAAGATACCCAGAAATGTGCGGGTCAGCGAGGCTCCGTCTTACGCGTTGCCCGTTTTGCAATACGACTCGGGATCACTGGGGGCGATGGCTTACCGGCACCTGGCCCGGGAAGTCATGCACAAGAACAAGAAAGTCGCCGCCTAAGCGACAGTGAGGAGGGCACCGTGGCCGCCAAAAAAACAAAACCCAGAGGTTTGGGCCGGGGACTTTCCGCTTTGATGGCGGATGTGACGCAGGATAGCGGGGGGCTTATGCCCACAGACCCGCGCCGTCCGGATATGAAAGTCCCGATTGAAAAACTGCGCGCGAACCCGAACCAGCCACGCAGAACCTTTCAGCAAGAGCGATTGGATGAACTTGCGGCCTCGGTCAAGGAAAAGGGCATCATTCAGCCGCTGATCGTGCGTGAGGTTCGCGGCGGCGACTATGAAATCGTGGCAGGCGAACGCCGCTGGCGTGCGGCTCAGATGGCGCAGCTGCATGATATCCCGGTTATCGTGCGGGATTTTGACGACACCGAAGTTCTGGAAGTCGCCATTATCGAGAATATTCAACGCGCAGACCTGAATGCTGTCGAAGAGGCTGCGGGTTACAAGCAGTTGATGGATCGTTTTGGCCATACACAGGAAAAGCTGGCCGAAGCGTTGGGTAAAAGCCGCAGCCATATTGCGAACCTTTTGCGTTTGCTGTCGTTGCCGATGGACGTTCAGAAGCTTGTTGTTGAAGGAAAACTGTCTGCCGGTCATGCCCGGGCGCTGATCACAGCTGAAGACCCCTCTGAGCTGGCGAAGATCGTCGTCAAGGACGGGCTGAGCGTGCGTGCGACTGAAGCGCTGGTGAAAAAACAACAGCAGGGGGATGCTCCTCAGGCGGCGCCGCGGTCCAGAAATCTGAATGCTGGCAAGGATGCGGATACGCGCGCGTTGGAGAAGGATCTTTCGGCCATTCTGGCGATGAAAGTAGCCATCAACCACAAAGCGGGATCGGAAACGGGGCAGGTCGTGCTGACCTACGAAAACCTTGATCAATTGGACGATCTTTGCGCCAAGCTCAGCCGTTAGGGCGGGTCCAGATAAAAATCATAACCCCGCTAAGGACAACTGCCTGAATGATCAGGACGTGGCTTGGAAGCGCAAGAACGACAGACAATCCAAAAACGGCGGCAACCGACAGGGTGGCCGCCTTTTTTGCGGCCGGACGAATGGCGCCCGAGCGTTGCCAATCCAAGATCATCGGCCCGAAGGTTCCATGACTGACCAGCCAAGTGTGCAGTCGGGAGGAAGATCGGGCAAAAAAGAACGCGGCCAGCAAAAGAAACGGGACCGTCGGCAGCAGCGGCAACACAATGCCGACAACAGCCAACCCGACGCAGATCAATCCCATTGCGGCCCAGAGGTACTGCATCGTTTATCCCAATAACTCTCGAATGACCGCATTCAGGACTGCGCGACCATCTTTGGTGGCGATCAATCGGCCGTTTGATCGGTGTATCATACCCAGCTCTTCCAGGTCTCTCAGTTTGTTTTCTGGCAGTGTGAGATCGGAAAGCGCATTGAAACGATCAACATCTAGTCCTTCAGAAATTCTCATACCCATCATAAGGTATTCACTTGCCTGATCTTGCGTAGATAGCAATGATCTTTCTTTCTCGCCGTTTCCTTTTTCAACAGCACTGAGCCAGGCGTTGGGTGACAGATAGGTCTCTGTCGCTATCTTCTGGCCGTCCAGCGTAATACGCCCGTGCGCGCCGGGTCCGACACCGACGTAATCTCCGTAACGCCAATAGATCAAGTTGTGCCGGGATTCTGCCCCCGGACGGGCATGGTTGGAAACCTCATAGGCGGGCAGGCCGTGGGCTTCGCAGATCTCTTGTGTGGCCAGATACATGTCGGCGGCGTGGTCATCCTTGGGCAGTCCACGCAGCTTACCAACTGCATACCGGTCCCCAAAGGCGGTGCCTTCCTCAATCGTCAATTGATAGAGCGAGAGGTGATCGATGGCCATCGACAGCGCCTCGGTCAGTTCTGCTTGCCAGGCCTTCGGGGTTTGATGCTGACGTGCGTAAATCATGTCAAAGCTGACGCGGTCAAAGCAGTCGCGGGCGATATCAAATGCGGCGCGGGCCTCGGCGACCGTGTGGATACGACCCAATCGGCGCAGGTCCTCGTCATTCAGGGCCTGAACGCCCATGGAAACTCGGTTCACGCCTGCATCGCGATAGGCGGCAAACCGGCCTGCCTCGACCGATCCGGGGTTGGCCTCAAGCGTGACTTCCATGTCATTTGCAGGGCGCCAAAGCTTGCGCGCCTCGTCGATAATGGCTGCCACCGTTTCTGGTGCCATAAGGGACGGCGTGCCGCCACCAAAGAAGATCGTGCTTAAAACCCGATCTGGGGTTTCAGATGCCGAGCGGTGCAGTTCAGCTAAATAAGCTTTAAGCCATTGTTTTTGATCAATATGTTTCGAAACATGGCTGTTGAAATCGCAATAGGGGCACTTAGCCTCGCAAAAAGGCCAGTGCACATAGAGGCCGAAACCTCCATGCCGCCAGTCATCCACCGAAACAGCCTTGAACAAAGGCATTTACGGCGCGTCCGCGATGGCTGATTTTGTGTTTTTCCGCCGGAACCATTTCCGCACAGGTCACATCGTGCCCGTCCGGTTGGAACATCGGGTCATAACCGAAGCCGTTTTCCCCACGGATGGGCCAGACAAGCTGACCGGGCATGACGCCCTCAAACACTTCGTCATGACCATCAGGCCAGGCCAGGACCAGCGTGCAGCGAAATTGTGCAGTGCGGGGATGAGGCGCCTGTGCGGCCTCGAGCTCATCATGTGCGCGGGTCATCGCCATCAGGAAATCGCGGCCATTGCCGGTTTCTGCCCAATCGGCGGTGTAGACACCGGGCGCGCCGTCCAGCGCGTCGATCGTGATTCCGGAATCGTCCGACAGGGCAGGCAGGCCGGTAGCTTGTGCCGCCGCATGGGCCTTGATCCGGGCGTTACCGACGAATGTATCTTCGGTTTCTTCCGGTTCCGGCAGGTTCATCTCTGCCGCGCCAACAACCTTCACGCCGAAGGCCTCAAGGAGATGGGTCATCTCCTCAAGCTTGCCTTTGTTGTGCGTGGCCACCAGCAGCCTGTCGCCGTCGAACTTGCGGGTCATGCGGTGGCTGCCTTTTGGGCCGCAACCAGCTCACCCACGCCTTTTTCTGCCAGATCCATCAGCTGGTTCATTTGATCACGGCTGAAAACAGAGCCTTCGGCGCTCATCTGCACTTCGATCAGTTTGCCTGATCCGGTCATGATGAAGTTACCGTCAACACCAGCTTCGCTGTCTTCGGGATAGTCCAGGTCCAGGACAGGTTGGCCCGCGTAGATGCCGCAGGATACGGCCGCGACGGGATCGACCAGCGGGTCGGAAATGACGTCACCGGTTTTCATCAGTTTGTTCACGGCCAGACGCAGCGCCACCCAACCACCTGTGATCGAGGCGCAGCGGGTGCCGCCATCAGCCTGGATAACATCGCAGTCCACGGTGATCTGACGCTCACCTAACGCAACCCGATCCACGCCTGCGCGTAGCGAACGACCGATCAGGCGTTGAATTTCTACTGTACGGCCGCCTTGCTTGCCACTGGCCGCCTCGCGCCGCATGCGGGTGTTTGTTGCGCGGGGCAACATACCGTATTCGGCAGTAACCCATCCCAGGCCCGAGCCTTTGATGAACGGTGGCACGCGATCCTCAATCGTGGCGGTGCACAGGACATGGGTATCGCCTATTTTGATCAGGCAGGAACCTTCGGCATGTTTGGTAAACCCCGTTTCGATTGAAACGGCGCGCATTTCGCTTAAATCTCGTCCTGAGGGTCGCATGGAAAATCCTTTGTTTGCTGGGTTGGGGATAACGTCCCCGTGCCTTAGGATGCAACCCCGATTGACCTTTCAGATGTCTGCGATTTAATGCCGATCCAGCAGAGGATTGCCGATGAGCAAAGCAAGTAGAGTTCTGGACGAAATGAATGACCGGTCACGCGAGGTGTTCCGGTTGATCGTCGAGAGCTATCTGGACAGCGGCGAACCGGTCGGAAGCCGCTCGCTGACCCGCACATTGTCGGAAAAGGTCAGCGCCGCCACCGTACGCAATGTAATGCAGGATCTCGAATTTTTGGGTCTTCTCGACAGCCCGCATGTCAGTGCAGGCCGGGTGCCCACGCAGATGGGTCTGCGGATGTTCGTCGATGGGTTGCTGGAAGTGGGTGATCTTGGTGTAGACGATCGGCAGAAGTTGGATGAAACACTAGGCTCTAACGCGGGTGATGTGGGCGGGATGCTGGACCGAGTTGGTTCGGCCTTGTCACACGTGACACATGGCGCATCGCTGGTTCTTACCCCCAAGCAAGAGTCCGAGATCAAGCATATTGAGTTCGTCTCGCTGGCCCATGACCGCGCTTTGGTGGTTCTGGTTTTTGCGGACGGGCATGTGGAAAACCGGCTATTTACGCCTCCGCCGGGACAGACACCCAGTTCGATGCGCGAGGCGGCGAACTTTCTGAACTCTCTGATCGAAGGACGAACGCTCAGCGAAGTGCTGCGTCAGATGCAGACCCAGATTACCGCGCGCAGGCAGGAAATTGATGTATTGGCGCGCGAGATGGTCGAAAGCGGCATGGCGGCCTGGGATGGGGACGGGACAGACTCGGCCCGTTTGATCGTGCGCGGGCGGGCGAATCTGCTGGGGGAGCCAGGCGAAGCCGAGGAATTGGACCGAATCCGAACGTTGTTTGACGACCTGGAGCGAAAGCAAGACATTGCTGAATTCCTCGAATTGACCGAAGAAGGCGAGGGTGTGCGCATTTTTATCGGCTCAGAGAACAAACTTTTCTCACTTTCGGGTTCCTCTTTGGTGGTGTCTCCATATATGAACGCTGATCGAAAGATAATTGGTGCGGTTGGGGTCATCGGACCCACTCGTCTGAATTATGGGCGGATCGTGCCGATCGTGGATTATACGGCGCAACTGGTCGGCAAACTGATTTCCGACCGGAGCTAGAGGGTAAGAGATGGCAGAGCCCAAAAACGAAGAATTTCTGGACGATATCGCAGCCGCCGAGGCGGAAGAGCTGGCCGAGGAATTTGCCGAGATCAGTCAAGAAGCGCTGGAACTTGATGCGCTGCGTGCTGAGCGGGATGATTTCAAAGACAAGTTCATGCGCGCGCTGGCGGATGCGGAAAACGCGCGCAAGCGGGGTGACCGGGCGCGCCGCGATGCGGAACAATATGGCGGATCGAAACTGGCCCGCGACATGCTGCCGGTTTACGACAACATGAAACGTGCGCTTGAAGCCGCGACCGATGAGCAGAAAGAAGTGGCAGGACCCCTTCTGGAAGGCGTGGAACTGACCATGCGTGCGCTGAAGGACGTGTTCCAAAAGCATGGGATGGAAGTGATCACGCCCGAAGTTGGCGACCGGTTTGATCCCAACGTGCATGAAGCGATGTTCGAGGCCCCGGTGCCGGGTACCCGTGCAGGTGACATAATACAGGTGTCCGCAGAAGGCTTCATGTTGCATGATCGCCTGCTGCGGCCGGCGCAGGTTGGGGTGTCGTCTACTCCGGCAAGTTAATTGGCTTCGTTGAAGCCAAGCCTTGGGCGAGAGTATTTTTGAAAAGGTGAAGGGGCGGTCAGGTTTTGGCCGCCTCTTTCAGTTTGTAGATCAGGTCGAGTGCTTCGCGCGGGGTAAGCTCATCCGGCAGAATATCGTTCAGCATGTCGGTTACCGGAGAAGCTTTGGGCGCTGGTGGTGGCGGTGGCGGGGCGGCCGAAAACAAAGGCAGATCGTCGATCAGGGTCTTTTGCTTCCCCCCTTCGCGTTCGGTTTTTTCAAGTTGATCCAGAACGATACGGGCACGTTCAACGACCGAGGCGGGCAGTCCTGCCAATTGGGCGACCTGCACACCGTAGGACCTGTCAGCCGCGCCTTTGTGAACTTCGTGCAGGAAGATCACTTCGCCTTCCCATTCTTTGACAGCAACGGTGGCGTTTTCCACGCCTTCCAGTTTGCCGGCAAGTGCGGTGAGTTCATGGTAATGGGTTGCGAACAGGGCGCGACATTTGTTGGAGGCGTGCAGATGTTCCAGCGTGGCCCAGGCGATGGAGAGGCCATCATAGGTGGCCGTACCGCGACCGATTTCATCAAGAATAACAAGAGCGCGGTCATCAGCCTGATTGAGGATGGCGGCGGTTTCGACCATTTCGACCATAAAGGTCGAGCGTCCGCGAGCCAAATCATCCGACGCTCCGACGCGGCTGAACAGTTGGCTGACTAGCCCGACATGCGCCTGTTCTGCAGGCACGTAACTGCCCATCTGGGCAAGCAGGGCAATCAGGGCATTCTGGCGTAGGAAGGTCGATTTACCGGCCATGTTGGGACCTGTCAGCAGCCAGATCGCCGCGCCTTTGTCAGCACTGAGATCGCAATCATTGGCGATGAAGGCGTCGCCGTTTTGCTGGCGCAATGCCTGTTCGACCACCGGGTGTCTTCCGCCCTGAACATCGAACGCGCGTGAGGCATCAACTTGCGGGCGACACCAGTTTTCACCACGCGCCAGATCGGCCAGAGCAGTGGTCAGATCCAGTTCAGCCAAACCGCGCGCTGCTTGGTTGAGACGTGCGGCCTTATCCAGAATTTCGCCAGAAAGCGTTGCATAGAGCCGTTTTTCGATCTCAAGCGCCAAGTTTCCGGCGTTTAGAATGCGGGTCTCGATCTCGGACAGCTCCACGGTCGTGAACCGGACCTGGTTGGCGGTTGTTTGACGGTGGATATAGGTCTCAGAAAATGGTGGGTTCAGCATTTTCTCGGCATGGGTGGCCGTAGTTTCGATGAAATAGCCCAGCACATTATTATGCTTGATCTTCAGTGACGTGATGCCGGTGTGTTCCGCATATTTCTGCTGAAACCCGGCAATGACGGAACGACCTTCGTCGCGTAGGGTGCGGGCTTCGTCCAGTTCGGCATCATAACCCGGGGCGATGAACCCGCCGTCCCGGGCCAGCAATGGGGGTTCGGCCACAAGCGCTTGGTCAAGCAGGCTCAGCAGGTCGTCAAATCCGACCAGATTTTGCAGGGCGGTGGCTAAAAGAACCGGCAGGTCTCGACCTGCGCAGAGCTCAGCGATTGCGGCGGCCTGTGTCAGACCGTTGCGAATGGCGGTCAGATCCCGCGGGCCACCCCGATCCAGTGACAGGCGGGACAGCGCCCGGTCCAGATCCGGGGTTTTGCGCAAAGCCTCGCGCAGGTCTGATGTGATCAGGCTGTCGTCGGCCGCAAAAGTTACAGCATCCAGCCGCCCGTGGATGACGTCCAGATTGCGGGATGGGCTCGAAAGCCGTTGGTCCAACAGTCGTGCACCACCCGGTGTGACGGTGCGATCCATCACAGATAGCAGCGAACCAGCGCGGCCACCGGACAGGGATCGGGTCAGTTCTAGATTGCGCCGTGTGGCGGCGTCGATCTGAACGACGCGGTCCTCGGATTCTTTCAATGGGGTTTGCAGAAGCGGCAGTTTGCCTTTTTGCGTGATTTCCAGATAGTCGATCAGTGCGCCCATGGCGGAAATCTCAGCCCGGCCGAAACTGCCAAATGCGTCCAGTGCGCCCACGTGAAACAGCCCGCATATGCGCTTTTCCGCCGCAGTGCTGTCGAAGCTGGCACGCCCGATCGGAGTCAGCGAGATACCCAGATCCATAACGGGTTCGTTCAGTTTGTCCTGCACACCATCGGCCACGATCAACTCGGAAGGAGCCAGCCGGGCCAGTTCGGGACTGAGGCGCACTGAGGTCAAAGGCATCACGTGAAATGCGCCAGTTGAGATATCGGCCCAAGCCAGCGCGGCCTCATCGCGAACCTCGGCATAGGCGGCCAAGAAGTTGTGGCGGCGAGCCTCAAGCAGGGCATCTTCGGTCAAAGTGCCAGGCGTTACGAGGCGCACAACATCGCGCTTTACGACCGATTTAGAGCCTCTTTTTTTCGCTTCAGCCGGGCTTTCCATCTGTTCGCAGACGGCCACGCGAAACCCTTTCCGGATCAGCGTCAGCAGATACCCTTCAGCCGCATGGACCGGTACGCCGCACATCGGAATGTCGGTGTCGTTATGCTTTCCGCGTTTGGTCAAGGCGATGTCCAGCGCTTCGGCGGCGTTGACGGCGTCCTGAAAGAACATCTCGTAAAAGTCGCCCATGCGGTAAAACAGCAAGGCATCGGCATGCGCCTCTTTGATTTCGAGATATTGCGCCATCATCGGCGTGACTGTGGACAAGGCTGACCCCTTTTGGCGTATTCCGGTCGCGACCTTACAAATCCACCCATCTCGACGAAAGGTGAAAAGTATTCTCGTTGAGGCGCGCGCCTGCCTGCGCTATGAGGCAAAAGTCCCGCAGATGTAAAGAAACGACCCATCACATGCCCAAAGCGAAGATCACCAAAGAAGAGGCGCTGGCCTTTCACCTCGACCCGACACCCGGCAAGTGGGAGGTTCAGGCCACCGTTCCCATGACGACGCAACGCGATCTGTCGCTGGCTTATAGCCCCGGTGTCGCTGTTCCATGTGAAGCTATCGCCGAAAACCCAGAGACTGCTTACGACTACACCAACAAGGGCAATCTGGTTGCGGTGATCTCGAACGGCACGGCGGTTCTGGGCCTTGGAAATCTTGGCGCGCTGGGTTCGAAGCCGGTGATGGAGGGGAAATCAGTCCTGTTCAAACGGTTCGCCGATGTGAACTCGATCGATATCGAACTGGATACCGAAGACCCGGACGAATTCTGCCGCGCCGTGCGTCTGATGGGACCGACCTTTGGCGGTATCAACCTGGAAGACATCAAGGCGCCCGAGTGTTTCATCATCGAACAGCGCCTGAAGGAAGAGATGGACATCCCCGTCTTCCACGACGACCAACACGGCACGGCGGTGATCTGTGCGGCGGGTCTGCTGAACGCGCTGCGTATCTCGGGCAAAAAGATCGAAGACGTGAAAATCGTGCTGAACGGCGCGGGTGCGGCGGGTATCGCCTGTATCGAGCTTCTCAAGTCGATGGGCGCAAAACACGAAAACTGCATCGTCTGCGACACCAAGGGCGTGATCTACCAAGGCCGAACCGAGGGCATGAACCAGTGGAAATCGGCCCACGCGATCACCACCGAGTTGCGCACATTGGAAGAGGCGATGAAGGGCGCGGACGTATTCCTTGGTGTGTCGGTCAAAGGGGCAGTGACGCAGGATATGGTTGCCAGCATGGCAGACAACCCGGTGATTTTCGCCATGGCGAACCCGGACCCGGAGATTACGCCAGAAGAGGCGCATGAGGTTCGTGTTGATGCCATCGTCGCCACCGGGCGCAGCGATTACCCGAACCAGGTGAACAACGTTCTGGGTTTCCCTTACCTGTTTCGCGGCGCGCTGGACATTCACGCCCGCGCTATCAATGACGAGATGAAGATCGCTTGCGCCCATGCACTGGCCAATCTGGCGCGCGAGGATGTGCCGGATGAGGTTGCCATGGCCTATGGCAAATCTCTGACCTTTGGCCGGGACTACATTATTCCGACGCCGTTTGACCCGCGCCTGATCCACCGTATTCCACCTGCCGTGGCAAGGGCCGGGATGGACACTGGGGCAGCCCGCCGCCCGATCATTGATATGGACGCCTATGAGCTGAGCCTGAAATCCCGCATGGACCCGACCGCCAGCATCCTGCGTGGCCTGAACGCCCGTGCACGTCAGGCGCAAAGCCGGATGATCTTTGCCGAAGGCGATGATCCACGCGTCTTGCGCGCGGCGGTGATGTATCAGCGATCGGGCTTTGGCAAGGCGCTGGTTGTTGGTCGTCCAGACGATGTGAAGGAAAAGCTGGAAGCCGCCGGTCTGGAGGACGCGGTGCGCGAGTTGGAGGTGATTAACGCCTCCACAACCACGCATCTCGAAGCCTATAAGGATTTCCTTTACAAGCGTCTGCAGCGCAGTGGCTTTGATCGCAAGGATATCCATCGTCTGGCCGCGCGGGATCGCCATGTGTTCTCTTGCTTGATGCTGGCGCATGGCCACGCCGATGGCATGGTCACCGGTGCAACGCGGAAATCGGCACATGTGCTGGAACGCATCAATCATGTGTTTGACGCTGATGCCGAACATGGGGCCGTTGGTGTAACGGCGCTGTTGCACAAGGGTAAGATCGTTTTGATTGGTGACACGCTGGTCCATGAATGGCCGGATGAGCATGATCTGGCCAATATCGCCGAACGCTCGGCCTCGGTCGCGCGGCATTTGGGGCTGGACCCACGCGTTGCCTTTGTCAGCTTTTCCACCTTCGGCTATCCGGTATCTGAGCGGGCTGAGAAAATGCACGTAGCGCCCGAGATTCTGGATAAGCGCGGCGTCGATTTCGAATATGATGGCGAGATGACCGTGGATGTGGCGCTGAACGTGGAACAGCAAGAGGCTTATCCCTTCTCGCGTCTTACGGGCCCGGCCAACATCTTGATTGTACCCGCACGGCATTCGGCCTCAATCTCGACCAAGCTGATGCAAGAGATGGGCGGCGCGAACGTCATTGGCCCGATCCTGACTGGTGTCGATAAGCCGATTCAGATCTGTTCGACTGGCTCGACAGCAAATGACATTCTGAACATGGCCATTCTGGCCTCGTGCGATATTGGATAAGCCATGACGATCTGGAACCTTGGCTCAATTAATGCGGACATGGTCTATGCCCTGCCGCATCTGCCCACAGCCGGTGAAACCCTGGCCGCTTCGAACTTGGAGCGGTTTCTGGGCGGCAAAGGGGCTAACATGTCCGTTGCAGCAGCGCGTGCCGGATCGCGTGTGGCGCATATCGGCGGCGTGGGATCTGACGGGCGCTGGGCGCGGGACCGTATGACTGAATACGGCGTCGACACCCGGTTCATCGCCGAGGCTGAGGTGCCCACAGGTCACGCGATCATTGCGGTGGACGAGCAGGGTGAGAACCAGATCATTCTGTATCCCGGCGCGAACCACGCCATCGAGCAGGATCAGCTAGCACAGGCGTTATCGCAGGCTGTTCCCGGCGATCTGCTGGTCATGCAGAACGAAACCAACGCCCAGGTCGAGGCCGCCCGCATGGGCCGTGATCTGGGACTGACCGTCTGCTATGCCGCAGCGCCGTTTCAGGCTGATGCCGTACAGGCGGTGCTGCCCTATCTGGGCTTCCTGATCCTGAATGAGGTCGAAGCAGAACAGCTGCGTGAAAGTACGGGGCAATCCGTCGCTGAATTGCCCGTCAAGCATGTTCTGGTCACGTTGGGGTCCAAGGGCGCGCGCTATCTACCCAAAGATGGCGACGTGCTTGAGATTTCGGCACACAAGGTGAAAGCCGTGGACACGACCGGCGCAGGGGATACCTTCACCGGTTACGTTCTGGCCGGAATGGACCGCGGGTTGCCGATGCCGCAGGCGATTGCACAAGCAAATCGTGCCGCGGCCCTGATGGTCACGCGGCACGGTACGGCTGATGTTATTCCCGACCTCAAAGAGGTGCTTGAGGCCCGGTTCGGTTAGGATCCGGCGAATGGCGCGTTGCCGCCCCACAGCTGTTTGACCCGGGCGTCCCGACCGCAGGCTTTGCGGTAGGCTTTGTATGCGTTTTTCTGGCGTTTCGGACCAAAGCGGGTGAACACCAGCTTGTCGCCCTTGTAGTAATCCTGATGGTAGGCTTCGGCTGGGTAAAAGGCGCCCGCGTTCAAGATGGGCGTGACTACGGTTTGACCCAACGCTTGCTGCGCATTGGCTTTGGCTCTCTGCGCCAATGCCTTTTCGCCTGTGTTAGAGACAAAAACAGCAGTGCGATAGCTGTTGCCGCGATCACAGAACTGGCCGCCTGCGTCGGTTGGATCAACGGAACGGAAAAACATGCTCAGCAACGTTTCACGGGAAACCCGCGCAGGGTCGAAGGTGATCTGAACAGCCTCGTAATGGCCAGTACCGCCTTTGGTTACTTGGTCATAAGTCGGATTGGCTGTCTTGCCGCCGGTAAAGCCGGATACGGCGCCAATCACGCCGGGAACCGATTCAAAATCGGATTCAACACACCAAAAACACCCTCCGGCGACGGTCAGGGTTTCGGTGCCGGCAGCTGGTGCGGGCAGGGCGCGCAACATCGCAGCCAGTGTGATCAGGACAAACAGAAGCGACGGTTTAACGAAACAGAGGTATGCGGTCCGGGTCATGGCAGATCTCCTTCTGAGATCAGGCTGCCCCGACTTTTCTACGGTTGCAATCCGCTGACATGGTTTGTCACGCGCTGGTGAGACGAGTTTATCGGCGCTTACCCCAGCAACTGTCCAAGTTTCATCGCCACACCCATATTGCCCGAGATCTTGAGCTTGCCCAATGCCACACCGGTCATCGGGTTCAGCTTGCCGGTCAGCAGTTTGGCCAGATTTTCCTGTGAAATTCGTATTGTACAGTCTGCATCCTGATCTTGCGTCGTCGCTTGATTGTCGATCAGCACGATCACCCCGTCATCACCGCAATCGAACTTAAGAGAGCCGTCAAATGACTTGCCATTCAGGCCTTTTTGAATTCCGTCAGCGATGTCCTGAAGCATGGTGTACCCTTTCCTGTTGACCTTTGCGTAAAGACAAACAGGCAAAGCAGGCAAGGGTGACGCTACTGGAACTGACTTGTCAGCGAAGACAAAGAAAAACCCGGCATCCTTTCGGGCACCGGGTTCGTCGTTGCAGCGATGGCAAAAATTACTTGGACAGACGCTTCTCGCGCGAGGCCAGCAGTTTCAGACGCAACGCGTTCAACTGGATAAATCCGGCTGCGTCTTTCTGATCGTATGCCCCGGCATCGTCTTCAAAGGTCACGTGTTCCTCGGAGTAAAGCGAGTGATCCGACCAGCGACCAACGGTTGAAGCCAAACCTTTGTAAAGTTTCACGCGGACGGTGCCGGTGACGTGTTCCTGCGACTTGTCGATTGCAGCCTGCAACATCTCACGCTCAGGCGAGTACCAGAAGCCATTATAGATCAGCTCCGCATATTGCGGCATCAACTGGTCCTTCAGGTGCATTGCGCCACGGTCCATGGTGATGGATTCGATACCACGATGTGCTTCCAGCAGGACGGTGCCGCCGGGCGTTTCGTAGATGCCACGCGACTTCATGCCCACAAACCGGCCTTCGACCAGGTCAAGACGCCCAATGCCGTGCTTGCCGCCGTATTCGTTCAGCTTGGTCAGGATGGTCGCGGGGCTCATCGCCTCGCCATTTATGCTGACCGCGTCGCCTTTTTCAAAGCCGATCTCGATGAATTCGGGTTCATTCGGCGCATCCTCGGGGTGGACGGTGCGCTGATAGACGTAATCGGGCGCCATATCGGCGGGGTCTTCCAGAACCTTACCTTCGGACGAGGTGTGCAGCAGGTTGGCATCGACCGAGAAGGGCGCCTCGCCACGTTTGTCCTTGGCAATCGGGATCTGGTTCGCCTCGGCAAACTCCAGCAGTTTGGTCCGGCTGGTCAGATCCCACTCACGCCAAGGCGCGATCACCTTGATGTCGGGGTTCAGCGCATAGGCCGCCAGTTCAAAGCGCACCTGATCGTTGCCCTTGCCTGTCGCGCCGTGGGCGACGGCATCGGCACCGGTTGCCTCGGCAATCTCAACCAGACGTTTCGAGATTAGCGGACGCGCGATTGAGGTGCCCAGCAGGTAAAGACCTTCGTATTGCGCATTGGCGCGGAACATCGGGAAGACAAAGTCGCGGACAAACTCTTCGCGAATGTCTTCGATATAGATGTTTTCGGGCTTGATCCCCAGCAGCTCGGCCTTTTGGCGGGCGGGTTCCAGTTCCTCACCTTGACCCAGATCGGCGGTGAAGGTCACAACCTCACAGCCATACTCGGTCTGCAGCCATTTCAGAATGATCGAGGTATCAAGGCCACCGGAATAGGCCAGAACAACTTTCTTGGGCGCGGACATCTGACTTCCCTTTATGCGTAGAACGACTGGCCCCTAGCGGGTTTTGGACGCGGGGGCAAGCTGTGTGGATTGACGCAGGCCCGGAATTGGGGTGAAACGGTCGGATAGAGAACAAGGATTGGTTGAGAGGGCGGTTTTTGTGTTGGGACTAGAGATTTTGGTGCATTCGGTGAAGATGGTTCTAAGGAACCTTAAACAAGCGCTGCAGATTTCAGTTGTGCCTGCGCTCATCGGCGGGCTTCTGGTCATCGGATTGTTTTTTCTGTTCGGCATCCCTTTTGAAGAATTCGACAGTGAAACGAACGGCTTCCCTGAAGGCGTAACAGCGGTTTCCTTCGCGGGGTTTCTGTTGTGTTTAGTGGTGGTTATCTTTGGGGTTATGCTCTGGATTGTCGTGTCGTGGCACCGGTTTGTTCTGCTTGAAGAATACCCGACCGGGTTGGTTCCACCTTTCCGGTTCGACCGAGTTCTCGCCTATTTCGGGCGTCTTCTCATGCTTTGCCTCATAGCTTTTGTAATCATGATACCGGCGGTGCTGATCATGGGTATGATGGCGCAAGCTTCAGCAGCGTTGGGAATTTTGGTCTGGGTGGCTTTGGTAATCTTTCTCACCATCGGGTTTTATCGGGCATCCCCTATTTTGCCCGGCGCAGCCATCGGAAAACCACTAAAACTTTCTGAGGCTTGGCAGGCAACTTCGGGTGCCAACGGTGCAATTGTGCTTCTGGTCATTTTATCCATTCTCCTCCAGTTGTTGCTTCAACTGCTGGCGTCGCTGTTGCTCTTTGTTCCGGTAGTCGGCGTCCTGATCGTGTTGTTTGCCAGCATGCTGGTTGTCCCATTGATCAATGTCAGCATCCTGACCACGATCTACGGCGTCTTTATCGAAAGACGCCAGCTCTCGTGAGCCGTACACATATGTATTCCTTGCCCTTTTGGTCGGGATAGGCCACTGAACGGGTCATGTGTGATTTCGTGACCCGCGCCCGCGCTGCCGAACAGGCGATGCGCTCTGTGTTTCCAGCGACGCCGCTGCAACGGAATGCCCATCTGTCCGACCGCTACGGTGCGGACATCTGGCTCAAGCGCGAAGACCTAAGCCCGGTGCGGTCCTACAAGATCCGTGGCGCATTCAATGCCATGCGCAAGCAGCAGGGGCAGGACCTGTTCGTCTGTGCCAGCGCGGGCAATCACGCGCAGGGTGTAGCCTATATGTGCAAGCATCTGGGTGTGAAGGGGGTGATCTTTATGCCGGTGACGACGCCGCAGCAGAAAATCCAGAAGACCCGGATTTTCGGCGGCGACAATATCGAGATCCACCTGACCGGAGACTATTTTGACGATACTCTGTCTGCGGCGCAGGACTGGTGTGCCCAGCAAGGTGGATATTTCCTGTCGCCGTTCGACGATGAAGATGTGATCGAAGGGCAGGCTTCCTTAGCGGTTGAGATTGAGGAACAGCTTGGACAGGTTCCCGATCATGTCATCTTGCCAGTGGGTGGTGGTGGCATGTCGTCTGGCGTGGCCACGTGGTTCGGGGATCGCACCCATTGTCTATTTGTGGAGCCGGCGGGTGGCGCCTGTCTGCGTGCTGCATTGGCGGCGGGTCATCCGGTGGCTCTTGATCACGTGGACACGTTTGTCGACGGTGCGGCCGTGGGTCGGATTGGGGAAAAGCCATTTGAGCTGTTGAAATCCCGCCACCTGTCTGACGTTCTCGTGCTGTCCGAAGATCGCATCTGTACCACCATGATCGAAATGCTGAACGTCGAGGGCATCGTACTGGAACCTGCGGGTGCTCTGGCGGTCGAAGCCGTCGGTGACGTGCAAAGTTTCATTCGTGGTAAGACCGTGGTGTGCGTCACCTCGGGCGGCAATTTCGATTTCGAACGCTTGCCCGAGGTTAAGGAACGGGCGCAGAGGTATTCGGGCGTCAAAAAATACTTCATCCTCCGCCTGCCACAACGTCCAGGCGCGTTGAAGGAATTTCTGGGCATTCTAGGTCCTGAGGACGATATTGCCCGCTTTGAGTACATGAAAAAATCGGCCCGCAATTTCGGATCTGTCCTGATCGGGATCGAAACGCGAAAGCCTGAGAATTTTGTGCGCCTGTTCGCGCATCTTGATGATGCGGGCTTTACCTATACCGACATTACCGAAGACGAAACGCTGGCGCAGTTCGTGATCTGACGGGCGCAAACGCCACGGCGGCTGGATCACGGGCCGGATTGTGGTGTCGTCGTTCGCTTGGCAGCGTGGGTGCAGGTCAACCGAATGGGAACGCTTCTGTCCAAATTCCCTCTAGAGACAACTCCGGTTGCCGGATAGTGTGCAGCCACCAACACCCTCAGATAGCTTGATCAAAATGACATACGTACAAGATGCCGAACACAACATTTGGGTTCGCAACGATTCCGCAGACATCCTCTATTCGGATGGTGTCGCGAAGGAGGATAGACTCTTTAATGGTGTATCAAGCTGTAAGGACCGATCCGTAAATTCATCCGAGATCGACGCATTGATCACGGATTGGGCTTCCGAATACCATTTCTCGGCCAAGCGCCACTTTGTTCTGAAAGGCTTGGACTTCAAGAAAAACCAGTCGGTACTGGAACTAGGTTGCGGTTGTGGTGCCATTTCCAGGTATCTGGCAGAGCAGGGCGTGGATCTAACATCCGTCGAAGGAACGGTCTCGCGTGCACGAACCGCATCAAAACGATGCGAAGACCTGCCGAACGCCGAGTTTTATGTCGACAATTTCACCAAGTTTCAGTCCGACAAAAAATTCGATTGGGTCCTCTTTATTGGCGTGCTGGAGTATGCGCCGTTGTTTGGTGACCAGAATGACCCGTTCGGTTCTTATTTGGAAGTGGCCAAGCGGCACCTAAAGCCCGGCGGTAAAATGGTCATCGCGATCGAGAACAAGCTTGGTTTGAAGTACTGGAACGGGGCGTCAGAAGATCACGTGGGAAGCCCTTACTACGGAATCCACGATTTGTATGATGGGGGCTCAGCTGAAACATTCAGTAAGCGGGAAATAGCGAACCTACTGTCTGACAAAGGTTTTGAACATCAAGAATTCCAATACGCTTTTCCAGATTACAAAGTTTGTGAGACTTTGCTTACCGAGGCCGGCCTTATTGCTCCTGGCTTCAATTCCTCTGATCTGCTTCTGGGCACCCGCTCACGCGACTACAGCCGAAAGTGGGAGCCAGCATTCACAGACGGTCTTGCCATCTCTACTCTGAACAAGGCCGGGCTTCTTGGTGAGTTCGCCAACTCGTTTCTGATCGTTGCAAGCTCTCGGAAATTCAAACACGCCACGAAACTTGCGTTCACGCATAACATCGGAAAACGGCACCTGGCATTTACCTGCGAGACCGCATTTGTGCCCCGCAGAGGTCAGATATCCGTTCAAAAAACGACAGCAATCTCAGAGCCGGACAGGAGAATTGACGTCGGCCCCTACACCATTTGTCACGACACCTCTTCCGCGCCATACGTTTCAGGCGTCAGTGAGGGTGGCCAGATTATCCGCCAGATGCACCGAACCCCACGTCCCGTCCGTCTTTGGCAGAGTTTTGTGCCTTGGGCAGAGCATCTGAAAGCCCAGTGCACGCAAGCAGCGGACAGCAACTCAAGTGAAGACTGGACCATCGACGGTTCTTATGTCGACGCTACACCATTCAATTTCATCAGAACCCCCAGCGGGCTAAAGCAAATTGATGTCGAATGGCGGGCAGAACAAGACATTCCATTGGGGTGGGTGATCGCGCGCGGTGTCAGGCAGGTCATGATGCATGGATCGCCCAAGATTTCATACAATCAAGCAAGAATTTTTGGCACCGCAAGAATGGTTTTGGAAGGCATTGGTTTGACGCTGACGAATGACGAATATGATCGTTTCACACAGCTTGAGCGTTCTTTCATGCGTGCCGTCAAATCTGCCCCGGCAAAAAAAAAAGATCCTCAACATCGCGCAGAACTGACCCAGTCCTGATTGCTGTAAAATCACCCTATCAAGAAGGCAAGCAGCACAGTTGGGGGGAAAAAATATATGCACACAGCCTTGCTGACGCATTTTCCGACATTGGTCTTCCTGCGCGGGTAGATGACCACAACGAGTGGTCATCAAAATCTGACGCCGACGAAGCGGCCGTTTTGATTCGCGGTAAGTTGAAGTATCCGTATGAAGCAAAACAGGGCTCTGCCAGTTGGCTAATCAGCGAGATGATTCAGGGCGAGGTTTCAAAAGAGGCCGACAATCATACAGCCAACTTCTTTGCATCGCGTCTCTTTTTCGAGGGAATCAAAACTCGCCCTCAGGATTCCGTTCTTTTTCAGGCAACGGATCATCGCATTTTCTACCCGGGCGAGCGTGACTATGGTGGTCCTACGCTGTTTGTCGGAAACAATTACCGAAGATGGGAAGTTCGGCCGGTCATTCAAAAAGCATTAACCGAGGCATTGCCTGTCGAAGTCTACGGAGACAGGTGGGACAGGAAATTAACCTCGGATCGCCTTCGTGCTGCAAGCGTTCCGAACCTCCAGTTGGGTCAACTATATCGATCTGCGGGCGTCGTCCTGAACGATCACCGCCCCCCGATGCGTGAGAATGGTCTGATTTCCAACCGGGTCTTCGATGTGCTTGCCTGCGCAGTCCCGCTGATTTCAGATAGAATAAAAGGCCTGCCTGATGGGTTCGAGGAATTTATTTATATGTTTGATGATGATTTACCGCTGGCGGACTTAATCACACAGGCAAAAACGGAATCGGCTGCGAAACGCCGCAAGCGCGCAGACTTCGCGCACTATGTTGTGCAGGAGTACAGTTTTCTGGCGGCGGCAAAAACTATCGCTGCTAGCCTAGGGTTACCGCAGAAACCCTAACCGGAACTGACATGCATTATTTGAAAACCTTCAGCTGGGTTTCTTTCTTTGTTCGACACTGATCAAAGTATTAATACCCGGCAGAAAATGAACAGTCGCGCGCAGGAATGAACGCCACGGTTCGCGCCAACTAGGACACACATGCAGAGGACTGCGGTATGAAGGACGGCGTGGAGTTGTGCCGACAGGGCGCGTTGCGGATCCTGAAAAAGATGGGCGTTGGGTTTTTCACTCAGGATTGAGGATTGGAGTTCAACTTCAAGAAATCCCGTTCTTCGGACGGGTTTGCCATGAAAACCTTGCGCCTGAGGGTCCCGAATAAGACCTTGGGCGTTAAAGATCGCCCAACCCAGTCTTGAATTCACTGGCAGAGCGTTCGAATACACTGAGGATATTGGCAAGGTCGACCACCTGGCTGTTCCCTTGCGCCGATTGTCGTTCCCCATCCTGACACAGCTTGGCCAAAGCTTCGAACCCAAGGCTCAGTGCGCTGCCTTTTACGAAATGCAGGTTTTGTTCAAACTCTGTGCGGGCGGTGTCGTTCCGAAGCCGGGTAAGGGCTTCGTTCACCTCATCAAGAAAGATGTTCACCACCTCTTCAAATTCGCTGGCGCCAACCTCGTCCCTTAGTTGCCGGACCCTGGAGCAGTTGATCATGCCATCCTCGCTTTATCTGCCAGGGGATTTGGTACCGCAGAACCGGTAAAGAGCAGGTTAAGCGGAATGAACTTCGGCTTTCACCCATTGTTAAACTGCGGCGCGATAGGGTCTTCCTATTCTGATAAGAGCCGCTGGGCAGAGGGTTAAGGTGACAAGGGTCAGTCAGGCAGACAGTGGATCAGATCTGGATTTTGGTGTGATCCAAAAGGTGCTTGTCGTCGATGACAGCCGCCTGCAGCGTCGTATTCTGGTCGCATCGCTCAAGAAATGGGGATTTGACGTGCTTGAGGCCGATAGTGGTGATGTTGCGATTGAAATGTGCGCAACGGACCCGCCGGATCTTGTCCTCAGCGATTGGGTAATGCCGGGGATGAGCGGGCTGGATTTCTGCAAGGCGTTCCGCGCCTTGGACAACAGGCAGTATAGCTATTTCATCCTGCTGACGTCCAAAAGCGAAAAGCAAGAGGTGGCGCGCGGTCTGGATGCCGGCGCGGATGATTTTCTGATCAAACCGCTTGAGGCAGATGAGCTGCGCGCGCGTATATCAGCTGGTGCGCGTATTTTGGATATGCAGCGCGAATTGTCCAAGAAAAATCAGATGATCGAATCCGCGCTTGAGGAGCTGCGCGTCGCCCATGACGCGATCGACAAGGATCTGATCCAGGCACGCAAGATACAGGAATCGCTAGTGCCCGAATTGACGCGCGAATTCGGCAAGTCCCGGGTCAGCATGTTGCTGAAACCCTGCGGCCATATCGGCGGCGATCTGGTGGGGATGTTCTCTCCGGGTGTGAACAGGCTTGGGTTTTACAGTATCGATGTGTCCGGGCATGGCATCACATCTGCGATGATGACCGCGCGTTTGGGGGGCTATCTGTCCAGCAACCACTTTGATCAGAACGTGGCGATGGCGCGGCGTTTCGACAAGTTTTATGCTCTGCTGCCGCCGGAAGAGGTTGCCGAAACCCTGAACTCGCGGCTGATGGCGGATACAGGAATCGAAGAGTATTTCACAATGGTTTATGCCATCGTAGACCTGCGCAACGGGCATGTGAAAATGGTGCAGGCCGGGCACCCTCATCCGCTGTTGTTGTGTCAGGACGGCAGAACTGAATTTCTGGGCGAGGGCGGGTTGCCTATCGGATTGCTGCCGGACGTCACCTTTCAGCGGACCGAATTCTACATGCAACCCGGCGACCGGCTACTGCTTTATTCCGATGGGTTCACAGAATGCAGTCTCGCCGACGGTGGCCTGCTGGACGAGGATGGCTTACGACAGATGGCGCTGGATTGCGGGCCCGATCGAAACGGAACGGAGTTCCTTGACGATATGTTCTGGCGGCTGACACAGGCGATGGCACCTGGCCGGGGTATGGATGATGATGTTTCGGCTGTTTTCTTTGAATACAACGGTCACTAAAGCCGCTTTTCATGCAGCGCGGCAAAGTGGCGATCTCCGTCATTGCCCAGCAATTGGACCGCATCGGCGGTGTCCATCCATAAGGCTTCATGGAACGGCTCAGACGGTGGACCCATGCGCTGGATGGGACGCGCGCGATAGATATGGCACAGCTTTTCGGCCCACAAATCGTATTCGGGCATATAAGTGAACCGACGAAAAGCGCCGATGCGGCGGGGCGACGCGATCAACCAGCCGGTTTCTTCGAACACTTCTCGGTGCAGGGCTGTGATGGGTGATTCGCCCGGATCAATTCCGCCGCCGGGCAATTGCAGATCGGGCCCGGGTTCTGTCTGACAGGTCAGCAAAAGGCTTCGACCTCGGGGCAGCAATGCATAAACACCCACCCGGCGTGTATATGTTCGCCCAGCTTGAGGGGTTTCACCAAACCGTCTGATCATGTATGGCCCCTTAAAACCCGAATAGTTCGACCTATATGCTGGCGGTATGCCAACCTGTGGCGTGTAAGGAAACCCCATGTCTCTTGGAACAAAAATCGCGTGGGACGATACCGTCCTGCCCTTTCAACTCGATGTATCGGATATCCGCGGCCGTGTGGCCCGTCTGGATGGTGTGCTTGATGGCATCCTGAGCCAGCATGACTACCCCGAAAAGGTCGAGGCGCTGGTGGCCGAGATGGCCCTGCTGACCGCATTGATCGGCCAGACTGTTGCGCTGCGCTGGAAGCTGTCGCTGCAGGTTCAATCCAAAGGTCCGGTGCGCATGATTGCGACCGACTATTATGCGCCTCAGCATGAGGGGGAGCCGGCCCGCATTCGCGCCTATGCCAGCTTTGACCGTGATCGCCTGACCGATGGTGCGCCGTTCGATCAGGTGGGCGAGGGATATTTTGCCATCATGATTGATCAGGGTGAGGGAACCCAACCTTATCAAGGCATCACCCCCCTGGACGGTGGATCGCTTAGCGCTTGTGCCGAGGCATATTTCGCCCAGTCGGAACAGTTACCGACGCGGTTTTCGCTGAGCTTTGGCAAATCGACCGAGCCGGGCGTTGGCGAACATTGGCGTGCAGGTGGGGTCATGTTGCAGCACATGCCAAAAGCCTCGCCTTTTGTGGCCTCCGGTGAGGGCGAAGGGAACATCCTGACTGCAAATGACCTTGTTGATGGTGAAGAGGGAGAAAACTGGGGTCGCGTCAACGTGTTGTTGGACACGGTTGATGACCTGGAGCTGATCGGCCCGTCAATTGCACCGACGGATTTGTTGATCCGTCTGTTTCATGAGGAACAGCCGCGGGTCTACGATGCGCAGTCGGTGCAATTTGGGTGCACATGTTCCGAAGATCGTGTGCGGCAAAGCCTGTCGATTTATTCGGCTAAGGACATCGAGAAGATGACCACGCCCGAGGGTGACGTGACCGCCGATTGCCAGTTCTGCGGTGCGCATTACGTGCTTGATCCTTCCACGGTTGGTTTTGATGCGGACAACGCCTGATCCAACTGATCAGCTGCGGGCGGCCTTGCGCCGCCCCGGCGAAGGTTCAAGCGATTTCGACCTGAACCCTGATTTTGTTCTTCCCGAAGGTCGTAAACTCCGTCCCGCCGGAGTTTTGGTTCCGATTTCACTGGTGGGTGGTGTGCCCCGCCTGATCCTTACAAAACGATCTTCGGCTCTTAAACATCACCCCGGTCAGATTGCTTTTCCGGGTGGCAAACAGGATAAAGGCGATGCGGATGTAACCGCCACCGCTTTGCGCGAAGCCCAGGAAGAAATCGGGCTGCCACAGGAGTTGCCGGAAATTCTTGGCCACTTACCGACACATGAAACGGTGACCTCCTTCACGGTCACACCTGTGGTGGCGATCCTGCGGGAACCCTTCCAACCGGTACCGGAACCGGGCGAAGTGGCAGAAGTGTTTCCGGTTCCGCTTGCACATGTGCTCAACCCCGCGAATTATATCGTTGAATCGCGTCGCTGGCGCGGACAAAGGCGGTATTATTTCACGGTACCTTTCGGCCCCTACTACATCTGGGGTGCAACCGCCCGAATTTTGCGGGGATTGGCAGCACGGATTAACGAATGACACACATCATAGAAGACTGGGTGTCCGAACCTGCAACGCAAAGGTTCTGCGCCGCCCTGACCGATGCCGGTTTCCAGGCTCTGTTTGTCGGCGGATGCGTGCGCAACGCGCTATTAGGATCTCCGGTATCAGATATCGACATCGCCACCGACGCGCGGCCTGAAAAAGTGGTCGAGCTGGCGCAGAAAGCAGGGCTTAAGGCCATTCCCACCGGGATTGATCACGGCACAATCACCGTGGTTAGCCAGGGTATCCCGCATGAGATCACTACCTTTCGCCGTGATGTTGAAACGGATGGCCGGCGCGCCGTCGTCGCTTTTTCAGACAAAGTCGAAGAGGATGCCGCACGTCGCGATTTCACGATGAATGCGATCTACGCGAGGCCTGACGGTATCGTTCTGGACCCTTTGAATGGCTTGCCTGATCTGAAGGCGCGTCGCGTCCGGTTTATCGGCACTGCTGCGAACCGAATTCGTGAGGATTACCTGCGGTCGCTACGCTATTTCCGCTTTCACGCCTGGTATGGGGATGCCGAGGCTGGGTTTGATCCCGACGCTCTGGCGGCCATTGCGTCCAACCTGGATGGTCTGGCGGGATTATCCCGCGAACGCGTGGGGGCCGAGCTATTGAAACTGTTGGGGGCACCTGATCCCGCGCCCTCCGTTGCCGCGATGCGCAGTGCCGGAGTTATGGTGCAGCTATTGCCGGGCGCAGATGATCGTGCATTGGCACCGTTGATCGCGTTGGAACAGCAGGCTGGCGCCGATCCGGAACCGGTGCGGCGACTGGCGGCCATTGCGCCACCCGAGGTCGCGAAATCGTTGCGTCTGAGTCGTGCACAATTGCAGCGCCTGACCCGTATGCGGGATGAGGCATCCAGCCCGGCCAGCTTTGCCGAATTGGGATTTCGGTACGGTGAAACAGACGGGCTGCATGAATCGCTTTTGCGCTGTGCCTTTCTGGAACAGCCCTGGTCAGACACTATCAAACGCGATCTTCACGCAGGTGCCGCTGCGAT
Source organism: Ruegeria sp. CDSA246 (assembly GCF_059611225.1). NCBI lineage: Bacteria > Pseudomonadati > Pseudomonadota > Alphaproteobacteria > Rhodobacterales > Roseobacteraceae > Ruegeria > Ruegeria sp. CDSA246. The sequence goes on along the minus strand of NZ_JBXWPD010000002.1, from coordinate 311,771 downwards.
CTTTCCAATCAAGGCAACCGATCTGATCCCTGAATTCACCGGCCCTGCGCTGGGCAAGAAACTGGCTGAGCTTGAGGCGCAGTGGATTGCTTCGGGCTTCACGCTGCGTCGCGAAGACCTGCTGGGTGAATGAAGGAAGTCTCAAAAGGGGATGACAAGCAAATAAGTTTATGGTTACTTGCCCCTGTCACATGAATGGAGGGATGCGAATGTATTACGGGATCTGGGACAGCTAAGGCTGGAACACTTTGACCCGTAAGGGTGGTGTTCTGACGCCATCTTTCTTCGCATGACTTACTTTTTGCTCAACCGGAGCACCCTCCATGTTTCGCTATTTCGAAAACCTCGTTGACCCTTTTATTGCCTACAAAGAAACCGACACGCCGCCGACGCGGTTGTGGCCATTCATGCTGGACTACTCGCAGCCGTTCATGCGGGTGTTCTTCTGGGCTGGTTTAATCTCTGTCGTTGTTGCGGCAGTTGAAGTTGGCCTGATTTACTACATGGGCCGAGTGGTTGACCTGCTGTCGGGCTCTCCGGCCGAGGTCTGGCAGAACCACGGCACCGAATTTATCCTGGTCGCGGCGTTTGTGCTGCTGCTGCGCCCGATGCTGCATGTCGTGGATGTGCTGTTGTTAAACAACACGATCCTGCCGAACTTTGGCACCCTGATCCGCTGGCGTGCCCACAAACATGTTCTGCGACAATCGGTGGGGTGGTTCGAAAATGACTTTGCCGGACGCATTGCCAATCGGATCATGCAGACGCCACCTGCCGCAGGCGAGGCCGTGTTTCAGGTGTTTGACGCCATCTCATTTTCGATCGCCTATCTGATTGGCGCGGCGATCCTGTTGATGGCGGCGGATCCACGGTTGCTGTTGCCGCTGCTGATCTGGTTTGCGCTTTACGCCATTCTGGTGCGCTGGACGGTGAAAAGGGTCGGTCCGGCTTCGCAGGCTGCGTCCGATGCGCGCTCGGCTGTGACGGGTCGGGTGGTGGACAGCTATACCAACATCCATTCGGTCAAGATGTTCGCCCATAACGAACAAGAGTTGGACTATGCCCGCGAAGCCATTGAAGAAACGCGTCGTACCTTTCAGGTCGAAATGCGGATTTTCACCATAATGGATGCGGTACTGGTCGCTCTGAACGGTTTGCTGATCGTCGGCGTGGTTGGTTGGGCCATTTCCCTTTGGATGCAAGGGAGCGCATCTGTGGGTGTCGTTGCGGCGGCGACTGCCTTGACCCTGCGACTGAACGCGATGACTGGATGGATCATGTGGGCGTTGACCAGCTTCTTCCGCCAGCTTGGTGTCGTGGCAGAGGGCATGCAAACAATTGCCCAGCCCGTTGACCTGCTGGATATGCCGGACGCTAAGTCCTTGCAGCTGAACAAGGGCCAGATCGAAATTCGCGATCTGTCGCACCATTATGGCCGTAAAACCGGTGGGCTGGATCACATCAATCTGACCCTCCATCCAGGCGAAAAGATTGGCCTAATCGGGCGGTCTGGTGCGGGGAAATCGACCCTAGTTAAGCTGCTTTTGCGGTTTTACGACGTTGAACAGGGCGCGATCCTGATTGACGATCAAGATATCGCCAGCGTCACGCAGGACAGTTTGCGCAGCCATATCGGTATGGTTCAACAGGACAGCGCTCTGCTGCATCGTTCGGTGCGCGACAACATCCTCTATGGCCGTCCCGAAGCCACAGAAGAGCAGATGATTGCCGCCGCCAAGCAGGCCGAAGCCCATGAGTTCATTCTTGATCTGCAAGATCCCGAGGGGCGCACCGGCTACGACGCGCATGTGGGTGAGCGGGGCGTGAAGCTGTCTGGCGGTCAGCGGCAGCGCGTAACACTGGCGCGGGTGATCCTGAAAGATGCACCAATCTTGCTGTTGGACGAGGCGACATCCGCTCTAGATTCCGAGGTCGAAGCGTCAATTCAGGAAACTCTTTACGGCATGATGCAAGGTAAAACCGTGATCGCAATTGCCCACCGGCTGAGCACCATCGCGCAGATGGACCGTATTCTGGTCATGGATGGCGGTCGGATCGTCGAAGAAGGCGGCCATTCCGAACTGTTGGCGCAAGGTGGGCTTTACGCGCAGTTCTGGGCACGGCAATCTGGGGGCTTCCTGAATCCGGAGGCCGCTGAATGAGGATTGCCGACCTCATAAACCCGTTCAAGAACACCGAAACGCCCCCGCCGCAAATGCTGGGGGCGTTCATTCGCTGGTGCCTGTCCGGCGCATGGCCAATGATCTTCGTTGCAGCGTTTTTCTCGGCTACCGCGGGTGCGATGGAGGCGGGCACTGCGTGGATGCTGGGCCTGGTCATTGACGCAGCAACCACAAGCGGGCCTGAGAACTTTCTGACCGCCAACAACGTCTGGATGATCCTTGGGGTCGTTGCGTTTTTCATGCTACTGCGCCCGGCACTGTTCGGACTTTCGTCGCTGACCAACAACTATATCGTCATGCCCAATATCACGCCGTTGGTTCTGGCCAAGCTGAACCGGTGGACGTTGGGCCAGTCGGTCACATATTTCGACGACGATTTTGCCGGGCGGATCGCGCAGAAGCAGATGCAAACATCCAACGCGATGGCGTCGGTGGTGTCCGAGACGATCAGTGCGATCGTGTTTGCCTTGGCCTCGCTGGCGGGCTCATTACTTTTGTTAGGGTCTATTCATCCGCTGGTTATGCTGCCATTTGCGGCTTGGCTGGTCGTGTATTTCTTGCTTGTCCGTTGGTATCTGCCGCGCATCCGTAAACGCTCAGCGGCGCGGGCAGGCGCTCGCGCGATGGTGTCCGGGCAAGTTGTCGACACGATCACCAATATCAAGACCGTTAAACTGTTCGCCCATTCGGAATTCGAAGATCACGCCGCGCGAAATTCCATGGTTGATCTGCGTGAAAAGATGTTGGCGTTCGGAAGCCTGTCGGCCAGTTTCCGCTTTATCTTGATGCTGTTGGCCGGGGTTCTGCCGGTTTTGCTGATAGGTGCAACGCTGTGGCTGTGGCAAGCGGGGTCTGCGACAGCCGGTGACATTGTGGCCGCAGGTGCCATTTCCATCCGCATTGCCCAGATGACCGGCTGGGTAAGTTTCACCCTCATGGGTCTTTACGCAAATGTTGGCGAGATCGAGAACGGCATGAATACGCTGGCCAAGCGTGAACGGGTTGAGGATCAAACGGGCGCGGCGGAGTTGTCCGTACCCGAAGGCCAGATCACCTTTGACCATGTCAGCTTTGCCTATGGTCGGGATGTCGGTGGTGTATCAGGCCTGAACATGACCGTGCACCCCGGCGAGAAACTGGGCATTGTCGGCGCTTCGGGGGCAGGGAAATCAACCTTGGTTTCGCTGCTGTTGCGCCTGTACGACGGTGAAAAGGGCACGATCTTGATAGATGGTCAGGACGTATCCGGAATAACGCAGAACAGCTTGCGCCGTCAGATCGGCATGGTCACGCAGGAAACCGCGATGTTCAATCGGTCGGCGCGGGAGAATATTCTTTACGGCCGCCCTGACGCCTCGGAAGAGGAAATGATCGAGGCGGCCAAAAAGGCCGAGGCGCATGAATTCATCCTCAGCCTTCAGGATGCCCACGGACGCACCGGCTATGAAGCACATCTGGGCGAGCGCGGAGTGAAACTTAGCGGTGGCCAGCGACAGCGGATTGCGCTGGCGCGCGCCATTTTGAAGGATGCGCCTATATTGGTGCTGGATGAGGCAACCTCGGCGCTGGATTCCGAGGTTGAGGCCTCGATTCAGACGGCGTTGCATCGGGTGATGCAAGGCAAGACGGTTCTGGCTATCGCGCATCGGTTGTCCACACTCAGCGAGATGGACCGGATTATTGTCCTGGACCAAGGGCGTATCGTGGAAACCGGCACACATGACGCGTTGTTGGACCAGGGCGGGCTATATGCCCGGTTCTGGCATCGTCAGTCAGGCGGGTTCATTCAGGCTGAAGCTGCGGAATAAGGGTTTTGTTGCCGGCCAAGCCCCGGTATCAGGCACCCCATGACGCAAACCTACACTATTACCCGCCTTGGTCATCAAGGCGACGGCATCGCTGATGGCCCCGTTTACGCTCCGCGCACCTTGCCGGGTGAGGTCGTCAGCGGCACGCTGCTGGATCAATTCCTGACAGATATCCGTGTCGAGACGCCCTCGGACCAGCGGGTCAAGGCACCGTGTCGTCACTACAAATCCTGTGGTGGATGCCAGTTGCAGCACGCGGCAGATGGATTTGTTGCGGATTGGAAGGTCGAGGTGGTGCGCACCGCGCTGGCCGCGCAGGGGTTGGAGGCGTTGATGCGCCCGATCCATACGTCGCCAGAACGGTCCCGCCGTCGCGCGACGATCGCGGTACGACGGACCAAAAAGGGCACTCTGGCCGGTTTCCATGGCCGCGCGTCAGACACGATTACCGAGATCCCGGATTGCCATTTGCTCGACCCGGCCCTGATCGCGGCCATTCCGGTGGCCGAAGCACTGGCGATTCTGGGCGGCAGCCGTAAAGGCGTGTTGGCGGTGACGCTAACCTTGTCCGAAGCCGGGCTTGATGTGGCGGTCAAAGGCGGCAAACCGCTGGACGGCCCGCTTGAGTTGGCTTTGGCACAAGCGACCGAGAAACACGGTCTTGCCCGGCTCAGCTGGGATGGTGAAGTAATTGCCATGCGCCAGCCACCCGTTCAGCGTTTTGGCCAGGCAAATGTTGTTCCGCCGCCCGGCGCGTTTCTGCAGGCGACAAAGGACGGAGAACAGGCTCTGTTAAAGGCCGTTTCCGAAGCCGTAGGTGGTTCCAAACGCATTGTGGATCTGTTTGCCGGCAGCGGCACATTCTCTTTGCCGTTAGCAGAGGAGGCCGAGGTTCACGCCGTCGAGGGCGAAGCAGCGATGACGCAAGCGCTGGATCAGGGGTGGCGCAGGGCGCAGGGCCTCAAACGGATAACGACCGAGGCACGGGACCTGTTTCGGCGACCGCTGATGCCGGATGAGCTAAAGTCTTTTGATGCTGTGGTGATCGACCCGCCACGCGCCGGGGCCGAGGCGCAAGTGACCGAACTGGCGCAGGCCCTGCGCCCGGTGGTTGCTTATGTGTCCTGCAACCCGGTGACCTTCGCCCGCGATGCGAAAATTCTTGTTAATGCGGGCTACACCCTTGAATGGGTACAGGTCGTTGACCAATTTCGATGGTCGTCACACACCGAACTTGCGGCACGGTTCACCCTGAACCCTTAAGACTTACAGGAGACTACCCGAATGGGGATCACCCAACGCCTGCTGACCCTTATCGAAGCACCAGCTTTCGGGAAGTTCATTACCGGTGTCATCATCTTCAACGCCGTGCTGCTGGGGATGGAGACATCACCCACCCTTATGGAAGTTGCAGGTCCATTGATCGTAACACTGGACAGCCTTTGCCTGACCATTTTCGTTGTTGAAATTTCGATTAAACTTCTGGCCACTGGGCGCAGGTTTTTCACCAACGGCTGGAATGTCTTTGACTTTGTGATTGTCGGCATCGCTCTTGTACCGGGTGGGTCCGGCCTTTCGGTGCTGCGGGCATTGCGGATTTTGCGGGTGCTGCGCGTTATCTCGGTCGCGCCACGCCTGCGCCGCGTGGTTGAGGGTTTTATTTCGGCCTTGCCCGGCATGGCCAGCGTGTTCCTTCTTATGGCGATCCTGTTTTACATCGGTGCGGTGATTTCAACCAAACTGTTCTCACAGACCTTCCCAGACTGGTTCGGCGATCTGGGCCTTTCAGCCTATACGCTGTTCCAGATCATGACGCTGGAAAGCTGGTCCATGGGGATCGTGCGCCCGGTGATGGAGATCTATCCTTACGCTTGGCTGTTCTTTGTGCCGTTCATCATGGTGACCACTTTTGCGGTGGTAAACCTGCTGGTCGGTCTGATCGTGAATTCGATGCAGGATGCGCACCATGCCGAGGACGAAGTCAAAACCGATGCCTATCGTGACGAAGTGCTAGAGCGGCTTGAAAGCATCGAGCGTCGCCTGACAGAGCAGCAAAACATCAAAAAGTGATTTCAGTTTTCACATTTTCTGGCATAATACAGAAAAAAAAGCAGCAGGCAGTGAACATGGATCGTCGAGCATTTGGATTGGGTGCAATGGCAACGCTGAGCCTCTCAGCTTGTGCCTCGGCCAACCCCAGAATTCTAACTTACAACGGACCCGAAGTGACCTCTCTGGTCATCAACAAGGGCTCGCGGAAACTATATCTTCTGCACAATGATAAGATCCTGAAAGAATACAATGTTGATCTTGGATTTGCGCCCAACGGCACCAAAGCCAAGCGCGGTGATGGGCGTACGCCGGAAGGCAGCTACCTGATTGATCGGCACAATCCAAATAGCCGCTATCATCTGTCGCTGGGGATCTCGTACCCGAATTCTGAAGATGTCGCGAAAGCGAAGGCCATGGGTGTCGATCCGGGCGGCGATATCTTCATCCACGGACAACCGAACCGTCGCAAAGAGCGTAAGCGCGCTAAAAAGACGTCGGATTGGACCGCGGGCTGCATCGCCGTCAAGAATGACGAGATCGAAGAGATCTATTCGATGGTAAACCGGGGCACGCTGATTACTCTGCGTCCCTAATCGGTTTCCAGGGCCCAAATCCGAACTGCATATAGTCACGCTGGTACGCCTGGGCGGCCAGCGTTTCCAGTTTGTCGTCATAAATCTCGGCCAAGGTAAACGGTGTATCCGGTTCGCTGAGTTCGGGTAGGGGCGGTGTGCTGTGCCCCATCCGGCGCGCCAGGTCGGGCAGGGCTGTCGTGACCTCATCCTCCCTCAGGATCAGGTCGGGCAATGCGAAGGGCGCCATCCCCTCAAGGGCCTGCGACTGACTGCACCATGCTGCATCCACGCGTATGGCGGTCTGTAGGGCAAGGTTCTGACGCAGGAATGTCAGGAACGCTGAATACGCCTCGTAGTGCTGCTCAACCGGGTAATTGCCGTCGCGCAATTGCCCGGGGATCGGAATCTTTAACCGGTTGCGCAGGACGTGTCGGATTTTCGGATAGGCGCCGGAACCTGTGTTGAGGATATGTCTGCAAAAGGCCCGATGCGCGCGCGCCATTGGGTGTTGCAGTACGGCGAACTTTCGATGCCCGGGATTGGACAAAAACCACTGACGCGTCTGCTTTCTGTTCTGGTTGGTGAGCAATTGTTCGACATCAACTTGGTCCAGTGCGGCCATCCACCTTGTTACCGGGCTTTCCATTCCCCCGCGGATGGGCATGTACATCAGTGGTGTCTTTGGTGCGGCAACGTAGTTCGCCACCAAGGGGCGTCGGCGTGGTTCGAAATTCGGAGTGCTGTGCAGATTAAAGCTGTCGATCTGTGACAACGCCTGCTCCATTTCGTCGGGGTTCGTCACCTTTGCCAGCGCAGGCTCGGGGTTTTGTGGTTTGAGTGTTTCGTCGATCGCCGACAGCCTGCCGGACACACCCAGCCAGGCGGCAAGACCATTCAACAGGTGCACCTGGTTCAGGTCTTCATAGGCAATGTAAAATGGGGTCTGGCCGCTTTGCTGCAAACGCTGCGCCAGCATCAGGTGGTATTCATGCTGCCGGTTCAGGTATTTCATGAACGCTTCGGCATCGAACTCAACCTGTGCTTCGCGACGACGCTTGATGTTCTTCAGCTGCCACTGCTTGGTTTCGCGCGCAATCTTCAATGAGATGAAACTGTCCAGAGGGTTTCGGGTCAGAATGATCTTGGCGCAGCGCGGATCGCCCAAAGCTGGCTCTAACACACGTGGATCATGTCCCTGAAAAAGGCGAAACCCGTTCAGTTCCCCTGGTGCCTGCCGGATTGCCTCAAGCAATGTGGAAGGGTCACGATCCCGCTCTTCCATCGAGATGCCCAGCAGGGTGTCGGATTTCAGACGCCCGATGAAATGGGGATTGAACGCCTCGCCGTGGCTGGTGACTCCTTCGATGGCGTTCAGGTTCGCCTCTAGCAAGTTGGAACCGGTCCGCATGGCTGCAAGAATGATAAAATAGTCAAATTGGGGCGTCATTTATCTTTACTGCACCAGATAAGGTTTTCGATATGGCCGGACCCGGTCCGTAAAGCTGTCGTCCGGTGGGAAATCGCCCATCAGATAAGGGTGCATGCCCTGGTTCTTCAGGTTTTGCAGGAACTGGCCAAATCCGGACAGATCCACCATTTTTGGCGCTTCGGTCAGGTGGCTGGTTTGGGTGGTTCCGGTATCCTCGACCGCGGTCTGTAAAGGCTCGACCGGAGATTCAACGAATTCTGCCAGTGTCCACCTGCGAACCCGCGCCTTGGTCCAGACAGAAGACAGGATTTCCAATTGCTTGGTTTCGATCTGCTGCAGCCGCGCGGCCTCGGCGCGGATATCGGCAAAGTTCAGGTTTGATTTAAACAGCGGGATTGCCCAGGCCCCGGTTATGACGGAAATCAGCGCATTCTTGTCCCGAGCCAAGAGCCAGTTGATCTCTTGCGTGTCAGCGGGGCCGAACTGAAAACACTGTTTTTCGCCGCGTGTGTTCCAGATCAGGTTCGAAAGGAAAGCCGTTGGGTTGTAGTCCCGCAGCCTTGCGCAGTCGCTGAGGCCGCCGTTGACGATTGTTTCTCCGCCGGCGAATTCAGCGCGCTTCGGGTCAAACAGATGCCCGTGGACACGCGCGCCAGTGATGTTGCTCAACCAGGGTTCAAAATCTTCGAACACTTCGGTAAAGCCCTGAAAAACTGAATACGGAGAGGACGTCAGCCCGTTTTCGTTGCCGTGCCGTGGAAACCGGCTTTGCATGTACAACCCGTCCCGCCCACGTGTGCGCCGTTCGACTGCTTTGGAAAACACCCGGTCAATTTTGCTCGGGTTGGGCTCTGTGGGTTTCATGGCTCCGGCCTGATCGGTCAGAAAGGCCTGATACAGGCGATCCGCGTCGGGCCAGGCTTTGCGGGCAACAAAACAGTCGGATCTGCGCAGCAGCTGCAGGTGATCGTCATAGAAAATATGCGGACGACCCTGATAGTCGAATTTGGACAGGGTCAGAGACCGACTTTCGATATGGGTCGAATACAGGCGCGCCAGCGTCTGGAAGTAACTTTCGTCGGGAATCCAGACGCGCCGGAAATACCGGTCATAGGTCTCGCGTTTTGGATCCTGCAATATGGCTGACAGGGTTTGGCGGGTAAGGCACCACCACTGACTACCCATATGCGGCACCAACCCTTCGGGTATGTGGCGTCGAATGCGCAATGCGCGCTGCAGTTTCACATAGGCATCGAACAGTTTGCGGTTCTTGCGCCACGAGAACGGAAATCTCAGGGTAAAGCGTTCCTGATCCAAGCCCCCCATAGTCCAGCTTACATCAGAGGTTGTGGCGCTTTCGATGAAATCCACGCGCGGCCGGTCCGAGAGGTAATTGACCAGTTCATCCACTGGTCGCAACGGAAGACAGGAGCCCGAAGTCAGGAAAACATGGCGGACATCGGGGAATGTCTCAAGCATCAGCGTGGCGGCAGATTGCGAGGCGGCAACGATGCCCCACCCACCCCAGTTGCAGACATGACGGTCAGAAAACCGGATAAGCGGGTCATTCGCACAGGCGTCAACGAATTCCGCATAGACCTTGTTTGGCACCTTGCGATCCACATGGATCACCACCGGGCACCCCGAAGAGGTCCAGTGTCGGGCCACTTGCCCGGCCCGGTTCAGCGCGGTGTGAACCAGCATAATGATGCCAAGGTCGCTCATGCCCAGTTTCCTTTCGACATGAGGCCCAGAATCTCAAGTTGTCGCCAGTTGATGTAGGCTTCGGACTTATCGCACCAGAACTCGGGCATATCCGCCAAATGTTCGGCATAGGCGCGATATTCGTCAGAGCTGCGGTAATGCTGGCCGCGCTCCATCTCTTCCTGGGCCTTCTCGCCCAGTGTGCTGATGAGTTTGGCGTGCAACAACGCGCCGCTTGCTTTTTCGCCACCCCATTCATCAAACACCTGGTTCAACCCGCGTGGCAGCAGCGCATGGGTCGAGCTGACATAGACATAGCGCTTGTCCCATTTCACCAATGGTATCTTGTTTAGCGCAGGCGCTTTTTTCGGCGTGTCCTTAAAGAACACACGCGCGCGGGGTCCGCCTTGAATCCAGAGATTCCCGTAGGTCGGGTTCTTTGTGATCGTATAATTGCCTGCATCAAACCATTTGGCGATTTCGAACGGGTTTTGTCCCTCAGAATAGATGGCGTCTTCGACTGGTCCTTCGGGATACATGTCGATCAGCATTGCACTGAAGCTGCGCACGGCGCAGCCGTCCAGCCAGTCGGTCAGGGCACGGATCGGCCGGGTATCGCAGAATGGATAGATGAAGAATTCGTCCGGATCGACGGTCAGAACCCAGTGGCGGTGTGCATATTTGCGCAGCAGGTAGTTTGTCCAGTCCACCCCAAACGACGCACGCTTATAGCTTGCATCGGCTCGCCAGACCGAGACGTCGGGTTGACCCGCCAGATATTCAAGTGACCCGTCATTGCTGGCGTTATCAACGAACAGAAAATGGTTGATGCCCAGCTGCCGGTAGTAGGCCAGAAAATATGGCAGGCGGATTTTCTCATTCCGTATGACGCTGACCAGCAGGACGTCTTTCCGTTTTATCGAATTTGTATTTACGGAAACGGGAATAAGGTCGCGCCGCTTTCGAAGACAGCGCAGGATACGGCGCTTGCGCCGCAATCTCATTCGGTATGAATCCAATAGGCCCACGCGACTGCCCAACCTTTGTTATTTACGCGAGCGTGCCCGGAGGCTGTACAAGCCAGAGTGGTACCGGACAATTGCCGTTTTATGCCATTTTTCCATCTTTCGAAGCAACGACTTTAAAAACCGTTAGTTCGAGTTGTGACTTTACCAGTCAATTATTCCCATCAGGCCCAGCTGCTGCAAAGATTCCCAACCAGTGTATCGCTTGGAATAAGGCGTCCACATGACAGGGTGTTCCATGATGCCGTCATAGTAGTCTGCAAACTGTTCAGGATCGTGAAAGTGTTGCCGGCGCTCTTTCTCGATCTTTGATTTTTCCACAACTTCGGGCAGGAATTTTGTGTGTAACAAGACACCAGATGACGCTGTGTCGCCGGGCCCTCCGTAACTGGCGTTCAAGTAGCGTGGCAATGCGGAATGGCACGAATTCACATAGGCGTAGCGCCGCGACCACCGGACCAGTGGGATTTTGTTCAACGTCGGAGATCGGCGCGGGGTGTCGGCAAAAAACATGCGCTCGCGCGCGCCGCCCTGTACCCAAAGGTTGCCCAGCGGGCTTTGCCTTTGTGCCCGGTAGGGGGCGGCATCAAACCACCTCACCACGTCGGTCGGGTCGGTTTCAGGATCGTAGCCTTGTTCCCCCAGCGGGCCATTGGGATAAAGATCCAGCATCAGCGCGCCGAATGCCACACGTCCCTGATCATCCAGCCATTTCGTCAGGTCGGGTAGGGGCCGGGTGCCATGATCGGGGTAGATCAGCAACTCATCCGCGTCGACCATCAGGGTCCAGTGGTCGTGCCCATAGCGCATTTGCAGCCAGGTCAGCCAATCCAGCCCATAGCGCGACATGCGATAGCTGTCCCGGGTCTGCCACAGAGAAACGTCCGGCTGTTCCTTGAGAAAGGGCACCGAGCCATCGTCGCTGTCGTTGTCGACGATCAGAAAGTGATTGACGCCCAATGCGCGATAATGGCGCAGGAACCAGGGCAGGCGGGTGATTTCATTGCGCAGCGTGGTGAAGGCCAGAATACCACCGGGTATGATGTTCGCCGTGCGATCGCTCAGACAGGACAATTGATGGCGGCTGCGAAAGGACCGCCACAACAACCGCTGTCGTTTTAGCCGCAACTTGTACATTTGCACCCATGAGATGGACGGAAGCGTATCTTCCCCTGTACCAGTCACAATAAGCTCATTTTTCGTAATGGCCGTTCTGATGCCAGCGCCATGCATCGGCAATCATTGTCTCTAACGTTGATCTTTCCGGGGACCAGCCAAGCTCGTTACCCGCACGAACAGAACCGGATACCAGCTTGGTGCAATCGCCCGCTCGACGCGGTCCGATCGCGAAAGGCACGTCGCGGTTGGTGACTGCCTTGGAATGGCTGATCACATCCATCACCGAAAACCCCGACCCGGTGCCAAGGTTGAACACGCGGCTGCCCTTGTCTTGCTCCAGCCAGTTCAGCCCCAAGACATGGGCGTCGACCAGATCGCAAACGTGTACATAATCGCGGATGCAGGTGCCGTCTGGTGTGTCGTAGTCCGTCCCGAATACCGTCAATCCGTCGCGCTTGCCGTCGATGGCATCCAGCATCAGAGGCACAAGGTGGGTTTCCGGGCGGTGGAACTCACCCACCTCGCCATCAGGGTCGGCACCGGCCACGTTGAAATACCGGAAGATCACATGGTTCAGCCCGTGCGCGGTCTCGAAATCGCGCAGGATATCTTCGATGGCACGTTTTGAGGCGCCGTATGCGTTCAGCGGCAGTTGCGGCGTGTCTTCGTCCAGCACCACATTGTCATGCTCGCCATAGGTGGCGCAGGTGGACGAGAATACAAAGTTCTCACATCCGGCGGCCACCGTGGCTTCGATCAAATTCAGCGAACCGGTCACGTTGTTGGACCAGTATTTGCCAGGCTCGGACATGGCCTCACCCACTTGGCTGAGGGCGGCAAAATGCATCACGGCCAAGAGTTCGTATTTGGCGAAGACCTCATCCAGCCGGGCACGATCCAACAGATCGCCTTGTTCGAACGGACCGAACTTCACCGCATCCTGCCAGCCAGTGACCAGATTGTCGAAGGTCACAGGCGTGTAACCAGCTTGAGAAAGCGCCTTACAGGCATGAGATCCAATGTACCCGGCACCGCCAGTGACAAGAATGTTCTTCATATTCGTTCCAAATTGCGGTGTGACGCCCGGTTAGACGTCGTCTTGACAGGAGTTCAGGTGAAAATAGGTCAACCCAACCCCATAGCGGCCATCATCTCTTCGAGCTTCGGCACATCTTGCGGGTTATTTAATTCCCAGAATTGGCGGCCCTTGGCCTCAACCTCAACGCACAGAACCTTGCGGCCATTTTCCATAAAGCGTAGCTGTTCCAGCCCTTCCAATTGCTCCAAAGGTCCTACTGGCCAGGTTGGATAGGCTGACAGCGCATCGGGGCGATAGGCGTAGACGCCGACATGGTGGAACACCGGTGTCGGTTCGGTGCCGGCAAAAGTTTCGGCGGTAAAAGGCACAACCTCTTTCGAGAAGTACATTGCGCTGTGATCGGTCGCAAATACGGCTGTTGTGCCGCCGACCCGCCCGTTTTTGCGATCGTTAAGCAAGCTGTTCAAAGCATCTCCGTCACAGCGCAGAACCGGCGTTGCGACCCCGGCGTAGGGCGCGGCGCGCAGACCGGCGATCAGGTCTTCGACAAACCAATGTGGTGTCAGTGGCGCATCCCCTTGCAAGTTCACCACGATCTCATAGCCCGCGCCCAGAGCAGCATGGGCCTCGGCGCATCGCTCGGTGCCATTGCCGCAGGTCTCGGATGTCATCACCACCTCGGCCCCGAACCCTTCGGCCACGTCGCAGATGCGGTCGTCATCGGTGGCGACAACCACCTTGTCCACGCCCGACACAGAACATGCAGCGCGCCAGGATCGTTCGATCAGGGTCATCGCATTGCCGCTTGCCCCGGTCAGCGGAACCAGCGGCTTGCCCGGGTAGCGGGTCGAGGCATAGCGGGCGGGGATGGCAATCAGAACAGACATCAGGCCTCCTTCAGGTCAACGCCCGGAGCGTAGGCGATAAAGAACGGGTTTGCATAGCCGTCCTTGCCGTAGGTCAATGACGAGTGGTCATCGAAACGAACAACCTTGCCGCCCGCACCCGCCAAAACGGCGTGACCGGCGGCTGTGTCCCACTCCATCGTGCGCCCGACGCGGGGATAGAGGTCCGCTTCCCCTGTTGCGACCAGACAGAATTTCAGGGACGAGCCCGCGCTTTTGCTGTCCTTGACCTGATATTTATTGATGTAATCTTCGGTCGCCTGATCGCGGTGTGATTTTGACGCGACGATCAAAAGTGCCGAATTGTTTGGTTCAGACACCGAAATCGGGGTTACGTCACCGGCCTGTGCCTTGTTAAGCGCGCCGGTTTCTTCAACCGATTGACCGTCTGCTTGCGTGTAGAACATGCGCCCCTTGGCCGGTGCATACACAACGCCCCGAGTTGGCACTCCGTTTTCGACCAATGCGATGTTCACCGTGAAATCACCGCGCCGGTTGATGAATTCCTTGGTGCCGTCCAGCGGATCGACGATCAGGAATGTGTCGCCTTTTTCGGAATGTGATGCGGCCTGTTCTTCGGTCACCAGCAGAATATCCGGGAACGCGGCGCGCAAGCCTGCCGATATCAGGGCATCGGCTGCCTCGTCCGCTTCGGTCACGGGGCTGGCGTCGGATTTGACTTTGACGTCGAAATCATCCGACTCGTAGATCTGCATGATCGTGTCCCCGGCTTCCAGCGCCAGACGTCTGATTACGGGAATAAGGGCGTCGTAGGTCACAAAAATGCTCCGTTGCTGTAGTTTGTTGATCGAAATCCTTGTGGGTCTTATGCTGTGCCGGTTACGGAACGGCAAGAATTTCGTGGCAGTTTGCAGGTAATTCAGCGGGAAAGAGTGCACTGAGTGTTTTATTTTAAGCGGAATCAGACGCTTCTGGGCGGCGCTTTCACGACTTCCGAGCTTATCTTCCATGCGGTGGCGCATGGAATACGGTCCAAACACTCGAATGCTGTGATCGCGATCATTGTGAATATCTTGCAAATTCTCGCACTTGTGACCGTGTTTTACCTGATCATGTCGATGCTGGGCGCGCGGGTCGCCAAGATCAGGGGTAACATTATCCTATTTCTGTTGTCAGGTGTCTTTCTGTTCCTGACCCATATCAAAGCCGTCTCGTCCGTCTCTGGCGTGGCAACAGGAAACAACCCGATGATGCTGCACTCTCCGATGAACATGATGGTTGCGCTGTTGGCAACCGCATTTGGGTCGCTTTACACGCAGTTGGTCTCGATCCTTGTGATCCTTTTCATCTACACTGTCGCAGTTGAGCCATTGGAGATCCAAGAACCGGGTGGCGCGTTCTATATGTTGATATTGGCCTGGTTTACCGGATGCGCGGTGGGCGTCGTGTTTATGGCAATCTCGCCATGGTTTCCCACCACCACGGGAATTCTCAGTACAATCTATCGACGCCTGAACATGATTTTTTCTGGCAAAATGGTTGTAGGGAACGCGCTGGGTGGCTTCATGCTGAGCTTCTTTGCCTGGAACCCGTTGTTTCACATAATCGACCAGTGCCGCGGCTTTGTCTTTCGCAATTACTTTCCGCGAAACACCAGTTGGGAATATGCGATTTGGGTTGGAATGGCCTTGTTGATGATTGGGTTGCTGGGTATCTTTTTCACCCGTCAGCATGTGTCGGCCAGTTGGGGCGCGCGCCGCTAGTTTGCCACCCGTAAGGTCAGGTTGATCCGTCCACCTTTGGGCAACAGTTTGGATGAACCGAAACGGATGCGGTCTACCCCGTGATAGGTCAGGCGGGCGGGGCCGCCCATGACTACGACGTCGCCGGAGTTCAGCCAGATCGACTCGGTCTTGCCGCCCCGGGTTTCGTTTCCGATGCGAAAAAGGGCATCGTCGCCCAGCGAAATGGACAGGACAGGCCATGAAAAATCTGCCTCGTCCTTGTCTTGATGCAGCCCCATACGCGCACCTTCGCCGTAATAGTTGATCAGACAGCAATCCGGATCGCGTTGGGTGCTGGCAAGCTTGCGCCATATGCTCAGTATCGTATCGGGAATGTCAGGCCACACCGTTCCTTTAGGGTGTTGCGCCTGATATCGGTAACCCCCTTTGTCGGTGACCCAGCCAAGCGCCCCGGCCGAGGTCATACGCACCGACATTTCCTTGCCCGAAGGCGTAACCGGCCGGAACAGCGGCGCAGATTTCAGAATCGGGCGCAATGCCTCAATCAGTTGCGTTTGTGCCGCAACGTCCAGATAGGTTTTTCTGATGTCAAATCCGCGCAAAAGCAGCCGCGCCATTGAAGATTCCCCAATCCTTGCCAAAACCTTGCCAAAAAGGCCGCAGATTCCCGAAAACCTGCCTTTTACACCGCTTGCAGGCCTCTGATCTCGCCCTTATATACGCCGGGACGCGCGATGGTGTAGTGCTGTTGCGCAAACCAGATCGGGGCCGGATGCCATAACGGGTCCGGACCTCGAGACATCGCCTTGAAGAGAAAGGGATTGAACATATGGGAAAAGTAATCGGTATTGACCTCGGGACCACCAACTCGTGTGTGGCCATCATGGACGGCTCTCAGCCGAAGGTCATCGAAAACGCAGAAGGGGCGCGGACCACGCCCTCGATCGTCGCCTTCACCGAAGATGAGCGTCTGGTTGGTCAGCCTGCAAAACGTCAGGCGGTCACCAACCCCGACAACACGATCTTTGGCGTCAAGCGTCTGATCGGTCGTCGTGTGGATGATGCAGAAGTCCAGAAGGACAAGAAAATGGTGCCGTACGCCATCGTGGATGGCGGCAACGGTGACGCGTGGGTGGAAGCCCGCGGTGAAAAATACTCCCCAAGCCAGATTTCGGCCTTCACTCTGGGCAAGATGAAGGAAACTGCCGAGAGCTATCTGGGTGAAGAAGTCACGCAGGCGGTCATCACCGTTCCCGCGTATTTCAATGACGCACAGCGTCAGGCCACCAAAGACGCAGGCAAAATCGCCGGTCTGGAAGTGCTGCGGATCATCAACGAACCGACAGCCGCCGCGCTGGCCTATGGCCTGGACAAAGAAGAAACCCAAACCATCGCGGTTTATGACCTTGGTGGTGGTACGTTCGACGTGACCATTCTGGAAATCGACGACGGGCTGTTCGAGGTCAAATCGACCAATGGTGACACCTTCCTGGGTGGTGAAGACTTTGACATGCGCATCGTCAACTACCTGGCGGACGAGTTCAAAAAGGAACACGGTGTCGACCTGTCGCAAGACAAGATGGCCCTTCAGCGCCTGAAAGAAGCTGCTGAAAAAGCCAAGATCGAGCTGTCCTCGACCTCGCAGACCGAAATTAACCAGCCGTTCATCTCGATGGGCGCTAATGGTCAGCCGCTGCACATGGTCATGAAACTGACCCGTGCCAAGCTGGAATCGCTGGTTGGTGACCTGATCAAGAAGTCGATGAAACCCTGTCAGGCCGCATTGAAAGACGCCGGTTTGTCGGCGGGCGACATTGACGAGGTTGTTCTGGTCGGTGGTATGACCCGCATGCCGAAGGTGATCGAAGAGGTCACCAAATTCTTCGGTAAAGAACCGCACAAGGGTGTGAACCCGGACGAAGTTGTTGCCATGGGCGCCGCCATTCAGGCCGGTGTTCTGCAGGGTGACGTCAAAGATGTGGTTCTGCTGGACGTAACCCCGCTTTCGCTGGGGATTGAGACGCTGGGTGGCGTGTTCACCCGTCTGATCGACCGCAACACCACGATCCCGACCAAAAAGTCTCAGGTCTTCTCGACTGCCGAGGACAACCAGAACGCTGTGACCATCCGCTGCTTCCAGGGGGAACGCGAAATGGCTGCGGACAACAAGATCCTGGGTCAGTTCAATCTTGAAGATATTCCGCCCGCACCGCGTGGCATGCCTCAGATCGAGGTGACTTTTGACATCGACGCCAACGGCATTGTCTCGGTTTCGGCCAAAGACAAAGGCACCGGCAAAGAGCAGAAGATCACCATCCAGGCATCGGGTGGTCTGTCGGATGAAGATATCGACAAGATGGTCAAGGACGCCGAAGAGAACGCCGAGGCGGACAAGGAACGCCGCGAGCTGATCGAGGCGAAGAACCAGGCGGAAAGCCTCATCCACTCGACCGAGAAGTCGATGGAAGAGCATGCCGACAAGGTCGACCCGACCACCATCGAAGCTATCGAGCTGGCGATTGTCGCGCTGAAGGACGAGCTGGAAACCGAGAATGCCGACAAGATCAAGTCAGGCATTCAGAACGTGACCGAAGCCGCCATGAAGCTGGGCGAAGCCATCTACAAGGCGCAGTCTGAAGAGACCGAGGATGAGCCTGCGGCGGCGGATGCCGCTCCGGCTGGTGAAGACGATATCGTCGATGCCGAATTCGAAGATCTTGACGACGAAAAGCGTAAGTAACGGGAAACCGGGCCAATTCGGGCCGGTCCGGTCACCGGGCCGGCCCGATTACGTTGCGGCAGAAGGAAATACTGATGTCAAAACGCGACTACTATGATGTGCTCGGCGTGTCCAAGGGCGCATCAGCGGACGAGATCAAGAAGGGCTTTCGCACGAAAGCCAAGGAATTGCATCCCGACCGCAACAAGGACAACCCGGATTCCGAGGCTCAGTTCAAAGAAGCGAACGAAGCTTACGACGTCTTGCGCGATGCCGAAAAAAAGGCCGCGTATGACCGTTTTGGTCATGCCGCGTTTGAAAACGGTATGGGCGGCGGTGGCCGTCCCGGCGGCGGATTTGGCGGACAGGGCGATTTCTCCAGTGCCTTCTCGGACGTGTTCGATGACCTGTTCGGCGATTTTATGGGTGGTCAGCGCGGTGCTACCGGGGGTGGTCGACGGGCCGCGCGCGGGTCAGACCTGCGTTACAACCTGCGTGTAAGCCTGGAAGAAGCATTCTCTGGCCTGCAAAAGACGATCAACGTGCCTGCTGCCGTGGCCTGCTCGGCCTGTGACGGCTCGGGTGCGGAAGGCGGGGTTGAGCCCACAACCTGCCCGACCTGTTCGGGCATGGGGAAAGTGCGGGCGCAACAGGGCTTTTTCACAGTTGAACGGTCGTGCCCGACTTGTTCGGGTCTGGGTCAAATTATCAAGAACCCCTGTAAATCATGCGGCGGCGCCGGGCGCGTCGAAAAAGAACGCGCGCTGTCGGTCAACATTCCGGCCGGTGTCGAAACCGGCACACGCATCCGTCTTGCGGGCGAAGGTGAGGCCGGGATGCGCGGTGGCCCCCCGGGCGACCTGTATATTTTTGTCGAAGTTTCGGACCACAAGCTGTTCGAGCGCGACAGCGTAAACCTGTATTGCCGTGTTCCGGTCAGCATGGCCAAGGCAGCGCTGGGCGGTTCGATCGAAGTGCCCACTATCGACGGTGGCCGGGGTCGCGTGCAAATTCCGGCTGGCAGCCAGTCAGGACGTCAGATGCGCTTGCGCAGCAAAGGCATGCCCGCCCTTCGCGGCGGTGGCGTTGGCGATATGTTCATCGAACTGGCCGTCGAAACCCCGGTCAATCTGACCAGCCGTCAAAAAGAGCTGCTGCGTGAGTTCGACGATCTGGGCGAAGATAACCATCCGGAATCAAAAAGCTTTTTCTCGTCCGTCAAGTCATTTTGGGACGGTATGAAGGGCTGAACCTGCACACCTGAACATCAAACAGAAGCCGGTCCGTTGAGGCCGGCTTTTGCATTTCATAAGTCCAGATTGACCGTAATCTGCACCAAAATTGGCCCTTGATTCCCCCGCCATCCCCTGAGAGTGTCGCCCCAACCGTTGGGGTGCCCTGTTTGGGGGCTGAGAGGCGTGAATGCGCTAACCCATCGAACCTGATCCGGGCAATACCGGCGTAGGGAACGGTCTTTTAGTGTTTAGACGTTTTCCATGCCCGTTGCCCATTTTGAACCGGAGCAACGACATGGCACCCATTGCCTTAACAATCGCAGGATCTGACAGCGGCGGAGGGGCTGGAATTCAGGCTGACCTCAAGGCGATGTCCGCGCTTGGCGTTTACGGGGCCAGCGTGATTACCGCAGTGACGGCGCAGAATACTCGCGCAGTTACGGCGGTGCATGGCATCCCTCTGGACGTAATTGTAGCCCAGATCGAGGCTGTTCTGACCGACCTGGATGTTGGTGCGATCAAGATCGGAATGCTGGCGACCCCTCAGATCATCCAACGTGTCGCAGATAGTATCGCCGAATTTGATGGGCCGGTAGTTTTGGATCCGGTCATGATCGCGAAATCCGGCGATGCCTTGCTGGCAGAAGAGGCGGTGCAAACCCTGCGCGACGTATTGTTGCCGCGCGCGACGGTGTTAACGCCAAACCTGCCCGAAGCAGCCTGCCTGCTGGGCTCTGAGTCTGAGGACAGCCTCGAACAGATGATCGCACAAGGGCAAGATCTGTGTGCACTTGGCGCTGGTGCGGTTCTGATGAAGGGCGGTCACGGCAAGGGTGACATCTGCCATGACATATTGATCTCACATTCGGGCGTGATTGCTCAGTTTCAAGCGCCGCGCCAACAGACCCGCAACACCCACGGAACCGGGTGCACGCTGTCCTCATCCATAGCGGCCGGGTTGGCTAAGGGCCTTTCGCTGCCCCAGGCCGTGGCGCAAGCACATGACTATCTGCAAGGCGCCATCGCTCAGGCTGATGCTCTAAAAATCGGACAAGGTCACGGGCCTGTTCATCACTTCCATCAGGTTTGGCCCGCGTGACCGTCTGGTCGATCATAGGGGCAGGTGTGGCCGGGTTGGCCGTTGCTTCCGAACTTGTCGCGCGCGGGGCCAAGGTTCAGGTGTTTGATCCCGGTGGTGCACCTGGGCCGCATGGCTGCTCCTGGTGGGCGGGCGGAATGTTGGCACCTTGGTGCGAGTATGAAAACGCCGAGGAACCTGTCCTGCGTCTGGGGCAATTGGCAATCGACTGGTGGGCCAAACGCACTCAGGTCCACAGGCGCGGCACACTGGTTGTTGCTAACCCACGGGATCTGCCGGATCTGCGTCGTTTCGCCCGCAGAACTGAGGGGTTTTCTGAAGTTGATGACAGAGAAATAACCTTATTAGAGCCTGATCTGTATGGTTTCAAAAAAGGTCTCTACTTTGCTGCGGAAGCCCATTTGGATCCGCGTCAGGCCTTGCTGGATCTGTCGCACCAGCTTCAGGATCACGGTGTTGAATTCCATCATGCGTGCGCTCCGACGGGATTGGACAACGCCATTGATTGCAGAGGTCTGCACGCGCGCGAATACCTGCAGGACTTGCGCGGCGTGAAGGGTGAGATGCTGGTGATACGGTGCCCAGACGTGACACTGACCCGGCCTATACGCCTGCTTCATCCACGCGTGCCGCTGTATATCGTTCCACGCGGCGACGGCGTCTACATGCTGGGCGCGACAATGATCGAATCCGAGGATAGCAGCCGAATTACCGCACGCTCGATGCTTGAGTTGCTGAGCGCAGCCTACGCCCTGAACCCCGCCTTTGGTGAGGCTGAAGTGTTGGAAACCGGCGTCGATCTGCGCCCCGCTTTCCCCGACAACCTGCCGCGTATTCGGCGGCTGGGACCGACAATCTATGCCAACGGCCTCTACCGCCACGGCTACTTGCTGGCCCCTGCACTGGCCAAGGGCGTGGCTGACCTAGCGTTGGACAACAAACATTCGGAGATGGTCGATGAAGATCGTACTTAACGGCGAGATGCGCGACGTGCAGGCCGAAACTCTTTCCGGCCTTTTGCAGGAATGCGGGTTTTCGGGCCGGGTGGCGACGGCTGTGAACGAGGGTTTTGTGCCTTCGAGCCTGCGCAAGGCCCGTAAAATCAAGGATGGCGATCGGATCGAAGTCGTCGCCCCGATGCAGGGGGGGTGAGCGATGAAGACCGTCTACGGCACATCACTGCCGAACCCGCTGATGCTGGGCACCGCGCAATATCCAAGCCCTGCAATCTTGGAACAGGCATTTCGGGACAGCGGGGCCGGGGTGGCCACCGTATCTTTGCGACGCGAAGCAGGCGCAGGACAAACCTTTTGGCAGATGATCCGCGATCTGAGCGTTCTTATCCTGCCCAACACAGCGGGTTGCCATACGGTGAAAGAGGCTGTGACCACCGCCCATATGGCACGTGAGGTGTTTGACACCAAATGGATCAAGCTGGAACTAATCGGGCATACCGACAGCCTCCAGCCCGACGTGTTCCAACTGGTCGAGGCCGCGCGCATTCTGACCGAAGACGGGTTCGAGGTGTTTCCCTATACCACGGACGACCTGATCGTGGGTGAGCGCCTTTTGGCGGTAGGGTGTGAGGTTCTGATGCCTTGGGGCGCTCCGATAGGCTCGGGCCGTGGTTTGAACAACGAATACGCCTTGCGCGCAATGCGGGCTGAGTTTCCCGAAGTACCACTGGTGATTGACGCAGGTATCGGCCTGCCCAGCCACGCCGCTCATGCGATGGAGCTTGGGTATGATGCTGTTCTGCTGAACACTGCGGTGGCACGGGCCGGTGATCCCGCAGCAATGGCCAAGGCGATGAAGCTGGGCATCGAGGCCGGGCAATTGGCCTATCAGGCCGACCCGATCGAAGCGCGCGATATGGCCGAACCCTCGACCCCCGTTATCGGAAAGGCGTTTTTGTCATGAAACTCGACCGGTTTTACCCAATCTTCGACCATTCCGACTGGCTGCGCCGGATGCTGCCTCTGGGCGTGAAACTGGTGCAGTTGCGGATCAAGGACCAACCGGATGCGGTCGTGCGTGAACAGATCGCGGTTTCGCGGGATCTGTGCCGTGCGCATGGGGCTGTTCTGGTGGTGAATGACCATTGGCAGGTTGCCATCGACGCAGGCTGCGACTGGATTCATTTGGGACAAGAGGATCTGGATGACGCAGATCTGAAGGCGATCCGACGCGCAGGGCTGAAACTGGGTGTCTCGACCCATGACGATGACGAGCTTGAGCGTGTTCTGGCCATGACCCCCGATTATGTCGCGCTTGGTCCCGTCTACCCAACGATCCTGAAAAAGATGAAATGGGAACAACAAGGCCTGCCGCGTGTCACTGAATGGAAAGCGCGCGTGGGGGAAGTCCCTTTGGTCGGTATAGGCGGGATGAGTGTGGAGCGCGCGCCGGGGGTGTTGCAGGCCGGGGCGGACATTGTCTCAGTCGTGACAGACATCACCTTGAATGCAGACCCAGAAGCCCGCGTACGTGCGTGGATCGAGGTCACTAAATGAGCCGCTACGCCCGTCAGATGATCCTGCCGGAGGTCGGCGCCCGTGGACAGGCCCGCCTATCCGGCGCGCGGGTTCTTGTGGTGGGGGCCGGGGGGCTGGCAGCGCCGGTTTTGCCTTTGCTGGCTGGTGCTGGGGTTGGATATTTGACCATCGTAGACCCCGATGAAGTCGCCCTGTCGAACCTCCCTCGCCAGACCTTGTTTGGCGAGGGGGACTGTGGCCGTCCCAAAACCGAAGTCGCGGCTGAGCGGTGTCAGGCCTTAAACTCTGAAATTACGATCTCCACGAAAAATCAGGCTCTAACCAATCTAAATTCGCAACGATTTGCCTCACAAGTCGATGTCATCCTCGATTGCGCAGACAGTTATGCGGCAAGCTATACGCTGTCGGATACGTGTCGCGCGCTTGGCAAACCGCTGATAAGCGCCTCGGTCCTAGGGTTGTCCGGCTATGTCGGCGGTTTCTGCGGTGGTGCCCCATCTTTGCGGGCGGTTTTTCCCGACGC
Source organism: Ruegeria sp. CDSA246 (assembly GCF_059611225.1). Taxonomy (NCBI): domain Bacteria; kingdom Pseudomonadati; phylum Pseudomonadota; class Alphaproteobacteria; order Rhodobacterales; family Roseobacteraceae; genus Ruegeria; species Ruegeria sp. CDSA246. The sequence goes on along the minus strand of NZ_JBXWPD010000002.1, from coordinate 288,155 downwards.
GCCGGGCAGTGGTGCAAGCTGTGCCACGGCTGGTGTGTTGGGTCCGGTCGTCGGAATGATTGGCGCGATGCAAGCGCAAATGGCGCTGAGTGTTGTTCTCGGGATGGACCCTTCGCCACTTGGGCAGATGGTTCAGTTCAATGCTCGCACGATGCGAAGTAGCACGTTCCGCTTTGACGGCGCGCCTGAGCCCAGCCATCACTTCCCGTTTGTGTCGGTCTGCCAACTGACCACGGATGATTTGATCATCGAGTTGCGGAGCCCGGATGAGGCCCCTGAACCCATTCATCCCAAAGCACTCCGCGGGTCTACTGAATTGGCAAAAATAGAGCCTAACAAAAGCAAAAGACTGGCATTTTGCTGTTCCACCGGCCTGCGTGCGTGGCGTGCTGCCGAAAAATTGCAACCGGATTGGCCGGGCGAGATCGTTCTCGTCGCGGCCTCAACCTCGTGAACGAAAAGGATACGCGAGATATGAAAAAGTTGATGACAGCAATTGCCCTACTGGCCGCCGCGCCGGCCTGGGCCGAAGACAAGATGACCGTTCTGCTGGACTGGTTCGTTAACCCCGACCACGGGCCCATCATCGTGGCGCAAGAGAACGGATACTTTGCCGACGAGGGGCTGAATATTGAGATTGTGCCACCCGCGGATCCATCGGCCCCTCCGCGTCTGGTTGCCGCCGGGCAAGCTGATCTGGCGGTCTCCTACCAGCCGCAACTTCACCTGCAAATCCATGAGGGCCTGCCGCTGAAGCGCGTCGGCACCTTGGTCGCGACGCCGTTGAACTGCCTGCTGGTGCTACAGGACGGTCCGATCAAAACGCTCGCCGACCTCAAGGGCAAAAAAATCGGCTTCTCGGTCGCGGGCGTTGAAGAGGCCGTTCTGGGCGCCATGCTGAACGCCCATGATGTCGCGCTAGACGATATTGAGATGGTCAACGTCAACTTCTCGCTGTCGCCATCGCTGATGACGGGACAGGTGGATGCGGTGATCGGTGCCTTCCGGAACTTTGAATTGAACCAGATGGATATCGAAGGCGTCGCGGGCCGCTGTTTCTACATCGAGGAAGAAGGCGTGCCGTCTTATGATGAGCTGATCTATGTCGCCAACCCCGACACGATGGATGCGGATAAGGTCGCCCGTTTCCTGGCTGCGACCGAAAAGGCGACCCAGTTCATCGTCAACAACCCGGAAAAAAGCTGGGAAATCTTTGCCGCCACCTCACCCGAATTGCAGGATGAGCTGAACGCGCGCGCATGGGTTGATACACTGCCCCGTTTCGCGCTGCGCCCGGCAGGTTTTGATGCAGGTCGCTATGCCCGTTTCGAGGCTTTCCTCAAAGACAGCGGTATGATCGACAGCATCAATCCGGTCAGCGACATCTCAGTAGATGTGACCGTGCAATGAGCGACTATGGCAAAGCATTCGCGCTGATGCGTGAGGCGGCGCAGGGGCCGTGGCAGGATTACACCTGCCACGCTTTTGTCGAAGGGATGAAGGACGGCTCGCTGCCGCGCGCGGCGTTTCTGCACTATCTGCGGCAAGACTATGTGTTCCTGATTCATTTCTCGCGCGCCTGGGCGCTGGCAGTCGTGAAATCTGAAACGCATGCGGAAATGTTGGCAGCCTCGCGCACCGTGAACGGGTTGATCAGCGAAGAGATGAAGCTGCATATCGGGATCTGCGAGGCCGAAGGCATCCCGCAGGACCAGCTGTTTGCCACGCCGGAACGTGCCGGGAACTTGGCATATACGCGTTTCGTGCTAGAGGCTGGGTACAGCGGCGATCTACTTGATCTGCTGGCGGCTTTGGTACCTTGTGTGATGGGCTATGGTGAGATTGGCACAAGACTGGCGACCGAGGCGACGTCTGACACCTATCGCGATTGGATCGCCACCTATGCCAGCGATGACTACCAAGATGCCTGCGTGGCGGTTGGGGAATTGTTGGATATGGCTCTAACGAGGCGTATTGGAGAGAATTTCGAAGCATCCCCGCGTTGGACTCGTCTGTGCCACACCTTCCGTACCGCGACCGAGTTAGAGGTCAATTTCTGGCAAATGGGCCTGACCCCATGACCCCAGCCCCCGATCTGACCGTCCGTGGTTCGGCTGCGATTGGCGACTCGTTATTGTTCGCGCCGTTGACCCTGACGCTTGCAGCAGGGCGGTGGACGTGTCTGCTGGGTGGATCGGGGGTCGGCAAAACCACCATTCTGCGCCTGATTGCTGGCTTGGACACTGGCGCAGAGTTCACCGGTCAGATTACCGCCAGTGACGGACAATCTGTGCGGGAGCGGGTAGCCTACATGGCGCAGGACGATCTGTTGTTGCCTTGGGCGACTGTGGCGCAGAACGTCCTGCTGGGTGCGCGGTTGCGCGGAGAAAAGCCAGATTTGCGCCGCTGTGATCAGCTGATCGAACGGATGCGCCTGCAGGATCATATGACCAGGAAGCCCGCCGAACTCTCTGGTGGGCAACGTCAACGCGTGGCCTTGGCCCGCACGTTGATGGAAGATCGGCCCATCGTTCTACTGGACGAGCCGTTCTCGGCCCTGGACGCCCGCACCCGCGCGGATATGCAGGACCTTGCGGCCGAAGCGTTACAGGACCGAACCGTGCTGCTGGTCACCCATGATCCGGGCGAGGCTGCCCGGTTGGGGCAATCCATCGTGGTCATGACGCAGAACGGCATAACGCCCTGCCAACCCCCGCATGCACCGGCCCCACGCAGCGTCGATGATCTGGAGACGCTTGAGGCGCAGGGCGCCTTACTGCGTATGCTTCGTGAGGAAGCGGCATGAAATTGTTGTCAGCTCTAGCTGCGACGCTATTTGCGTTGGCGATCTGGCAGGGGATCGTTTCCCTGACCGGCCTGCCGAAATTCATTCTTCCCGGCCCGGCTTTGGTGGCCGAGACCTGGTGGCAGAACCGCTGGGTTATCGCGGAACACACATGGGTTACGGCGGTCGAGGTCGTTATCGGCTTGGCTTGTGGAACGGTTCTTGGCGTTTTGACAGCATTGCAATTAGCCAATTCCCGCGCCGCGCGAGTGCTGGTACAGCCGATGCTGGTGTTCACGCAGGCATTGCCGGTCTTCGCACTGGCGCCGTTGCTGACCCTTTGGCTGGGCTATGGTCTGTGGTCCAAGGTCGCAATGGCGGTGTTGATCATCTATTTCCCGATCACCTCTTCCTTTTTTGACGGGTTGATGCGCACGCCGCCCGGATATCTTGATCTGGCGCGGACCATGCAGGCCAGCCGGCACGCCGTGTTGTGGCACATTCGTATCCCTGCAGCTTTGCCCTCATTGGCGTCCGGAATGCGGCTGGCGGCCGTCTATGCCCCGATCGGAGCGGTGATCGGAGAATGGGTCGGGTCGTCGCAAGGGTTGGGGTACCTAATGCTGCTGGCCAATGGGCGGGCCAAAACCGATTTGATGTTTGCGGCGATGCTGACGCTGGGGGTGTTTTCGATCCTGTTGCACATGGTCGTCCGACGGGCAACTGCAGGCATTGCGGGTGAGATGCGTTAACCATTCAGAAACCGATTCTGCGGCACGGTGGTCCAATGACTCAGGACGCCTTTGCCGAAGCCCCGATGCTGTTTGAAACCGACGAAGCCCCGGTGCAACCGCTGCCGTCTGGTCGCTTGCCGTCGTATATCAAAGATCACCGCAAACGATTGCGCGAACGGTTCATGTCTGGTGGGTCGGCGGCAATGCCGGATTACGAATTGTTGGAACTTGCCCTGTTCCGCTCAATCCCCCGGCAGGATGTCAAACCCCTGGCCCGTGCGCTGATGGATACGTTTGGCGACTTTAACCGCGTGCTGACCGCACCCGAAGAACGGCTGCGGCAAATCAAAGGCGTAGGCGATACGGTGATCACTGACCTGAAAATCCTTGAGGCTTGTGCACATCGGATGACCCGCGCGCGGGTCATGCAACGGCACGTCGTATCTGGCTGGGACGCGCTGCTGGATTATTGCCATACGACGATGGCCCATCGCGAGACTGAGCAGTTTCGCGTGTTCTACCTTGACCGCAAGAACGTACTTATCGCGGATGAAGAACAGGCCAAAGGCACTGTCGACCACGTTCCCGTCTATCCGCGTGAGGTAGCCAAACGCGCGCTGGAGCTGAATGCCTCGGCGCTAATCTTGGTACACAATCACCCATCGGGCGATCCGACACCTTCGCAATCGGATATCGATATGACCAACCGAATTCAGGATGCCTGCGTCGCGCTGGGCCTGACGCTGCATGACCATCTGATTATTGGCAAATCGAATGAGTTGAGCTTTCGGTCCGAGGGCTATTTGTAAGGGTTACTGAACCCAGACCTCGACCCTGCGATTGACTTTGCGGCCCCAGTCCGTGTCATCACAGGCCATGGGCATTGCTTCGCCAAATGCGTCCACGGCGATCTCGACACTCTCCGGAATGGCTGTTTCTACCGCCGACAGCACTGCGTTGCGCACGGTCTTTGCCCGCAGCAATGCGATCCTTGCATTGGCTGTGGCCGCGCCTTCGCCGTCGCTAAAGCCCACAAAGGTCAGTTTACGAGCGTCGATGGTCCCGGTTTCGAGGGCGTGGGCCAACTGCCGGATGTTGGAACGTGACTGCGCGTCGGGTCTGGAGGAACCTGCCTCGAACCGGAACGACAGAGACAGGCGCGATTGTGGGCGCAGCGTGTCGATCATGTGCTGTAACTCTTCCAACCCGACCTCGGCACCACCTGAAACCACTGCGTTGGCCAGACGATCCCCTTGCAACCCGATCCGCATGGTTTCGGGTTCTTGATCCACAAATCCGGCATCGCGGATCGCCATCTGTGCCTCGGCGCTTTGCGAATAGGCCAGGAATTGCCGCGCGATGCGGGGCAGGCGGATTTCCGGCAGATACAAGAACATCGGCGATGTCAGCGGATAATCTTCGGTCTTGATGGATTGCCGCGTGGCGGTCAGCGCGTGACCGCAACCGCCGGTCAAAGGCAGGCCCCGGGCAGGCCCGACCTCGGCATGGCTGGCGATACCGATGGCAAAGGGGTCATCAGCGACAGCGCGCACCAGATCGCTGCTACGGGTGTGACGTATAATTCCCTCGGCCAGCGTTGGCTGAGCAGGGGTCAGCAACCGATCCTCAACCCCTTGCGCCAAACCGGAACCGGCGTCTGGTAAGTGCAGGGAAACGGGCGCATCAGGTCCTCCAAGCTCAGACCAGTTCTTGATCTCGCCGGAAAACACGCGCACCAGTTCTGCTGGCGAAATTTGCCGCGCCGGGTTTTCCCGGGCCACAATTGGGACCAGCGCGTCCAGCGCGATGACCCGGGATCGCCTTGCATCTGCCAGATCACCCAGACCAGCGGTCTGCGCAGCCTCCTGTTCCGATGGGCGAATTTCACGCAATGCCATGACGATATCGGTCTCATCGGCGATCAGATCCGCAAAGCCGCCACCTGTGTTGTTAGGGGCGAAATAGAACCGCCCCAAAGGGGCATTGCGCCCGGTCTGGTGAAGCTCATAGGTGAATGCGCCGGAATCCAAACGCTGCGGCGTCGCCGACATCCCCTCTTGCTGGGCGAATCCAACGATCAGGGCCGGCAGTACCTTTTCCGCCATGACGGAGGAACCAGAGAACCGAACCTCGGCCACGAAATCCGTAAGGCTGGGGCAGGCGGGTCCTTCGCAGGTAACACCCGACCCATCCACGGTCAGCTCACCGAACTGCGTATCCACGCGATAGAACTCGCCATCAAAGCTCATCAGGTTGCCTGTGACCTCGACCTTGCCGTCTTGCGAGGTCAGCGTGATATCCTGTGCGTGCACATATGGCGCCAGAGTCACCGAAATCAGTGTGGCCACTGCCACACGAAAAAATGTCATAAGAAAGTCGAGCCTGCCTGCGGTTTAATTTGCCGCGATTGTCAGGTCTTGGAGCAGATTATTCAACACCAGAAAATCACCGGCTTGTGCGCAATCCGGCATGGGCAGCGTCAAATCGCGCGACCGCAGGCGGCGATCGCCACGCAACTCGAGCGATTGCACGGCCAAATCCCGGCCGCAATTTGCCTCGGTCACTTCGGCCTCGACCGTCAGTTCGATCGAACCGGTCTGGCTGGTTTCGCCTGCAGGGAAGGAATAGATTTCGATATTCTGCGCGTCACCGAACGCCTGTTGGCCTAAATGCATGACTTTGCCCGCACCTTTCGCGTCAGGGTCCGACGATACATGTCCAGTTGCGCCATAGCTGGCCCCAAATTCCAGCGCATGGATCTGCAGATCTGTCTCACCCTGCCATTGCAGTGCGATGCGGTTGTAGTTGGCCAGGTCGGGGATGTGAGTGGTGGCTACGGTCCCGGTCTGATCATCTACCGAGATCAGAAAGATCGCATATTCCGACAGGGCCGGGATCGTCAGATCCAAAGCGCCGTTTTTGTCCGTTCGTTGGGTAACTGTTAGTCCGCTGTGGTGGATTTCGATCCGTTCATTGCCGTGGCAGGGGGCTTTGACGGTCAGGCGCGCCGCAGCGCCGGGAACGGCTTTGGCACGGGCATTGAGAGTGCAGTTTTCCTGATCAGAGGGGGTCGATCGAGTGGGTTGCAGGGCGCGCCGCGAAGCCTTGGTGTCGGTGGTTGCATCAGCGGCCGGAAGCGAGGAGGTCAGAACAATTCCTTCCAGCCCGGCAATCACCGAGGACTGATTGGCGGCAGCCACAGTTACAGGAGCCTGCGCGCCATCCGATTGCGCTGGCGATCCATTTTGCATCAGGTAACCAATGGCTAAGGCACAAGCGACGGTGCCGCCAGTGGTCACGTAATTCTTTATTACAAACAAAACACCCTCCCCAGTTGAAGGAGCGAGTCGCATCCTGAAGTTGAATCACGGCCAATATGTGGCCGTGAAACGGACTCAATGTGTTTTGATCAAGGTGACGTCAGGTCAGTCGGCCGTGGCAATGTTTGAATTTCTTGCCCGATCCACACGGGCAGAGATCGTTGCGCGACGGGTTCCCCCAAGTCGAGGAATCGTCTTCGACAAAGCCGGGGCGTGCATCGCCTGAAGCCTGAGCTTCGGCCAGTGCTTCGGCCTTGTCCGTGGCTTGATCCACTGCCTGTTGTGCCTGTGCTTGCTGTGCCTGCATCTGGGCCAGCATTTCGCGCTGTTCCTCTTCGGTCAGCGGACGGACGCGCGACAATTGTTGAGTCACGGTTTCGCGTAGACCGTCGAGCATGGATTCAAACAACTGGAAGCTCTCGTTCTTGTATTCGTTCAGCGGGTCGCGCTGGGCGTAACCACGGAATCCAACGACCGAGCGCAGATGTTCCAGCGTCAGCAGATGCTCGCGCCATTTACTGTCGATCGTCTGCAGCAGAACCTGCTTTTCGATGTTGCGCATATTTTCGGGACCAAAGGCCACCGCCTTTTGCGCCATCATCTCATCGGCAGCATTGACCAGACGCTCGCGCACCTGTTCATCATCGACGCCTTCCTCGGCGGCCCAGTCCTGTACGGGCGCATCGATGGTCAGCTTTTCCTTGATCGCCTCGTGCAGGCCGTCTGTGTCCCACTGATCGGCATAGGTTTTTGGCGGCATGTGTTCGTCGATCAGATCGTCGATCACCTGTTCGCGCATGTCCGAGACGATCTCGGACAAGTCATCGGTCGACATGATCTCGCGCCGCTGGCTGAACACCACTTTACGCTGGTCGTTCATCACGTCGTCGAATTTCAGAACGTTTTTGCGCATGTCAAAGTTGCGACCTTCGACCTTGGACTGTGCGCGTTCCAGCGACTTGTTCACCCAAGGATGAACAATTGCCTCGCCTTCTTTCATGCCCAGCGTGGTCAGAACCTTGTCCAGCCGCTCTGATCCGAAGATGCGCATCAGGTCGTCTTCGAGACTCAGGTAGAACACGGTACGGCCCGGGTCACCCTGACGGCCCGAACGACCGCGCAGCTGATTGTCGATCCGACGGCTTTCGTGACGTTCGGATGCCATGACGTAAAGACCACCGGCCGCCAGAACCTTTTCCTTTTCCTCGGCGTGGCGGGCCTCTTCCTTGGCTCGTAGCTCGGCAGGATCGGCCTCGGGGTTTTCGGCCAGCGCCTGCAGCACATTCATCTCGACATTGCCGCCCAGCTGAATGTCGGTGCCGCGGCCAGCCATGTTGGTGGCAATGGTCACCGCACCATACCGGCCGGCATCGGCCACGATCTGTGCCTCTTGCTCGTGCTGGCGGGCGTTCAGAACGTTATGTTCGATGCCTTCCTTTTGCAGCAGCTGGCTTAGCAGTTCGGATTTCTCGATCGAGGTTGTGCCCAAAAGAACCGGCTGGCCCTTTTCCTGCGCTTCTTTGGTCTCATTGATCATCGCGCCGTATTTCTCATCGGCAGTGCGATAAACCTGATCGTCTTCGTCAAGACGGGCAATCGGCCTGTTGGTCGGAACCTCGACCACGCCCAGACCGTAGATTTCGGCGAATTCTTCGGCCTCGGTCAGCGCGGTGCCGGTCATGCCGCCCAGCTTGTCATACAGGCGGAAGTAGTTCTGGAAGGTCACACTGGCCAGTGTCACGTTTTCAGGCTGAATCTGCACGCCTTCCTTGGCTTCGATGGCTTGATGCAGGCCTTCGGACAGGCGGCGACCTGGCATCATCCGGCCAGTGAATTCGTCGATCAGAATGACGTTGCCGTCACGGACGATATAGTCTTTGTCACGTGTAAACAGCTTGTGTGCGCGCAGACCCTGGTTGACGTGGTGAACGACTGTGGTGCTTTCCGGATCATACAAAGTATGGCCTTCCGGGATCAGACCGTTGGCGTTCAGCTGTTGTTCCAGGAATTCGTTTCCCTCATCCGTAAAGGTCACGTTCCGGGACTTTTCGTCCAACGAGAAATGGTCATCCTGCAGCGACGGGATCAGGGCGTCGATGGCGGTATACAGGTCCGAGCGGTCCTCGGAAGGGCCCGAGATGATCAGCGGCGTCCGCGCCTCGTCGATCAGGATCGAGTCGACCTCGTCCACAATCGCGAAATTGTGGTACTTTTGGTAAATCTGATCCAGTTCCGCTTTCATATTATCGCGCAGATAATCAAAGCCCAACTCGTTGTTGGTGGCATAGGTGACGTCACAGGCGTAGGCGGCTTTTTTCTCGGCGTCCGGCTGACCAGACCAAATCACACCGGTGGTCATGCCAAGGGCACCAAACACCTTGCCCATCCATTCGGCGTCACGCTTGGCCAGGTACTCGTTTACCGTGACCACGTGCACGCCCTTGCCGGTCAGTGCGTTCAGATAGGCGGGGAAAGTGGCAACCAACGTCTTGCCCTCACCCGTTTTCATCTCCGAGATATTGCCCTGATGCAGGAACGCGCCGCCCATCAGCTGTACGTCAAAGGCGCGCAAACCCAGCGCGCGTCTGGCACCTTCGCGAACGTTGGCAAAGGCTTCGGGCAGCAGGTCGTCCAGCGCCTCACCATCAAGTGCGCGTTTACGCAGTTCGGCGGTCTTTTCGATCAGGCCCTCATCGGACAGTTTTTCGAACTCAGGTTCCAGCGCATTGATCTTTTCGACCAGCGGGCGGGTCGCCTTGATCTTGCGGTCGTTCGGTGTTCCGAACACCTTTTTGGCGAGCGTTCCGAGTCCCAGCATGTTCACTCCAGCGGATCTGTTCTTGTCTTGGTTGCGACAGGCTTGCCCACCTTGCTTGCAACCCATAGATACGGGGGATGAAAGGCGGCCCTGTCCAAGGCTTCAAAGCGATGTAAGCGGCAGGTCCCAGAGTGTCAACGCCACGCCCCGTCGCGGCAAAGAAATAGGATGATTCCATGCCCAAAGGCCTCACTTTTCTGCCATCGCTGGCTCTGGCTGCCGTGATGGCGATGCCGGTTGCTGCCGAAACCAAGCCGGACGCGGATACGGTTGTCGCCAATGTGAACGGGGATGAAATCACACTGGGTCACGTTATCGCATCTGTCGCGGCGCTGCCGCCGAATTACTCCGAGGTCGAAGATGACGTTCTGTATGAATTCGTCATCGAGCAATTGATCCAGCAGCAATTGCTGGCGCAGCAGCAGGACGATCTGAACCGGCTGAACCAGTTGGGACTGGAAAACGAAGGCCGGTCCATGCGGGCGGTACAGACAGTAAATGCGTTGCTGGGCGATGTCGTGACCGAAGAGTCAATTCAGGCAGCCTATGACGCGGAATTCGGCAACTTCGAAGGCGAAGATGAGTTCGACGCCAGCCATATTCTTGTAGCGACCGAAGAAGAAGCCAAGGAAATCAAAACCCTGCTGGATGACGGCGGCGATTTTGCCGAAACGGCCAAGGAAAAGTCGACCGGCCCATCGGGTCCGAATGGCGGGTCATTGGGATGGTTTGGCAAGGGCCAGATGGTTCCGGAATTCGAAAACGCCGTTGTTGCGTTGGAAAAGGGTCAGATCTCGGATCCGGTGCAAACACAGTTCGGCTGGCACCTGATCATTCTCAACGACACACGCAAATCCGAAGCGCCGGGGCTTGATGCCGTACGTGAACAGCTGGCCCAGTCCCTTCAGCAGGACGCGATTCAAGCCAAAATCGACGAGCTGACGCAGCAGTCGCAGATCGAACGCCCTGCTTTGGACGGTGTTGGCCCCGAGGTCATCCGTCAGATCGACCTGATTCAGGAGTAACCCCAGTGGCCGCGATCACCAAGGTTTCGCCGCTGGCTCCAGCGGCCTTCCCCGAATTGCCTGCGATTGACGGTGTGCGTTTTGCCACCGTCGAGGCTGGCGTGCGTTATCAGGGCCGTACCGACGTGATGTTGGCGGTTCTGGATCCGGGCACATCTGTGGCTGGGGTGTTTACCCGGTCCGCCACACGCGCAGCCCCCGTGCTGGACTGTCAGGACAAGATCGGCGGGTCCAGCGATGGGCCTGCGGCGATTTTGGTGAACTCCGGCAATGCCAATGCCTTTACCGGTCACTATGGCCAGACTTCAGTGGCCGAGGTGACGCAGGCCGTCTCCAAAGCCACCGGTGTCGCGGTAGAGCGGGTCTTTACCTCATCAACCGGCGTGATTGGTGAGCCGCTGCCGCATGACCGCATCGTAGCACAGCTTGAGGCGTTGAAGATGGGCCTCAGCCGTCATGCCATCGAGGATGCGGCGCGGGCGATCATGACCACGGATACGTTCCCCAAAGGGGCCAGCGCAAAGGTCGAGATTGACGGAAAAACAGTCTCTATTGCAGGGATTACCAAGGGGTCAGGCATGATCGCGCCGGATATGGCGACGATGCTGGTCTACATCTTTACCGATGCACAGGTCGAACAGTCCGCGCTGCAGGCGATGCTGAGCGCCCAAACCGACCGGACGTTCAACTGCATCACCGTCGACAGCGACACATCGACCTCGGACAGTCTGTTGCTCTGTGCAACCGGGGCCTCAGGCGTGGACGCAACCGGCGATGCGGCGTTTGCCGAGGCGTTGGAGGGCGTGATGCTTGACTTGGCGCAACAGGTTGTGCGTGACGGCGAAGGTGCTACGAAATTCGTGGAAATTTGTGTAACCGGTGCCGCCTCGGATGCGGACGCCAAGGTGCACGGACTGGCGATTGCCAACTCACCTTTGGTGAAAACGGCCATTGCTGGAGAAGACCCGAACTGGGGCCGCATCGTCATGGCCATCGGTAAATCCGGTGCCGCCGCTGACCGCGACCTGCTGAGCATTTCCTTCGGGGATATTCTGGTTGCCGAAAAGGGCTGGGTCAGCCCGGATTACCGTGAGGATGACGCCGCCGCCTATATGAAAGGTCAAGACCTTGTGATTGCGGTCGATCTTGGGCTGGGCGAAGGCAAATCCACCGTTTGGACCTGCGATCTGACCCACGGCTATATCGAGATCAACGCGGATTATCGCTCGTGAAGACCTTACTGGTGTCTGCTGTCGCCCTGATCGACATTGAGGGCCGGGTGCTACTGGCCCAACGACCCGAGGGCAAATCCATGGCCGGTCTCTGGGAGTTCCCCGGTGGCAAAATCGAACCCGGCGAAACCCCCGAGGCTGCCCTGATCCGCGAATTGCACGAGGAACTGGGCATCGACACCTGGGCCTCATGCCTCGCCCCGCTGACCTTTGCCAGCCACAGCTATGACGATTTTCACCTGCTGATGCCGTTGTTTGCTTGTCGCAAGTGGGAAGGTATTCCGCAGTCGAAAGAAGGTCAGGCGTTGAAATGGGTGCGTGCGAATGAGTTGCGGAACTATCCGATGCCTGCGGCGGATGTGCCTTTGATTCCGATTTTGCGGGATTGGTTGTAACTTGCTGATTTTCCGTCTTGAAAAAGAGACTTTAATGGAAAGTACGATAACGACCTCTGTTGGAAGCAGTGAATGGGAAATCGCCCCTGCAAACACTATTGCAGTTATCTTGCTGTTTGTACTGTTTATCTATTTGTTCTTTAGACACTTTATGTTTGTTCTAATGGTCATGGACGTGGGTATTGGTTGGCTTAGGAAATTTGAGTGGTTCCCCAAAGAAAAGCGGCGGCTCAAAGCTCTGTTCCACTGGATGGTCGCAAATGCGCTATTTTTTGGGTACTTATTGGTTGCGGATAAGCTCGGGTATCTTGAGTTTATCCCCACTTGAAAAATTCTCCAGCCAAGAAGCTCTTTTGACTTACGTCTGTCAGGCGGTCCGATTTCTGTACTACCACTGTTACAATTCGTAAGAATTGAGAAAACATCAGGAAAAAGTTGACGCTGATCTTTCCTGCGTCCCTTATCGGGGCGTTGGCGTCCGGGGTTGATCCCTGGTCCGCCGTTTCCGGCCCGGAGGAGGGGTCGGATGGGGAGGAGAAAGAGATTGGCTCAGACGCAGTCGGGCGCTGAAGGGATGCACTCTCTTCCGGCGCTGCTACACCGCAATGCGACCCGGTTCGGGGACGCCCCGGCCTACCGGGAAAAGGAATTCGGAATCTGGCAATGCTGGACCTGGGCCGAAACGGCCAGGGAAATCCGTGCGATTGCCCTGGGCTTTCTGGAGCTTGGCGTTGAAAAAGGCGACCACATCGCAGTGATCGGGCGCAATCGTCCGGCGCACTACTGGTCGATGGTTGCGGCTCAGATGGTGGGTGCCGTGCCGGTGCCGCTTTATCAGGACGCAGTCGCCGAAGAGATGGCCTATGTGCTGGATCATTGCGGCGCAAAATACGTCGTCTGCGGTGATCAGGAGCAGGTCGACAAGGTCATCGAGATTCAGGAGAACCTGCATCAGGTCAAACACATCCTCTACACCGACAAACGGGGGATGCGGAAATACGATCACAGCCAGATGAACGCGCTGGACGACCTGATGGCTGAGGGCAGTGCCGGGCACGCGCGCTTTGACGAGGAACTGGATCGTCGGATTGCCGAGATCGAATACGACGGCACCTGCGTCATGCTGTATACGTCGGGCACCACGGGTAAACCCAAGGGCGTGGTGCTGTCGAACCGCAACGTGATCGAAAGCGCCAAGAACTCCGCCGAGTTCGATCATTTGAACCGGAACGAAGACATCCTGTCTTACCTGCCGATGGCTTGGGTAGGCGATTTCATCTTTTCCATCGGTCAGGCCTATTGGTGTGGCTTTTGCGTAAACTGCCCCGAAAGCGCCGACACGATGATGACCGATCTGCGCGAAATCGGGCCGACTTATTTCTTCGCCCCACCACGAGTGTTTGAAACTCAGCTGACCAATGTGATGATCCGGATGGAGGACGCTGGCAAGTTGAAGCAGCGTATGTTCCATCACTTCATGGCGCATGCCAAGAAAGTAGGCGGGCTGCTGCTGGACGGTAAGCCGGTGGGGTTCGGCGACCGCGTGAAATACGCGCTGGGCAACCTGCTGGTTTACGGGCCGCTCAAGGATACACTGGGTTATGGCCGCTTCCGCGTAGGTTATACTGCGGGTGAAGCTATCGGGCCGGAGATTTTTGATTTTTACCGCTCTTTGGGCATCAACCTGAAACAGCTTTATGGTCAGACCGAAGCGACCGTATTTATCACGGTTCAACCCGATGGAGAGGTGCGCGCCGATACCGTTGGTGTGCCCGCCCCGGACGTTGAGCTGAAGATCGACGACAAGGGCGAAATCCACTACCGCTCGCCCGGTGTGTTTGTCGAGTACTATAACAACCCGGATTCCACGGCCTCGACCAAGGACGCCGAGGGATGGGTTGCCACTGGCGATGCCGGTTTCATCGAAGAAAACTCAGGACATTTGCGGATAATTGACCGCGCCAAGGACGTTGGCAAGATGGCCGACGGGTCGATGTTTGCGCCGAAATACGTCGAGAACAAGTTGAAATTCTATCCCGACATCCTTGAGGTTGTTTTGTTCGGAAACGGCAAAGACCGCTGCGTGGCCTTTATCAATATTGACCTCACAGCAGTGGGCAACTGGGCGGAACGCAACAACGTAGCCTATGCGTCTTATCAGGAACTGACTGCAAATCCCCGTGTGTTAGAGACGATTCGTAGCCATGTCGAAGAGGTGAACAAGTCTGTAGCCGCTGATGAGATGTTGTCGGGCTGTCAGGTGCATCGCTTTGTGGTTCTGCACAAAGAACTGGACGCGGATGACGGTGAGATGACCCGTACGCGGAAGGTGCGCCGCGGATTTGTCGAGGACAAGTTCAGTGACATCATCGATGCGCTTTATGACGGGTCCAAGCAGGTCTCAACCACGACCGAAGTGACCTATGAAGACGGCCGCAAGGGGTCGATCAGTGCCACGCTTGAAATCGTGGATGCGCCGGTCGTACCGGTTGCGCAGCACAAGGTGGCGGCGGAATGAGGGCCGGTCATGCGCCGCTCGACCTGCGGTCATCGCCCCGCCCGCCGTCCCGTTTTTCCGCAAGTCAGGGAGTGACTGATGCTGGATAACTCCGAAGGATATGTCACCGAAGATGGCCGCAAGATCGGCGGCGTGGTGATGGAGATGAAGAACATCACCCTGCGTTTTGGCGGTGTGGTGGCGATCAAGGATATCTCATTCGACATTCGTGAAGGCGAGATCCGCGCCATCATCGGTCCGAACGGCGCCGGTAAATCCTCGATGCTGAACGTGATTTCAGGGTTCTATATCCCGCAGGAGGGCGAGGTCTGGTTCCATGGGGCCAAGCGTCCGCAGATGCGCCCTTATGAAGTTGCGCGGCAAGGTATTGCCCGGACGTTCCAGAACATTGCCCTTTTCGAAGGCATGAGCGTGCTGGACAACGTCATGACCGGGCGGCTGAACTATATGAAAACCAACCTCTTTCAGCAGGCCCTGTGGAAGGGCAAGGCTGAGGCGGAAGAGGTTGAAAACCGCGAAGCGGTCGAGAAAATCATCGACTTTCTCGAAATTCAGCACATCCGTAAAACTCCGGTATCCCGTCTGCCATACGGTCTGAAAAAGCGGGTCGAACTGGCTCGTGCGCTGGCGGCGGAACCCAAACTGTTGCTGCTGGATGAACCTATGGCCGGCATGAACGTTGAAGAGAAAGAGGACATGAGCCGCTTTATCCTCGACGTGAATGACGAGTTTGGCACCACCATCGCGCTAATCGAGCATGACATGGGTGTTGTGATGGACCTGAGCGATCGGGTGGTCGTGATGGATTACGGCAAGAAGATCGGCGACGGCACCCCGGATGAGGTGCGCAGCAATCAGGAAGTCATCGACGCCTATCTGGGGGTAAGTCATGACTGAGCAACTGACAGACATGAGAGGGGGCACACATGCCTGATCAGCTGATTTTCGCGATGGAGGTTTTCCTCAACGGTCTTATGGCCGGTGTGCTGTACGCTCTGGTCGCGCTGGGCTTTGTATTGATCTACAAAGCGTCCGGAATCTTCAACTACGCCCAAGGGGTTATGGCCCTGTTTGCCGCCATGACGCTTGTGGGGATCATGAACGGGCAGGTCCCGTTTGCCCACCTGATCAACGCTACTTTCGGGACTCATATCCACAAGTTCGGATGGAATGTGCCAGCGTTTGTGGCGATTATCCTGACGATGGGTGTCATGGTTCTGCTGGCCTGGGCGGTACAGCGCTTTGTGATGCGGCATTTGGTCGGTCAAGAGCCGATCATCCTGTTCATGGCGACCATCGGTCTGGCCTATTTCCTTGAGGGCGTGGCTGACCTGATGTGGGGATCCGAGATCAAGACATTGGATGTCGGTCTGCCACAGGGCATCAACCTTTGGATCGACGAGACCACGTTCAACATCTTCGGTTACGGCTTCTTTATCGACAATCTGGACATTGTGGCGACGGTGATTGCCGCGCTTCTGGTGACCGCACTGGTTGCATTCAGCCAATACACCAAGCAGGGCCGGGCGATGCGCGCCGTGGCGGATGACCACCAGGCGGCTCTGTCGGTCGGCATCTCGCTGAACTTCATCTGGATTATGGTGTGGTCGGTTGCGGGTTTTGTCGCACTGGTTGCAGGCATCATGTGGGGCACCAAATCGGGCGTGCAGTTTTCACTGTCACTGATCGCGCTCAAGGCGCTGCCGGTGCTGATGTTGGGCGGGTTCACCTCGATCCCCGGTGCCATCGTCGGCGGGTTGATCATTGGTGTGGGCGAGAAACTGTTCGAGTTTGCCATCGGCCCGCTGGTCGGCGGAGCGACCGAAAACTGGTTTGCGTACGTACTGGCGCTGATCTTCCTCGTGTTCAGGCCGCAAGGTCTGTTCGGTGAGAAGATCATCGAGAGGGTCTAGCGGCATGACCAAGCTGATCGCCATCATCAACGTGATCGCATGGGCCGGGTTCTGGGCTTTTGGCTACATCGCGCTCACTTCGGATGATTTGACTGAAGGCCAGTTGGTGATTGCAGCAATTCTGGCTTTTGCCGGGCTCGCCATGGGCATCCTGGCCTACATGAAACTTGTGCGCGCCTCAGAGGCGAGCGGATATGCAAAAGGCTCCAAGCAGCTGGACGCCGAGGCCCGCAACCGGGCGCAGGAAGAATGGGGAAAGTAAGACATGTTTTATCGTGAGGCCGGGGATTTCAAAACCTCCTACACAGATGACAGCCAAACCTTTCCGATCAAGTTCGACCGGTATCGGTATTATGTGGTTCTGGCGGTGGCTTTCGGGATAATTCCCTTCGTCATCAATGACTACTGGGCCAACGCGCTGTTACTGCCCTTTTTGATTTATGCCATTGCGGCAATCGGGTTGAACATTCTTGTGGGGTATTGCGGGCAGGTATCCTTGGGTACCGGTGGCTTCATGGCTGTGGGCGCCTATGCCTGCTACAAGCTGATGACCTCATTCCCGGATGTCAGCATGTTCATCCATGTCATTCTTGCCGGCGGCATAACGGCCTTTGTCGGGGTGCTGTTCGGCCTGCCGAGCCTGCGGATCAAGGGGTTCTATCTCGCGGTGGCCACGTTGGCGGCGCAGTTCTTCCTTGTGTGGCTCTTCAACCGGGTGCCGTGGTTCTACAATTATTCTGCCTCGGGTCAGATCAACGCACCGGAACGGGATGTTTTCGGCATCATCATCACCGGCCCAAATGCCCCTGCTTGGGCCACCTATATGTTCTGCCTGATTTTCCTGGCCGTCAGTGCCCTGATCGCGCGCAACCTGACGCGCGGCACGACGGGCCGGACATGGATGGCGATCCGTGACATGGACATCGCGGCAGAGATCATTGGGGTGAACCCACTAAAGGCCAAGATGAGCGCCTTTGCCGTCAGCTCGTTCTTCATCGGTATCGCGGGCGCGCTGTTCTTCGCGGTCTATCTAGGCGCGGTCGAGGTTGGCGAAGTCTTTGGTATCCAGAAATCGTTCCTGGTCCTGTTCATGATCATTATTGGCGGGTTAGGGTCTATTTTCGGATCGTTCGCCGGTGCAGCTTTCCTTGTTTTGCTGCCGGTGGTCCTGAAAGTGGTGGGCGTCGACGTTCTGGGCTGGCCCACGGATATCGTGGCGCATCTGCAGCTGGTGATCGTGGGCGCGCTGATCATCATGTTCCTGATCCTGGAACCGCACGGGCTGGCGCAGCTGTGGCGTGTGGCGAAAGAAAAACTCAGACTATGGCCGTTCCCACACTAAGGGATCGGCCCAAGGAAAAAACGGGCGGAACAAGCCTGAATGCAACATCGGACTAACCAAGGGAGGAGACACCCGATGAAATTGAAACTGGCAACCGCGGCGCTGAGCGCCCTGATGGCTGCAGGACCCGCTCTGGCGGATCTTGTGATCCCCGATTTGAGCTATCGTACCGGGCCTTACGCCGCTGGCGGTATTCCGTTCTCGGATGGCTACAACGACTATTTCACTCTGCTGAATGAGCGCGATGGCGGCATCGGCGGTGTTCCGATCCGCATGGTCGAATGCGAAACCGGCTACAACACCGAAAAAGGCGTTGAGTGCTATGAATCCACCAAGGGCGAAGGCGCATTGGTGTACCAGCCGCTGTCGACAGGCATCACCTATCAGCTGATCCCAAAAGTTACTGCGGATGATATTCCGTTGCACACGATGGGTTATGGTCGAACTTCGGCCAAGAACGGCGATGTGTTTAGCCACACCTTCAACTATCCCGCCAACTACTGGGACGGGGCCTCGGGTGCGGTCAACTATCTGCTTGAGGAAAACGGTGGTGATCTGAGCGGCAAGAAAATCGCACTGGTCTACCACAACTCGGCCTATGGTAAGGAACCGATCCGCACGCTGGAAGAGCTGTCCAAGAAGCACGGTTTTGAACTGGTCGCCCTGCCGGTCGATCACCCGGGTCAGGAACAGAAGTCACAATGGCTGCAAATCCGCCGTGATCGTCCCGACTATGTCCTAATGTGGGGCTGGGGCGTGATGAACCAGGTTGCTGTGCAAGAGGCCGCCAACATCCGGTTCCCGATGGAAAACTTCATCGGTATCTGGTGGTCCGGTTCGGAGAACGATGTGCTGCCAGCGGGCGAAGCCGCCAATGGCTATAAGGCGCTGACCTTCCACAACGTGGGCACGGACTTCCCGGTCTTTGACGATCTGCAGAAACACGTTGTCGACGCAGGCAAGGCTGCAGGCGCGGGCGATCAGGTAGGCACGGTTCTGTACAACCGTGGCCTGTACGCGGCTGTTCTGGCTGCCGAAGCCATCAAGAAAGCCCAGGAAATCTCCGGCAATGCGGAAATCACCCCGTCAGAGATGCGTGCCGGTATGGAAGCACTGGAGATGACTGAAGAGAAGATGGCCGAACTGGGCCTGGCAAACTTCGGTCCGACCTTCTCGGTCTCCTGCGAAAACCACGGCGGCGACGCCCTTGTGGGTGTGACGCAGTGGGATGCAGCAAACAAGACCTGGACGCTGATCTCGGACTTCAAGCAGACCGATGGTGAAGTGATCGGCGCGCTAATCGATGAAGATTCTGCGGCTTATGCAGCAGAAAACAACATTGAAGGGCGTTGCTGATACAGCGCTTTGAACAACCCGGGGCGGCGGCAGACCGCCGTCCCGAACCCCACACTCGCTTAAGGACACGCGCAGATGCTGGATGCGGCACAAACCACTGACACCAAGTCGGAAACCCTGCTTGAGGTCAACAATATCGAGGTGATCTATAATCACGTGATCCTCGTTCTGAAAGGCGTCAGCCTGACTGTGCCCAAGGGCGGTATCACGGCCCTGCTGGGCGGCAATGGCGCGGGTAAGACGACAACGCTCAAGGCGGTGTCGAACCTTTTGCATTCGGAACGCGGTGAAGTCACTAAAGGTACGATCGAATATCGCGGCACCAGCGTGCATGAAAGCGATCCTGCCGATCTGGTGGAAAAGGGCGTCATCCAGGTGATGGAAGGCCGCCATTGTTTTGAACACCTGACGGTTGAAGAAAATCTGCTGACCGGGGCCTATACCCGCAAGGATGGCAAGGCCGCCATCCAGCAGGACCTTGAACTGGTCTACACGTATTTTCCTCGTCTGAAAGAACGCCGCCGGTCGCAGGCAGGCTACACTTCAGGTGGTGAGCAACAGATGGTTGCAATGGGCCGAGCTTTGATGTCGCGGCCCGAGACGATCCTGCTGGACGAACCCTCGATGGGTCTGGCGCCGCAGCTGGTCGAAGAGATCTTCGGTATCGTGAAGGACCTGAACGAGAAAGAAGGTGTTTCTTTCCTGTTGGCCGAACAGAACACCAATGTGGCTCTAAGGTTTGCCCATTACGGCTATATTCTGGAATCCGGGCGCGTCGTGATGGACGGTCCGGCAGCAGATTTGCGCGAAAACCCGGACGTGAAAGAGTTCTATCTGGGCATGTCCGACGAAGGCCGCAAAAGCTTCCGTGACGTGCGATCTTACCGCCGCCGCAAGAGGTGGTTGTAAGCGAATGGAGGATCTGGCGATGACCTACTACGACGCTCTTGAAACCCGATCAGCCGATGAACGCTCCGCCGATCAGGCACAGGCGCTGCGTACTCAGATTGACCGCGCCCTGTCCGCTCCGGGCTTTGCTGCGCATCTGGCGGATGCGGATGCCAGCGCGGTGATTTCAGCCGACGATCTGGTGAAACTGCCGGTATTGCGGAAATCCGATCTGGCGCAAGCACAGGCGTCGCGTCCGCCATTCGGCGGATTTACCGTCAAACCAGCCCGACATTTCCATCATGTGTTCCAGTCTCCCGGTCCGATCTATGAGCCCGGCAGTACGGATCATGACTGGTGGCGCATGGGGCGTTTCCTGAACGCCGCCGGCGTCGGACCCGGAGATATCGTGCAAAACTGTTTCGGCTATCACCTCACGCCAGCTGGTATGATTTTTGAGAGCGGCGCGCGCGCGGTAGGGGCCGCTGTGCTGCCAGCGGGTACCGGTCAGACCGAATTGCAGGTGACAGCAGCGCGCGATGTGGGCTGCACGTCCTATGCGGGCACACCGGACTATCTGAAGGTCATTCTGGACAAGGCAGATGAGATGGGCGTGGCCCTGAACTTCTCGAAGGCTGTTGTGGGCGGCGGCGCGCTGTTCCCATCTTTGCGTCAGGATTATGCTGATCGGGGTATTTCCTGCCTGCAATGCTATGCCACGGCCGATCTGGGCAACATCGCCTATGAAAGCGCCGCGATGGAAGGGATGATCATCGACGAACATGTCATCATCGAGGTTGTCACCCCTGGCACCGGAACACCGGTAGAGCCGGGTGAGGTGGGTGAGGTTGTGGTGACCTCTTTGAACCCCGATTACCCGCTGATCCGCTTTGCCACGGGTGATCTGTCCGCGATCATGCCGGGTGTTTCACCCTGTGGGCGGACCAACCTTCGGATCAAGGGTTGGATGGGTCGCGCGGACCAGACCACCAAGATCAAGGGCATGTTTGTGCGTCCTGAACAGGTGGCAGCATTGGTCGATAAGCACGAGGAAATCGTCAAAGCCCGTGTCATCGCTGCCCGACAGGGTGAGATGGACACGATGACCGTTCAGATCGAAAGCGCAGGCGGAGACGACATGGCCTATGCCAAATCCGTGGTCGAGGTGCTGAAACTGAAAGGCGCAATCGAGGTTGTAACCCCCGGATCACTGCCGAAGGACGGGTTGGTGATCGAGGATCAGCGCGTTTACGAATAACCCCGAGCCATGTCTGCGGCAGTATGTGCCGCAGATTTGTTTTTCCTGCACTGGTGTTTCTTAGCATTTTGGTCGATTAAAGGCTGATCAATAGCCAACGCCAGTCACAATCCGGGTCCATGGCCGAAATCGACTATTCAGAACACGGGAAACGCAATCGCGGCGCGCTGGGCACCCGGTTGGTGGCCACTGTGGCTTATATGGTAGCAGCCGCTTGTCTTCTGCCCATGGTTGCGGTTGTTCTGGCGGCAGTGACGGGCGGTACGGATACGGTCTCACATCTGTTTGAGACGGTTTTACCCGGTTATGCGCTAACAACCGTGATCCTTGTCGTTTTGGTGGCTATCGGCACGTTCTCTATCGGGGTCGGCGCGGCGTGGCTGGTCACGATGACGCGCTTCCCTGGGGTGCGCTTTCTGGAAATTGCACTGGTCTTGCCGCTGGCCTTTCCAGCCTATGTTCTGGCTTATGCCTATACTTTCATTCTGGATCATCCTGGTATCGTGCAGACCACGCTGCGCGACGTGACGGGTTGGGGGCCGCGCGACTATTGGTTCCCGGAAATCCGATCGACCGAGGGCGCGGCGGCGATGCTGATCCTTGTGCTCTACCCTTATGTATACCTGCTGGCGCGAGCCGCGTTTTTGCAACAAAGCGCCACCGCTTTTCTGGCCGCCCGTGCGCTGGGCAAAAGCCCGTGGTTGGCATTCTGGCATGTCTCGCTGCCGATGGCTCGTCCAGCCATTGCCGGGGGTGTCCTGCTGGCCATCATGGAAACCATCGCTGATTTCGGCACGGTCGCCTATTTCGGTGTTCAGACCTTTGCCACCGGTATCTACACAAGCTGGTTCTCGATCGGCGACCGAGCGGCTGCGGCGCAGTTGGCTTTGTGCCTGCTGGGTTTTGCGCTGGTCATGGCCGTGGCCGAGCGGACGCAGCGCGGCAAGGCAAAGTACTATCAAGCAGGCAAAAGCCATGCGTCCCTGCCTTCGGCGCAGCTTAAGGGCTGGCAATCCGCAGCAGCCATAACCTTGTGCGCTATTCCAGTGGTACTGGGGTTCTTGCTGCCGGTATTTATCTTGATCCAGATGGGCCTGACCTCGGAACAAAACCTGCTGTCTCGGCGATATATCGGGTTCATTCAAAACTCGCTGACACTTGCAGGAGTGGCCGCCGTGGTTACGGTCTGCGCCGCGATCTGTGTTGGGTTCTTTCAGCGCCTTCGTCCGGGTCGAGGATCATCGACCACAGGCTATCTGGCGCGGTTGGGCTATGCGGTGCCCGGCGGCGTGATCGCTGTTGGCCTGATGGTACCCTTCGCCAGATTCGACAACGCGCTGGATTCGTGGATGCGCCAGACGTTCGACGTCTCGACAGGTCTGCTGGTGACGGGTTCGATCTGGTTGCTGGTGGCAGCTTACATGGTGCGCTTTCTGGCGGCAGCGCTCAGCGCGTATGAGGGTGGGCAGAGCACAGTGCACGCCAATATGGATGCTGCGTCCCGGTCTTTGGGCCAATCGCCGCTGGGCACCTTGCGCCGTGTGCATTTGCCAATCCTGACACCCTCATTGCTGACGGCCTTGTTGATCGTGTTTGTGGACGTGATGAAAGAGCTGCCCGCGACCCTGATCATGCGCCCATTCAACTTTGATACGCTTGCGGTCCAGGCCTATCGTCTGGCCTCGGACGAACGGTTGGAGGGGGCAGCGGTACCCTCGCTTGTGATCCTGGCCGTTGGGCTTTTGCCGGTGATTCTAATCTGTCGACAAGTTGGGCGACGGTAAGGCGAAACGATTCAAAATTACCACACCTGTTGGCACCGGACTTGATTCAAATGCGTTTTCCGGCAAGGCTGAGGGTATGAACATGCAGCCTCCCAGCCGGTTTTCTGCAAACTCGGCCCAGATGCCCGTCGCGTTCGACCGGCGCGAGATGTCACATATCCTGTCCGTCTATGGCAAGATGGTCGCCGCCGGAGAATGGCGCGACTATGGTATTTCCAACCTGCGCGACATGGCGGTTTTTTCCATTTTCAGACGCACGGCAGAGCATCCGATCTACCGGGTTGAAAAACACCCTCGTCTGCGATCCAAACAGGGGATGTATTCAGTGATCGGCATGGACGGGCGGATCCTGAAGCGAGGCCATGACCTGCGCAACGTGCTGCGCGTGTTGGAACGCAAGCTGATCCGGTCTGTCGACCTTGATTAGAGCCTTTTGTGGGAAGTTACTGGCCCGTCGCCCTGCTCCAGAATCCGTGTGATTGCTTGATCCATCGGCTCGAACGTCACATCCATGTGGTAGGCGTTGGCGTGAAGCAGCATGTTCTCACCATAGACCCATGCCACGTGACCTTTCCAGAACAATAGATCCCCGCGCTTTGGTTCAGTTCCGGCAGGCAGCGCCGTACCCAGTTCGCGTTCCTGATCACTGCTATCACCGGGGCAGGGTATGCCGCAGGCCAGTAAACCGGCCTGAACCAACCCAGAACAATCAATACCGAAGCAACTGTTTCCCCCCCAAAGATAGGGCGTGCCCAGAAATAGCTCGGCCACCGCTACGGGGTCGGTCAGGTGCGTTGCTCTGAGTTTGGCGTGAATCGCCGGAATGAACCCCAGTTCAGTTTCCAGAAATCTATTCTGTTCCGACAGCACGCATAATTTGCTGCCAAAACTCAGCGATACGCGGTCCGGGCTTTTCATGTCGGGCCGTTGATAGGCATGTGTCGCGGGCGCGGTGACCCAGTGGGTCTGTTGCGCCTCAGGCCCCAGTTGATCGGACCTGACCCAACCGGGATAGCCATCCTTGACCGAGGTGATCCAGCTCCACCCATCGGTATCGTCAACAACATCTACCGGGTCGCTAAACAACAGCTGCCGATCCCTTGGGCCATTCGGGCTGCGCAACAAATCAACAACCGGCTTTATGACGCGCAGGCGGGTCATAGGTTCAGAATCTCGGGCAGGGCGGTCAGCACGGCACGCGGCCCTTGGCCCAGACCGCCCTTGCTGCGTCCGGGGGCTTTGCTGGGCTGCCAGGAATAGATGTCGAAATGCATATAGCGGCTGTCACCCACAAAGCGGCGCAGGAACAGGGCCGCGGTGATCGAGCCTGCGAACCCACCTAATGGAGCATTGTCCAAATCAGCAATGCCGGGTTCGATCATCGCCTCATAGGGTTCATGGAAAGGCATCCGCCAGACAGGGTCGGCCGATTGCCGACCAGCGTTGGCCAGCGCGTCTGCCGCGCCATCGTCATCGGTGTAAAAGGGCGCCAGATCGGGACCAACCGCCACGCGCGCGGCACCGGTCAACGTCGCCATCGAGATGATCAGGTCAGGTTCACCCTCATCCGCCAGCGCCAATGCGTCGGCCAGAACCAACCGCCCTTCGGCGTCGGTGTTGTTGATCTCCACCGTCAGACCTTTGCGCGAGGTCAGGATATCCCCCGGACGGAAGGCATTCCCTGCGACCGAGTTCTCGACTGCCGGGATCAGCACGCGCAGTTGTACAGGTAGCTTTAGTGCCATGATCATCCGTGCCAGACCCAGCACATTGGCCGCACCGCCCATGTCCTTTTTCATCAGGGACATCGAATTCCCTGGTTTCAGATTCAGTCCGCCAGTGTCAAAGCACACACCTTTGCCGACAAGGGTCAGTTTGGGCCCGGTGTTGCCCCATGTCATCTCGATCAGGCGCGGTGTTTGCGCGGCGGCGCGTCCGACCGTGTGAATCAGTGGGAAATTCTGGTCCAGCAGGGCGTCGCCTTGAATCGTCGAACATGTCGCGCCGAATTCCTGCGTCAAATCCTCGGCCGCGGCCTGCAGCTGATCCGGTCCCATGTCCGAGGCCGGTGTGTTGACCAAATCGCGGGTCAGCGCCTCGGCACTGGCCAGCGCCTCAATCCGCGCGGCATCAACACCTTCCGGTGCGACGAGGCGCGCCTTGGCGGGTGATTGATTGGCGTAACGGTTAAAGGCATATCCTGTGAACAACCAACCAAGGCACTCGTTGCTTATCGCATCAGCGGGCACACCTGATGCGATGTGATAGGTTCCCTTCCGCAAGGCTTCGGCCGCCGCTGCCAACGGGAACCGTTTGCGCGCGCGCTTGCTGCTATTGCCATAACCCGCCAAGGCCATTTGGGGCGCACCATCTGATTGAGGGATCAGCAGAGCCTGTCCCATGGCCCCGGTGAATCCATTGGCCTCGACCCACGATGCGATGTGGCTTGGCTGGTCTTGCAGCCAATTGTCGAGATCGGGTTGCGAAATGACATGCAGCGGAACAGAGGGTTCGGACGGCGAAGCGAAGGACAGGGTCATGTGTATCTCGGCTGGTTCGAATTGCGCCCAGCCTAGCCGCCCACGATCCGTCCGCAAGCCCCGTCAGAGGGAAAGATCCTGCTGATCCCAGATCACGGTCAGTGATTTCTCACCTACGCGGATCAGGCGCGACAGGGTGGCCCCCGTCGCGACCGCATCCCCAACATCCACCGATTGCGCCACATCACCGGCGACTCGGGCCAGCGCCGTCATGCCAATCTGTTCGGCAATGGCCACCAGTGACCGCGCACATTTGCGCAGCCCGGCCCAGTCGCGTTGACGCCAAAACTGCTCGCAGTTTGACAGGCGCACGGCCAATTCCTCTACCGTACGGCACAAAACATCCAATGCGTTCTTGTCGCCCAATTGGTGATACAGCCCGTTCAAGCGGTCCGTATCCAGCCAAACGGTTTCTTTTTGTTCAAGCGTGACTATTTTATCCACCACATCTACCCCAATTTTCTACGCCCCCACGGCATAGCTGGACATTGACGGTAGAATCCTTTGCAAAACCTTGCGTCGATGCTGGAAAATGGGTCGAATTTTCTACGAATTCAGGTTACAGCAGCCGGCAG
The DNA here is from genome assembly GCF_059611225.1 of Ruegeria sp. CDSA246. NCBI lineage: Bacteria > Pseudomonadati > Pseudomonadota > Alphaproteobacteria > Rhodobacterales > Roseobacteraceae > Ruegeria > Ruegeria sp. CDSA246. The sequence goes on along the minus strand of NZ_JBXWPD010000002.1, from coordinate 261,672 downwards.
ATACAAGAACGGGGACATGAGAATGGACTTAGCCAAACCTCTGCCGACCTACCTGGTCAAGCGGTATCACGGATGGAAAGCCACCACCTATTCAGAAAATCAGGTCTGGTATCGCCGCCTGGCGACCGAGGGACAGCGCCCGCGCGCGATGGTGATTTCATGCTGTGACAGCCGGGTTCACGTAACATCGATCTTCGGCGCTGATCAGGGCGAGTTCTTTATTCACCGCAACATCGCCAACCTTGTGCCGCCTTACGCCCCTGATGGCGATCACCACGGCACCAGTGCGGCAATCGAATACGCGGTTACGGCGCTGAAAGTTGCGCACCTGATCGTTCTGGGCCACTCGCAATGCGGAGGTGTTCAGGGCTGCATCGACATGTGCAAGGGAAAAGCCCCGCAACTGGAGGCGAAAGAAAGCTTTGTTGGCCGCTGGATGGATATCCTGAAACCGAAATATGATTTGGTTGCCGATGTTGAAGACAGCGTCGATCAGGCACGGCAGTTTGAACGGCAGGCAGTCGTTGCATCGCTGGAGAACCTGATGACCTTTCCCTTCGTTTCATCTGCGGTAGATGACGGCTCGCTGAGCTTGCATGGGCTGTGGACCGACATCGGTGAAGGTGGCCTGCAATGCTATGACCCGGCTGAGAAGAAATTCGTGGTTGTCTAAACGGGCTGACATCTGAGAGTTTTCGAATGGCGCGGATCAGGTCTCTGATTTCGCGCCATTTTTTGCTATGATCGAAAACACACTCTTTCGATCAGGAGCGCGTCATGCGATTCATAAAACGTATTTTCATCACTCTGCTTGTTCTTATTCTGGTTCTGGTTGGTGTGTCTTACCTTTTGCCGGGCAAGGCCGAACTGTCCCGCAGCATCACGATCAACGCACCCGCCAGCGCTATCTTTCCTTACGTGAATTCGATGCAGGAAACTGAAAAATGGTCACCTTGGTTGACGCGCGATCCCGAAACCCAGCTGTCCTACAGCGGCCCCGAGGCGGGCGTTGGCAACACCTTGAATTGGGCATCTGAACACCCGCAGGTTGGTACTGGGTCACAGGAAATCGTCGAAAGCGTTCCGGATCAAACCGTCATAACGGCGCTTGATTTCGGTCCGATGGGGTCCGCATCGGCCTCCTTCGATCTGACGCCCGAGGGTGAACAGACTCAGGTGACTTGGGGGTTCGAATCCGATCTAGGCATGAACCCCATGTCGCGCTGGATGGGCCTGATGATGGATAAGTGGGTCGGCGGAGATTACGAGCGCGGTCTGACAAACCTCAAGGCATTGGTTGAGCAGCAGGGGTGATTGGCAGAAGCTCTCATTTTTGTTCGAGTCGATTCTGCCGGATACTGCGATTTAACCGAACGGCTTTTAGATGCCGTTCGGAAGGAGATCATGGTGACTAATTTGACGTTTACTATTGGGCAGTGTCCATCATCTGGATCAATTGAATGAGGTTCCCACAGGTATCGTCAAAGATCGCCATGCGAACCGGTCCGGCATCCATTGGCTCAACAGTGAACCCTACGCCAAGATCGCCCAGCCTTTTCCTTTCTTCATCCAGGTCTTTCACCTGAAACGAATGTGCAGGGATACCGTCAGAGACAAGTGCTTCTTTATAAGGTTTCACAGCAGGGTGGTCGCTTGGTTCAAGCAACAACTCTTTTCCTTCGGGTTCTTCGCTTGACGCCACTGTCAGCCAACGATTTTCACCCAACGGGATATTGTTCTTAACTGTGAAGCCGAGAGTATCAGTATAGAATTTTTCTGCCTTGTCTTGGTCGTCGACAAAAACGTTGGTCACATAGATTTTCATTTTTCTATCCCTTCTGTTTGTATTTCATGAGCCATGATGCCGCGGCGATATGATCTTCGTTGACGATTAGCGAATGGGCTTTCGTCCGCCCCCTCCATGTGGTCTCGATCAAACCAGCCTTCTCCAAAACGGTGAGATGCTGGGAAACCGTCTGGCGGGACAAAGCGATGCCATCCTCTGCAACCGATGCCGCGCATACCTCGAACAATGACTGAGCCGTTTGTTTGCTCAGATGGTCGATGATGCGGCGGCGCGTGCTGTCGGAGAGAGCTTTGAAAATAAGATCGAGGTGATCATCTGTCATCGAAATCAATATGCAGTAAACTTACTGCATATCAAGTTTGATTGCAAAGCGGGCTGAACATTTGGCCAAGAAAACAGCAAAAAGGCTGCAGAAAGCAGGCAAACAATTGTCGCGCTACACCAGACAAAAAAAGCCCCGCCGGGAAAGGCGAGGCTTAAATTCTCTGTTCGCTAAATGCTGAAAAGGAACTTAGCCCTTTTTCAGAACCTCACGGCCCAGCAATTCGGCGATTTGTACTGCGTTCAGGGCTGCACCTTTGCGCAGGTTGTCCGAAACGCACCACAGGTTGATGCCGTTCTCAATGGTCGAGTCCTGACGAATGCGGCTGATGAATGTTGCGAAATCGCCCGCGCATTCGATCGGCGAGACGTAGCCACCGGGTTCGCGCTTGTCGATCACCATGATACCCGGTGCCTCGCGCAGGATGTCGCGTGCTTCGTCTTCGTCCAGAAATTCTTCGAACTCGATGTTCACGGCCTCAGAGTGGCCAACAAAGACCGGAACGCGGACGCAGGTGGCCGTGACCTTGATCGACGGATCGACGATCTTTTTGGTTTCCACAACCATCTTCCACTCTTCCTTGGTCGAGCCGTCTTCCATGAAGACGTCAATCTGGGGAATGACGTTGAAGGCGATCTGCTTCTGGAACTTGTTCGGCGGCACGTCCGTGGTTGGGTTGTAGACCGCTTTGGTCTGATCCCACAGCTCATCCATACCTTCCTTACCGGCGCCAGACACCGACTGATAGGTCGACACGACGACGCGCTTGATGCGCGCGCGGTCATGCAGCGGCTTCAGCGCGACAACCATCTGCGCGGTCGAGCAGTTGGGGTTGGCGATGATGTTCTTGTTTTTGTAGTCGTGGATCGCCTGCGGGTTACATTCCGGTACGATCAGCGGAATGTCCGGGTCATAGCGATACAGCGACGAGTTATCGATCACCACGCAGCCTGCGGCCGCCGCCTTGGGGGCGTAGACCTTGGTCGCTTCGGACCCCACGGCGAACAGCGCCATGTCCCAGCCTGTGAAATCGAACGTGTCCAGATCCTTGGTAGTGAGTGTCGTGTCGCCAAAGCTTACTTCAGTGCCCAGCGAACGACGGCTTGCCAGAACAGCAAGTTCATCGACGGGGAACTGGCGTTCAGCCAGAATGTTCAGCATTTCGCGGCCCACGTTACCCGTGGCGCCGACGACTACGACGCGATAGCCCATTTCATGTCTCCAATGTTAAGGACGCGCGTTCATAGCTGCGTTGCGGCAAAGAAAAAAGAGTTTTCGGGGCATTATTCCCGTAATGACGCCGATTTTACGCAGTCCGGCGCGTCAGGTGTCGCTCAGGAGCCGTTCATAGAGCGCCACGAGCGTCTTTGCCTCACCACTGATGTCGAAATTCTGCTCGACATGGGTGCGGGCTGCGATACCGGAATGGGCAAGGGATTCGCAGTCGGACAACATCTCGGCGGCGGCTTCGGCCAGCGCGGGGATATCACCAGGTTCGACCACTCGGCCCAGCGACGGGTCGGTGACGATCTCGGAGAACGCGCCTACGTCGGTCGCAACAACCGGCACGCCGCAGGCCATTGCTTCCAGCGGCGTCAGGCCGAACCCTTCCCACCGTTGCGGGGCGATGAACAGGTCCAGCACCTGATACCATTCGGCGATCTGATCGACGGTCACCTCGGGCATGAACAGAACGCGGTCGGACAGGCCCGCCTCGGCGACCTTGTCTTTCAGTTCGGTCAGGAAGCTGGTGTGCTTTTCCGTGGCGCGGCCCATGACGATGCCATGGACGTCGTCAAAGCGGCCGCACAGTTCGATCATTGCATCGACAAAGGCATCGGTGCCCTTCTGGTGACGAATGCGGCCGTAGCAGCCCAGCAATAGACCATCTGGCAAACCCAGTCGCGCCCGAACAGCTGCTTTGTCTTCGGGCGGTGTGAAATCCTGCAAGTTGATGCCATGCATGATGACCTGCGCATCTCTCTCCAGATACTCGGCGGTTTTGCGCGAAGTCGCGACGACCGCGTCCATTTTGTCGATCAGCCATTTGGTGTAGCCGCTATGCGCGCGTTGCGAGGCGCTGGTGAACAGCAGCTTCAACCGCAGCCGCAGCACATTGCGCAGGATCAGGCCCAGCAGCATCTCGGTATTGCGGCGCGCGTGCCAGACGCGCAGTGTTTTGCGCGACAAAAAGGGCAGGCGGCCCAGCGGGATATGTGGGATGTCTTCCGGCAAGCCCGGCCCGGTGGCGGCGATGTCGATCCATTGCACCTGCAGCGGCACCAACCGGGCAATCGTCGCGGTCACACCCGAAAGTCTGCGTTTGAGGTTGGGGGCAATGACGCGCGGGTCGGACATGGACACTCCTGGCAGTTCCAGCGTCAGTCGACGCTGTCGCGGCTGAACAGATAGATCACGCAACCGATGGCCAGCGTGACCGTAAAAAAGCCGAATATCGCTGTGTAGGGCGCGGTCGGGCTGATGTCCACCGTGGCAGCGTGGATGCGGCCGGTAACAAATTGCGCCAGTCCTACACCGCCAATGCCAAAGAGGTTCAGCAGGGTCATGCCGCGCCCAACCAGATGCGGTGGCACAAAGGCCCGTCCATGAGCCATGATGACCGGAAAGCTGGCCCCCAGAAACCCGATCGCTGCCATCAAAACAACTGACAGCCAAACCGCGTTGTCCACCCAAAGGCACATCAGAACCAGCCCCACTGTGCCCAGCGCGTTGCCGCCAAAGATCACCCACTTTCGCGTGCCTAGCATTCGATCGAGCGGCCCATAAGCAAAGGTACCTGCAATCATCGCCGCCCCCATAATCAGGGTCGCTGTCCCGATCTGGGTGGTGCTAAGGCCGAAGGTATCGCTGAGGTATGGCCCGGCCCAAAGGCCGCGCGTCGCCGCCGACGGGGCATAGGCCACCAGCATCAGCGGCAGGATCGCCCACAGGGCGGGTTCTTTCAGCAGGTCCAGCACCGATCCCCTGTGTTCGGTCTCGACACGTTTGGGATCATGCACGCTGAACCAGATGCCCAACGCGATCGCGGCAGAAAAAACAGCTAGCGTCCCCATCGTGGCGCGCCATCCCATCAGCTCGACCGCCAGCGCAGTAGGGTACGAGGCAACCAGATTGCCGACCGATCCGACGCCCAGCATGACAGCCGCCAAAGTGGCGAAGGGGGCAGGTGGGAATTCGCGGGCGAAGATATAGTAAGATGCCATCAACACCGGTGAGCAGCCGACCCCGATCAACCCCATGGCGATGGCGATGTGAAAAGGGGAGCTGGATAGGGCAAACAATGCCGCTCCGCCGGCACCACCGACCAGCAGCAAGACCGCCGCCGTCAGGCGCGGTCCAACCCGGTCCAGTGCCCAGCCTACGGGCAACTGCATGGCGGCAAAGATCAGAAACCAAAGACCTGACGCAAAGGCCAGATCCTCTGGCGTGGCCCCGATATCGCGCCCCAGATCAACACTGAGAACCGCGAGAAAGGCGCGAAAGAACTGGCTGAGCACATAGCCCAGGCACAACACCACCAGACCTGCCTTCATGAAAACCCTCTCCCCCAAACCGGCGAAGAAATGCTTGGCACGTCACGGTGCCACACACAAGCGCGTGTGCTATACTGATTTTGCCGGACAGTGATCACATTCGGGCTATCCTTATCCTTACCGAATATCCGAGGTGCCAATGAAAGACGCCCAGGCCGCGTTCTATGACAGTCTTCCCCTGTTGCGGGACTTTACCCGTTTGGTGGACCCGGCGCGTTTCTCTGCTGTTCCGGGCGATTGGGCATTGGGCGTGGCAGATATCGTAGATTCCACCGGTGAGATCGCAAAAGGGCGATACAAGACGGTCAACATGGTCGGCGCGGCGGTGATCTCGGCCATGATCAACGCGCTTCACGGCAAGGAGTTCCCTTATGTTTTTGGCGGCGACGGTGCCGGATTCGCCGTGCCCGCAAGTGAGATCGACACCGCCAAAGCGGTATTGGCGGACCTCAGGTGCTGGGCGGAAGAAGAATTCTCGATCTCGCTACGCGCGGCGTTGGTTCCGGTTGCCGAAATTCGTAAGGCAGGAAAGGACCTGCGGGTCGCGCGTTATGCGCCGTCTGATGGGGTGGATTACGCCATGTTTTCGGGTGGCGGGTTGGCCTGGGCCGAAGCGCAGATGAAGGCTGGTACCTTTACGGTGCCGCCTGCCAAACCTGGTGCGCAGCCCGACCTGACCGGATTGTCCTGTCGGTGGTCCAACAGCAAAGCACGCAACGGTCAGATCGTCTCGGTCGTGGTTCAGCCCACAGCAAATGCGACCGAGAGTGACTTTGCGGATTTGGCCCGCTCGGTTCTGTCAGCTTCGGAGGGGTTGGAGCGTTCGGGTCATCCAGTACCAGAAGATGGCCCGCCGATCAGCTGGCCACCTCCGGATGTTGGCCTGGATGCCCGCGTATCACGAGCTGGGAACAATTTGTTGCTGCAGCGGATCAAATTGCTGGGCCAGAACTTTTTGATCGCCCTGTTGTTCACATCGGGCAAACGGTTGGGCAATTTCGAACCCGGCCATTACAAGCGCATGGTCAGCCGCAACGCCGACTACCGTAAATTCGATGATGGGTTGAAAATGACGCTGGATTGTGACGCTGCCACGTTGACGCAAATCCGGATGATGCTTGAACAGGCACGCGGACAGGGCAAGATCCGCTATGGGCTGCATGCGCAAGACGAGGCAATGATGACCTGTATCGTCCCCTCGGCGACGCGCGACGATCATGTTCACTTTGTGGATGGGGCATCGGGTGGTTATGCGCAGGCCGCGGCCACCATGTACGCCTGACGCGCTATTTCGCCTTCCATTTCGCCGCCAACGCCCGGGATGCCTGCGCCAGCAACATCACATCAATGCCGACCGCAAGAAACTGTGCGCCCATTTCATAATAGGCTTGGCTGGCCTCGTCATTGGTGCCCAGAATGCCGGGCGCTTTGCCCGCGGCCCTGATCTTTGTGATGGCGTCCGCAATGACAGCGCGCACTTCCGGCGCTGCGCTGTTTCCTTGATATCCCATGTCGGTGGACAGATCCGCTGGGCCGATAAACACCCCGTCGACGCCTTCGACCTTTAGGATATCATCCAGTGCGGCCATCCCGGCGCGGTTTTCCACTTGCACCAGAAGGCAGATTTGATCGTCCGCAGATTGAATGTACTCCGGGATCGAGCCGTACATAGTCGCCCGGGCCGCACCGGCCCCAACGCCGCGCACACCTGTTGGGGGATAACGGCAGTCCCGAACCAACTGTCGCGCCTGATCGGCAGTTTCGACCATCGGTACCAGAACAGTTTGCGCCCCGGCATCCAGCACCATCTTGATCAAAGCGGTTTCGCCAACCGGAACCCGCACCACCGGGTGCGAGGCGCAGGCCGCCAACGCCATCAGCTGATCACGTATTGATCGGATATCGTTCGGCGCATGTTCTCCGTCAATGACCAGCCAGTCAAACCCGGCGGTGCCCATGATTTCTGCAGTGACGGATTCGGCAAAGCTCATCCAGCAGCCGATCTGCAGTTCACCCTGTATTAGAGCCTGTTTGAAACTGTTTTTCTGGACTGGCATGGCCGGACCTCCTGTCTATGTCAGTGAGCGGGCGATTTCGGTTATGACGTCATAGGCCATTCGGACATCGTCTTCGGTGGTTTCGAACTGACCGGCCTGGAACCGGATCACCAGATCGCCATCCACGCGGGTTTGCGTCAAATAGATGCGGCCGTCGTCATTGATGGCGTTTACCAAACGCAGGTTCAAGTCGTCCAGATCCGCATGACCTTCCGGCGCATAGCGGAACGTCCACAAAGACCACATAGGCTGAGTTACGATTTCGAAATCCGCCTCTGCCGCCAACCGGTCATGCAGCGCCACGGACCAGTTCACGTGGTTGCGCAGCCGTTGGCGCAACCCTTCCAGCCCATATGCCCGGATCACGAACCATAGCTTGAGCGCCCGGAACCGGCGACCCAGAGGCACCGACCATTCCGAATAGTTGATGATGCCATCCTTGCCGTGGGTCTTGAGGAATTCGGGGCTGATCGCCAGCGTCTGCACCAGATCATCGGGGTCTTTCAGAAAATGCGCGCAGCAATCAAATTGCACACCCAGCCACTTATGCGGGTTGAACACGATGCTGTCGGCCTGATCCACGCCGGGCCAGTAGTGGCGGTATTCCGGGCAAATCATGGCCGATCCGGCCCAGGCCGCATCCACGTGGGAATAAAGACCGTATTTCTGGGCGATCTTCAGACATTCATCCACAGGATCGGTTGCACCCGTTCCTGTTCCGCCAACGCAAAGGATAACGCCCGCCGGATGTAAACCAGAGTCTAAATCGGCCTGGATCGCTGCCTCCAGTGCTTCGGGATCCATCCCGCGCCAATCTCCCTTGATCGGAATCCGCACCAGATTGTTTTGCCCAATCCCCGCAACCCAAATGGCACGATCGACCGACGTGTGCACTTCGGCCGAGCAATAGACGCACAGGGGTTTTTGCCCAAACAAACCTTGTTGATTACCCTGCCATTTCAACGCCTTCTCGCGCATCGTTAGGACAGCAGCCAATGTCGCCGACGAGGCGGAGTCCTGAATAACGCCAGCGAATCCCTCGGGAAGGTCCAGCGCGTGACGCAACCAGTCCATCATCCGTGTTTCCATCTCGGTCGCGGCTGGTGAGGTTTGCCACAACATACATTGCGGTGCGATGGCGCTGGCCAGAAATTCGGCCAGGACCGATGGGGCCGAGGCGTTCGAGTTGAAATAGGCAAAGAACCTTGGGTGTTGCCAGTGAGTGATCCCTGGCATCACGATCTGTTCGAAATCCTGAAACACGTCCTCCAGTGGCTGCGCGTGCTCGGGTGGCCGCGCGGGCAAGGCATTGAGGATATCCCCCGGCTCAGTCCGGGCGCGGACGGGTTTGTCACCAACAGTCAGATGGTAGTCCTGCGTCCACTCGGCAATTCGTTTGCCCCAATCCGAAAACTCATCCCACTTCATCTTAACCCTCAGATATCTGCCAACCCCGGGATCGGACCGGGACTTAGTTTCTTTGCGCGTCCAGTGATCGTCATTCTGAAGAAAACGTCAATATTAATTGCTTTGTTTACTAATTTTGAGATACGGCTCGAAGCTGCGATGTGCCTAAAAGGGCCATATATTTCATGGTCAAGTTACTGATATCAGAAGCAAAATCCTTGGCCAGTTGCAGTTTGATCCGATTTGGGCAAAAATTCCACTATGACCAGAGACCTGCCTAATACGTCCCGCTCATTGCCGATTGCACTGCTGCGGGCGCGCGAAAGGGTCATGGGGCCCATTCGAAATATGCTGGCTGATGCGGGTGTTACGGAACAGCAATGGCGCGTTCTGCGTGTTTTGAAAGAAGAAGGCCCCCAAGAGCCAACGCATATCGCGGATCGATCGTGCCTTTTGCTGCCCAGTCTGACGCGCATTCTGCAAAAACTGGAAGCCAAGGATTTGATCCGGCGCCGGGTCCATCCCGAGGATAAGCGTCGTCAGATCATCGATATCACGGCCAAAGGCCAAAAGATCATCCAGGACAACATGCAGGTGACACTACGCCTGGCTGAAGAGATCAAGACCCAGCTAGGCCCGGATCGGCACGAAGCGCTGCTGGACCTGCTGAATGATCTGCATGATCTGAAGACCTGATCGCACGTCGCGCATGCAAAGGCTTTTGTCCCCGCCAGAGAAGTATGGGTATCCTCCGGCGGGGTGGCCAGACTTTGACTGGACTGCGTGTCTGGCCTGTGGCCGGATGGCTTTATCCGGCTCACACCTCAGAGAAACAGCCACCTGAAAATAGGCGGACGTCCGGACACAAAGACCGTGTGGGGGTACAGGTTTTTGGCCGTCGCTCTCTGATTCAGTTGCACCCGCCTGCAGGCAAATCGCCTGATCAGCGACGGGTGGATTTCGGTTCTCGCCAGGGAATGAGTGTCTAAACGATGTTGGCGTGATCCATGATTCAACCAAAGGTAGCGCGTGCCCAAAGCTTTCCAAGGCGAATCTTTGAATTGTGAACAGCCGACGATGGGTCCAGATCGCATGATGGTGAGGTCCAGCGCGATCCTGCATGGCTTGTTCAACTGGCCCTGCCAACTTAGAAACAAGCTGCCAGTTGCAGTTAGGGGGCTTTGATGCCGGACAACCTGTTTTCCTTACCCGACCCGATTTCGATCCCGGTTGAGGGTGAATTGTCGACGTATCCAGTGGGACGCATTTTCTGTGTCGGCCGCAATTATGCGGCCCATGCGGCCGAAATGGGAAATGAGGTCGATCGTGAGGCGCCTTTCTACTTTACAAAATCTGCCCCGAACGCGGTTCTGTCAGGTGCAACCGTGCCTTATCCGCCGGGAACAGAGAATTTTCACCATGAGATGGAGCTGGCGGTTGCGATCGGCAAACCCGTTTTCCGTGCAACGCGTGCCGAGGCGTTGGATGCGGTTTATGGCTACGGTTGTGCGCTGGACATGACGCGCCGTGACCTGCAAATCCGCGAACGGAATAAACAGCGCCCGTGGGATCTGGGCAAGGATCTGGAAAACGGCACCGTGCTGGCCCCGTTGACCCGCGCGGCAGATTGGTCGCCGGACGACAATAAACGCATTTATCTGAACGTGAACGGGGAAACGCGGCAGGACGCGACGCTGGAAGAGCTGATCTGGAAGATAGATGAGGTCATCTGCCATTTGTCCGGATATTATCATCTGCGGCCCGGTGATCTGATCCTGACTGGTACACCGGCTGGGGTTGGCCCGGTGTTGGCGGGCGATGTCCTGGAAGGCGGGATTGACGGATTACAGCCTATCAGCCTGAGTTTGATCTGAAAATAGACCCTATTTAGGGTCTTTTAACCAATCACGGGCGAATTCTACGTTGTCCAACCCGGTGAATCGTCGGACTCGGTCGAGCTCTGATTGCAACCTTTTGGTTCTGGCATCGGACCAGCGCACGGATCGTTCCGGCCATAAGGCGCTGACTTGTAACACCCCGCGATCCCGGTTGGCTTTCATGTCAATCCGTCCGATCAATCGGTCGCCCTCAAGCAGCGGGAACACATAGTAACCGTAGGTTCGTTTTGCAGCGGGTACAAAAACCTCGATGCGATAGTAAAAGCCGAACAACCGTTCGGCCCGATTGCGGTCGCGCAGCATAGGGTCAAATGGGCTAAGGACCCGAATGCGGCCCGAGGGACGGGGTGCAGCCTCTGCATCCTCGGAAATGGATGGTCGGGCGATCACTTTGCGTAGCCTTCCGTCCGCGCAGGTCACCTCGATCTCTTCCAATTTTCCTTGAATTAGACCCTGTTCACACCAGGATTTTGCTTCGCTTGTCGTGACAGTGTCCCAAAACGCAGCCAATTCGCCCGAGGTTGCAAACCCCAACCGGTCAAGCGCCGCGTTGCACAGCCAATCCACTGTCTCCTCGGCATCACAGGGCATATTGCCGGGGCAAATATGCGTTTCGATCACTCGTTCTGTAAGATCATAGCGCTTTTGAAATCCTTGCCGCCCTATGACAGTCAGTGCGCCCGAGCGCCAAAGAAACTCCAGCGCCGTTTTTGACGGATGCCAGTCCCACCAGCCGCCGGATCCCTTTTTCTCGTCCTTGCCAACATCGGACGAAGAGACCGGTCCGTGATCCCGAATATGTTGCAGAACGGTTTCAAATCGCTGCTCAAACCCGTCGCGACGCCAGTTCTTCCATCGGGACTTCAGCAGATCTGCATCGCGCTGAAACCGCAAATGCCAATGCGGATAAAATTCCATCGGAATGACAGCCGCGTCGTGGGTCCAGTGTTCGAACAGTGCGCGGTCGCGTTCATAAAGGCGTTTGAGATTGCCGGCGCGATAGGATGGACGGCGCGAAAACAGGATCATGTCATGGGCGCGCGCAACCGTGTTGATGCTGTCCAATTGCACAAAGCCAAGACGATGGATCAGGTCCAGCAATTCCGAGCCTTTTGCGCCGCCCGATGGCGGCTCGGCCAATGCATGACGATCCATGAACAGCGCGCGAGCTGTTCGGTTGTCCAGCCGTTGCAGCGCCACGTGTTCAGCGCCGCTTTAGGGTGTCGCCAAAGCTGATCTTGGGGGTCAGGGTCACACGCGTGTCGACCTCGGCATTGGGATCAGCCAATTGCGCCGCGATGATCTCTGCGGCTGTGCGTCCGATCTCCAACCTGCAGGCGTCCATTGTGGCCAGCTTGCGCGGCAGACCTTGCAGAAGCTCGACATTGTTGAACCCGGCGAGGCCGATCTGTCCCGGCACATCAATACCCTGATCCAGCAGATACAGCAGCCCACCTGCACCGATCATGTCATTGGAGTAATAGAGGAAATCCAGATCGGGGGACCGTTCCAGCATGGTCTGGGTCATCTCACGCCCTTTGGCCAGAGCCGATCCACCAGAGTAGAATTCGCGATCCTCGATCTCAACCCCGTGTTTGCCCAGAACTTCGGTGAAGCCTTCGAACCGTTTGCGCGCCCGGTGATCCAGCGGCATTTTCGTTCCCATGAACCCGATATGCTCATAGCCCGCCTTTAGGATCGCCTGCGCCATTTCGCGCCCGGCACGACGATGGGAAATCCCAACCATCGCGTCGACCGGTTTGCCGTCGGTATCCATGATCTCGACCACCGGAATACCAGATGAATCCAACATGGCGCGCGCGGCCTCGGTGTGTTCGAGGCCAGCAATGATTACTCCGGACGGCCGCCACGAGAGCATCTCGTACAGCACTTTTTCTTCTTTTTCCGGCATATAGTCGGTGACGCCCACAACCGGTTGCAGCTCGGTGTCTTCCAGCACCTGGTTAATGCCGGTCAGAACCTCAGGGAAGACCATGTTCGACAGCGAGGGAATGATCACCGCCACCAAATTCACCCGGCTGGAGGCCAATGCGCCCGCAATTTTGTTGGGCACATACCCCAGCTCTTTCGCGGCGGCCAAGACGCGGGTGCGCGTGGCGTCCGAAACATCGCCCCTGTTGCGCAGAACCCGACTGACCGTCATTTCCGACACTCCGGACGCTTCCGAGACATCACGAAGGGTAAGCGGGCGTTTGGTTTCTGTTGTCACTGAGGCACCTGCGATGTTGTTTTGCCTGATGGTAGCGTGAACAGCGCAAGTTTTACAACCGTCGCGCAAAGGTCATGACAAGGTTGAAAAACCGGGCTAAAGAGAGCGTCGCACGGCCCCGTGGCTCAACTGGATAGAGCAGCCCCCTCCTAAGGGGCAGGTTGCAGGTTCGAATCCTGCCGGGGTCGCCAATAAACTCAATGACATAACCTGATACGCACTTTGCTTGTTTTTCGATACGGAACGATATTTGGAACGAAACGTTCCATGATCTCTGTCTTCGATTCCAAGCAAGACAGTCTGGTCTCACGTCCTTCTTCCGAAGCAATGCTCGCAGGCTGAATGGAATCGACTCGATTGTTTTTTGTTGGGATAAAGCGAGCTTTGCAGTTTGTTCCGCAGTGGGGTCGCCCAGATTAAACTGCAATGCTTCCGCTTGACATACTAATCGTCTAAGTTGTGCTCAGCCAATCATTATTTTCTGCTGCCTGTTTGAGCCATTCTTTTCGGAAGTTGTATCAGCATGAAGCCATTACAGCCTGGAGCGTGGCTCCACGATCTTGTCACGATCTACAATGAGCTTGGAGGACAAGCTTCATACGGCGACGTTTACGAACTTGCCGAACGCCGCAGAAAGTCTCGAGGGGCAAGCTGGACGGCTAATGTCGAAGCAACTATTCGCAGGACTGTTGAAGACCATGCCGAAAGCTCTTCAAATTTTAGAGGCGATCCCGTCTTTTAAAGCGTCAGCGGACATGGAAAGGGAGTGTGGGCCTTGCTCCCCGAATACATCACTGCTTCAACGCCGCCCGCCAACTCTCCAGCATACCTCGAAGGCATTGAGGGAGTGGCTCAGGAGCGGCGGTATCTTCTTCGTTTCCGTAACTCAAAATTAGTCGAAGAACGAAAGAAACTCGAAGACTATTCATGCCAAGCCTGCGGTTTTCACTTGGAGATTTCCGCAGGTAAATTCGTTATTGAGGTCCATCACCTCAATCCATTGGGAGAATTGTCTGAAGCGACCCTACCGACGATAAGCGAGTTAGTCTGCTTGTGCCCAACTTGCCACCGAATTGCCCATATGAGAGCCAAAAAGCCCTATACCATTGCAGAAATCCGAGATTTGACAATGTAACATTCCATCCAAGGGACTGTGATTTATCATCTCCAAGGCTACCGCCAAAATCTTTTCCAGAGAAAGTCCACATGAGAACGACTTACGAGCACCGGTTTCCGTCCTGTGAGAAGGCACTTGAGTATATAAAGGCCTCCTATTGGGACTACGTTGGCCGCAGAGGTCTCCTCAGGAAACACGACCGCTACGAGGGTAGTATTTTTTACACAAGAGCGGGGGATTTGACTGGGCGCGAGTATGAAACCCGATATGCCCTCAAGTTGTATCAGGACGGATATGTTTCGCTACAAGCGATAAAAGATACGAGCGGCAATCCGCCTCACGTGAAAACTGCCCTTCCTGATGTTCTTTGGGCATCCGCAGGTGCCAGGAACTTCAGTATGAAGATGGTAGAGAAGGTGAACAATGTGCTGAAAGAGGACGGGTCCGATCTGTGGGTCGCGTTCCGCCATCACCCGTCAATGTTTCCTTTGCACAGAAAGAGTGAGACGAAGCCAATCACCACTCTAAAAAGCTCTCTGGAAGCGATTGACTACGATCCCAAACGGAACGGGCTGAGCACTCGCGCCGGAAAAATCTTGCATCGCGCCCTGAATGGACATTGGTGAGTATTCTCCGAGACACGTTGGGGAATGCAGGGTGCCAAAAAGCTCTGAAGACAATATGGGCCAAGGAAATTGCCTGCTACTCTGCTACCTCACGCGCCTTTCAGGCGCGGGGACATCTACTTGGTGGGCTTCTTCTATCAAATCAATTTCTCCGGTCGCGGCGAGCCGCCTTGGATTTGCAAAACGCGTTCGAAGTGTGTCCCGCAACATTACCAGCTTAAACCAGAGACGATTAGCCAATAAACTGGATTCCCAATGAAAATGATATTCTCCGTGTGGCAAATCCAACAGGCCCATCCGAAATACGCCCATCTATCGCCAGAAGCGAGCCGCTGCGTTTCGCCGCTGGAACGAGTGTGCCATCGAACTAGTCGCTTGAGCCGACGCGAACCGACTACGTCTTAGGAGATTGAAACAACGTGTCAATGCCCTCCTTCGCAATGGCGCACGTTGGCAGTTCAGAAACGAACGACAGAAGTTGGTTGCGTCTGAGCTGTTTGCGAAAAACCACTTTTCCTGTGGAACTGTACCCATGAAGTTGAAAGACATTCTTCGCCAGATCTATGCCGACAAGTTTCAAGTCCGCCAATTTTCTACCCCTGATAGTTTCCATCTCTAAAACCTACCAGATGAGAGATCAGGGGATGTCTATTCCATCAAAGCCCTTCAGCTTGAGGGTTTCTGAAACATTGCAACAATTTGGAATGTCTTCAACGCGTCTCGTTGATATGCTCTTAGCAAATCGCCAGGCGGTTCAATATCTACCTGATCCCGCTGTTCGCGGATCAAACGAAATCCAGCCGCCTCAAATCGGCTCAGCAAATCGTCAGCTGTGATTCTGTTCAAAGTATCAAACATGGCCAACAGCGCTTTTTTGTGGTCATTTTCCAAATTCGAGTTGTTAACGTCGGCGTGTACATCGCTAGTTTGTGCTAATAGATGTTCCCATCTTTCATATCCGATCGCCCAAAGATGACTCCCCTCTGGCGAAAAAAACAAAGGGGAAATCTGAACAAAAAAATAGCCACCAGGTTTTAGAATCTCATATAGATCTTGGAGCACAGAGTGATAGATTCTGTTGTTTACATGCTCGAAGACGGACCAACTGTATATGAGATCAAATGGGCCGCCCTTTGGAACTGCGCCCGGAGCAATCTCCTCGAAGGTTAGCCTGCTAGGGATTTCAATCCCAAAATTCTGCTTCAAAAATGGCACGCAGGCCTCAGCTTCGTTGTTAATGTCAACCCCGTGAACATTTGCATCGAACAACAATGCGACGCCAGCAGCAGACGTTCCGCCGCCGCACCCGAAATCAAGAACTTTCTTTCCTGCGAGCCCTTCTGCATCGGTCATCCATTGTTCAATAATCTGAGGAACATACAAGAATTTGGCACGATCATCATCGGATGGGAGCAATTTCGCAGAATCCAAAATCTGCGTTTTGAGGTCCAAGGTTGAATCTACCAAAAGAATGACCCTCTCTGTTTTCTCATATTTTTATACACAGTCTGACCTGATCGTTTACGCGGTTTAATAGCGGCGCTTGAATTGTTGAAAAATACTCATCAGTGGCCTTGCGGGAACCAGACCAGTGACCATAGTCATCAATTATCAACACACCACCCTTTGACAACCTTGGGTAAAGTACCTCCAACTCAAAACGGGTCGACTCGTACCAGTCGGTGTCGAGCCGCAATACAGAGATTTTCTCTGGAAAATTGTTTTTCAACGTTTCCATGACGTCGCCTTTTACAAAGCGTGAATTTTTTGTTGGTAGGCCGGCTGCTACGAAGTTTCGAGAAACCTGATCGGTAGAGGCATAGCACCAGCCCACTTCATCGCTGAACGTCTCCATCAATAAAGAAGCACTCTCACCATTAACGTCCACATCTGCCTCAGTTGGTGCTGTCATTCCTTCGAATGTATCGTACAGCCAAAGATCACGCGGTGCGCCAAGCGCTTCAAAGGTCAGCCCGGCAAGGATTGCACTTCCACCCATCCACGTGCCGCATTCAACGAAGTCGCCAGAAATGCCCGCGGAGTGTACATATTTACAAGCATTATGAAGCGAATACATCGCATCTTTACCCGTCATTGTGAAGTCACGAGACTTGAGGAACAAATTCGTAAAATGCTCATCTTCGTCGATATCACGGATCGGATAGTCAACTAATTCTGCATCGTGCGATTCGGAATATACAATCTTTCGGGGTGGAAGCGTCATCGGGGTACCATCGCGTTAGTAGGATGCGTTTCGAAATTACTCAGGTGTCGGGTCATTGTTTCATTTAAGAACTCAGCACAACTATCACTTGCACATCAGATCAGTGTTTTCTTGCAGCCAACGAAGATAGCCATCTTTGAATGGATCAGGGTAATTTTGCTGGAGATCTTCTCTGTCCCGATATAGTTCTCGAGCCTTCTTCGGGATTTTTGTGCCATCTTCAAATACACCATAATACCACCACCCTGAAGGTATCGCAGGATCCGTGAAGCGAACAACTTCACGCTCGTACCATGCCCAAAGTTCATAGATTTCTGAATTTCCCTGAGCATACCTCTCAGTCATTGTGTTACCGACAGGTCCAAGCTTTGTAAAATGGTAAAAGCGCAGCGGAACACCGTTGATCAGAAGACCTCCTTCGGAGGAAACTGACATCGTCCTTTTGCTCAGGTTCCAGCTGGCGACATTGTAACCAGGATCCCGCAGTACTTTGACGTTGTCAAAGTAGCAGGGAATCAAATTGCACCATTTCTGATCTACAAAAACCCCGATATCCAGTCGGTCGTAACACCATGTATTAAGGCGTTCAGTCCACCAATTGGCGAAGGCACGCGCTTCGTGGTCGTTACGAACCGCCAGAAACCCAAGGTTATAAGTTCCGTAGTGCAACGACGTGATCTCGTTGTCGCGTACAGCGATTTCCTCAGTTTCGGGGGTGGTTTGGTGCGGAGTAAGGACAATTGACCAATCGTCCAGCAATTCGACGACGGGCTGCATCGTTGAGAAAACGGCAATGTCCGGATCAAAATAGACAATCTTTTCAACTCCAGGTTGATCCATAATGTGCTTGAGAGCCTGTCCTTTTACAGCCGTACACGCCTCTACGATGTCATGTCGAAATAGCCAGGGATCGGTTGTTTCGCCAAATAAACCATCAGCCGTTACCAATCGATCAAAGTCCTCACCTTCCGTAGAATATTCAAATCCCTGAGGAGGATGATCCGTCAAAACCGCCCAAATAACCCAATCGGGATGCTGCCGCCTGAGTGAACTGGCCAAGACCCGCGCACGGTTAAGATAACTGAATGAAAAGCTTGTAAAAGCATGCACTGTCATTTTGCGCTCATGTTTTGAAGGTGAGGTATCGCCATGTCGCTGTATTCGGATGTCAACACTTCGGTGCGACGTCGTTGACGTGCTTGCTGAACAAGTTTTTTGCAAGCATCACTTTTCACCCAATCCGTGAGGTTTTGGCTGCTGTCCAACACAACTCCACGGCCCGTTGATTTGACCAAATGAGAAACGTTGCCAGATTGCCCATGTGTCACAACATAGGCCGAACTTGCCAGCGCCTCAGAAGTCGTCAACGAGAATGTTTCCGGCCATGGAGCAAAATGAACCACAAGATCAATGCCCGCAGCCGACAGAGCTCTTGTCATTGCATCAGGAACCTGGCTGGCTACGGTGTCCACGCGATGCTTGATGACATTCAAGCTCACATCACTCTTACCAAAATAGTGGAATTCTAATTCGGGATTAATAGCCTCGGCCTCAGTCAGTGCAGTGAAATGATCCCATCCTTTGTGGGGTAATGGTGCACCCACGAAGGCAATTTTAATGGTACCCCGAGCCCCATTGCCAACTTCAGGTAAGGGCGCTGGCCGCGGTTCGCTTTTTAGTACGGTATGAGATTGCACGATCAA
The DNA here is from genome assembly GCF_059611225.1 of Ruegeria sp. CDSA246. Classification (NCBI taxonomy): domain Bacteria; kingdom Pseudomonadati; phylum Pseudomonadota; class Alphaproteobacteria; order Rhodobacterales; family Roseobacteraceae; genus Ruegeria; species Ruegeria sp. CDSA246. The sequence continues at coordinate 242,727 of NZ_JBXWPD010000002.1, read as the reverse complement.
ATCGTGCAACTTATAGCCACAGGCTTTAACCCAAATGTCAGCCGCCACCCGAGATGGCGCCAAAGCGGTGACTTCAACTCGCTCGAAGAAGTCTCGAACACGCCGCATGTGGCGCGTTCTGTCGTCCCCGTAGACGCAAATGTTACAGCCCTGCGAGCCAACATCCGGTGCATTGCAATAGCTTAGGTTGTTTCGCAGTAGTGTGTAGCTTTGGCACGCAGCAAAGAAATCATGTAGCCAAAAGCACGCTCTTCGGTTACAACTCGCTTCAACCAATTGCGCAATCGCTTCCGGCGAGTGTCCTAGTAGATGGTGAATAACGCAATTAAAGATCTGCCCGGCAGCGACCCGGTCGCAAGTTGCGGCAATTAATTCAGCATAGCGCGCGATCCCGATGCATTCGCCATTCAGGATCAGACGAAAAACGGCAGCGTCTGTTTCTGCGTCTGGCAACAATGCGTTGCAAGTCCGGACGGGATGAATGTTTAGGTAGTCAATCTCAGCCTCGTTGGCGCGGGCTGCTTCGATTTGAATGCAAATTTGAGTGCCGCCGGTCACTTCGCGGTAGTTATCGTGGCCTATGCTAAGCACAACCTGATTGCGTCCTTCCGCCAGCCTGTCCGCAATTGCGGGCGCATCAAGCATAGGCTCGGTTATCTCGGGTAAGGGTGCCAGAACCGCATTTGAACTACCTGAAGCTATGGCATTTATAACTTTTGCTCGATATCCCTCGGACGGGATATTGACCTTAGGCGTAGAGGAAGGTGTGCCACTTAGAAAACCTTGCAAACCTTCCAACTTGGCAAGTGCGACCCGCGGCCCTCCGACCGACTTCATCAGCTTTCTGGTAGCGCGACGATGTTTAGTATTCGTCCTAAAATAAAGAGCAAAAGGCAACTTTCGGACACGCTTGGCCAATCTGACAGTGTAGTCGTTTTCTTCCTTCCACTGTTCCAGAAATGGCATCAGTTCCGAAACTTCGGATTGAATCTTGGCTTGCAACTCCGTCAATACCACCGAAACCTCTTTCTTGCTTTTTAATACCTGTTTCTCGAGGTCCCGTTCGAATTTCTGTTTCTCGAGGTCCCGTTCGAATTTCTGTTTCTCGAGGTCCCGTTCTAATCTCTGTTTCTCGAGGTCCCGTTCTAAAATCCTTTGCTCGAAATCCTCTTCTTGGCGAGAGACGTCATAGCGCGCCTTGGGTACCTCTAGGATGGCAGCAGAGCTTTGGCTGGCGAGCGTAGTCCGGCAATACTGAGGCTGTTGCAGTAGCAGCAACCCCAGATCATCCAATGTTTTGATCTCGGGTAGTAGGTGCTTCTCAATAGGCTCTGAAAACTCTCCTAACCTATCTGTTGGCAGAAAAAGTAAACCGCTCTCGGTACCACCACAAAAGATATCTGCGTCCGAATTTTTGAAATTATCAGATCGAAACGCTGGTGTGTTCAGACCGTAGCAAACATACCTTAGCCCTGACATGTATTGGAGTAACTGCGCCCCGCTGGACAGGTCCAATACTTCGCAAAACACAACAGGTCGGTCTTGAGAGAGAATTCTGTTCGCACCTTGCAATGCGTCCAGTTCGGCGCCCTCAAGGTCAAGTTTAATAAGTGAAACTTGTCTCAGAACCTCATCATCGAGGCGCGCTACGGTAAGTGTACCGCCTGTTTCGCAAACCCTTACTCTGGTGCCGCCCGCATTGTCCTCGAAAGTTTCGACAACTTGCCCATTGCCAGGTTGAGCGCCCAAAGCGGTCGCCCTCACATCGATGTTGGGCACCGGAGATACGCCTGCATTCAGCTGCAGGAACCGGCGGTTTTCGGCAAAGGGTTCAAAGCTGATGACACGGCCGTTCGAACCAACGCTGTTCGAAAACGCGCGTGCATGTGTGCCATAACATGCCCCACCATCTACAGCTGTATCTCCATCCATCAAAAAGTCACAAAGAATATCCAGCTCAGATTGAGCCCACTCACCGTACTGGCGCAGCGAGTCCGATATAACATCGTCCCTATTTGGGACAAAAAACAGGCCATATCGCGTTTGGACCGACAAGCTCGATTGCTCGGATGCTTCCCGAGTTGGATCTTGCATCGTTTCCTCCTTGGCATCCGCTCAAAAAATTGTTTTCCCTCTATCCCGTTTTATTACCCACTTCAACACAAGTTGATCGGTTGTGCAGCAAACTTTAAGCAAAGGAATTCGGTAATGGGGGGGGGCACAGTCAAGCGCTTTTGAACAGAATAATCGATCCGCCAAGGCGGTTCCGTTGGCTCTTTTCGTGTTCACTCGCTAACAGTCGCGGCCTCGGGTTGAGATCCCTCGGGTACTTGCTTTGGCTGGCTTTGTTGCATTAACTGAATTGTCCGAAGAACTGGAACAATTTTCCCATTTTCAAACGGATTTCGAAAACTGGTTTTCTATGAGCGCGATTTCGTTGCGAACTCCAGTCGGGTTGCTCGGAAAGTGACCTTTCCGGTTGGCTCAGAAAGTTTCGATTCCGCGCAAGGTGTTCTTCGCGGAGTTGCCAGGGCTAGTCATAGCTTCTGGCGGCTGTCTTTCGGATAAGGCTATTTCGATCGGATTGAGGTCCAGGATGTACGGCGGGAGAAACAGGAACCAAGTGCCGATCTCGCGCAGGGCTTGCGCCGCGCCCGGGCGATTATGGCTCGACAGGTTGTCGAAGATCACGGTGCCCCCTTCGCGCAGCGTTGGGACGAGTTGGGTTTCGACATAGAGGTTGAACATCTCGCTGTTCATTGCGCCACCGATCACCCAAGGTGCCTCGAGCCCTTCTTGGCGTAGAGCCCTGGGTGCGCCGTTGCCCGAAAGGCGCTTAGACGCGGCCAGCCCGATATGGTCGTCTCTGACAATGGGACGAAAATGTCCTCTCACGCTGTTCTGTGGTGGCGCCAGGACACTGGCGTGAACCGGCACAACATTGCGCCCGGAAAGCCCATGCAAAATGCCTTTGTCGAGTCATTTTACGGAATGCTGCCGGATGAATGCCTGAATGAGCACATGTTCGGCAGTCTAACTGAAGCAAGAAAAATCATTGAAAACTAGAGGAACAATTGCACACGCAGCGACCACACACTTCTCTTGTCGGGCTGGCCCAAGCCGTTTACGCCAATTTCAACTGTGCCACCCAGCCTGCTTCGCTTTAGCTATGCAAGGGCTCCGCCCAGCAGGCCTTGATCGCAACCTAATCACGAAAAAAAACTGGAACGGATTCTACACACAAACGACCCGGATCAAGAAGCTAGGTCAGAACTCATAAAGGCCAGTTCATGGTCCCGTGCTTTGTTCAAAACCAACTGCTTATTCCTCACAACGGCTGAGCTGAATTTAAAACGCTAATCCTCCCAATATACGAAACAAAACTGCTTGGGATCAATTGCTCTTGTTTTACACGCTAGGGTTCAGGGCATCCGTGATGCGGCGGTCGAGTAATCCACCTTGAATTCTTTGTATAGTTCTGCAAGTTCGGTAGCCTGGTCATCTACGCTGCGGATAGTGTTTCTATTTGGATTGACCCATCCGGACAGCATGGATTTTTGATCCAAAATCTCTTCGATTGCCTCGGCAAGGGAGGCCGCGCCTCCCTCCAAGGGGATTAAGGTACCGTTTTCGCCTGACGTAATGGCTTCGGCCTGTCCGCCAAGATCAGTTGCAATGACCCATTTGTTTCGCACTAAAGCTTCGCGAACAGTTAGGCCGAACGACTCAGGCCACTGCGATGGGAATAGTAAAACATCAACCTTATCAAAGAATGAGTCACGTGATTTAGCGTCGAACGGCGGAGCAATACGTACGTCTCCATTGATGCCGGTGGAGCTTGCGTTCAAACTAAAGTCAGAGATTTTCCTTGTGTGGTCGACCAACGTCAAACTCCAGTCTCTACGAGTTAGACTGTTGAAGGCATCTCTCATAACCGGAAATCCCTTTACGACTTCTGTACCGGCTACGAAGCCAAACCTAACTTTGCTTTTGGCAGAATTCGGGGGGCAGCTGGCTGGAATTTCTATCCCATTTTCACAGTGAATGACTGTTTCTTCTGGTAAACCATTGTCAATATGGAATTTTGCCCAGTATTTGGACGGCGTGAGCAACCTTCGGGCTCTTTGGAGTGTTGGTGTCAACTTCTGGTGGCGCTCTTCAACATCAGTATCTGTTCCAACGCATTTTTGGCAAATTTCACGATTCACCTTCGTTTGCCCGCAGTACTTTCCTTCCTTAGTAACTAGAAATTGACGTGCACAAAGCCACCAAGCATCGTGAAGCGTGATGCAATACGGTATTCCGAATTCGTCACATGCCGCAATAAAGTCATTTCCAAAACCTTGAATCGAGTGAAAGTGCACGACGTCGGGCCGAGTTGCCCGAAGCGCTTTCCTGAAGCACTCCAACGCTTCCTTTGGTGTTTGATCTGCCCACATCGCGTCAGATTGGCAACCAAATCGGAACACTGTATTGCCGTCAGCTTGACGCCTGACAAAAACGCGATCGGCTGCATGCCCCGGCCCCGTCGCAAATACGCTGATGTCAAATTCGTGGTTCTTCGTTAGTGAAGCTACCAGGTTTTCAACGAGTAGAGTTGCTCCTCCGAAAGATTGGGGAGCATAAAACACGTTTGCCATCATGACACGTGTTCTATCAAAGGTCGGGCGGGCAATATATTTTTTGACGATGGGCATCAACTGACGATCACGGATCGCATTAGGGCTGTATTGTGTTTCGACAGCAGCGCGTGCGGTAGCGCCAATACGTTTACGTAGCTCGCTATCTTCGACGAGCAACTTCAATCCCTCGTACCACTCTTGTTTTGTCGCAGCCAAAAAGCCGGTCTGGCCGTGTTCAATTGCAGTTCTGAAAGCTGAAACATCCGAACATACAGAGGGCAATCCAACAGATGCTGCTTCCAAAAACTTGATATTGCTCTTTGCGTGATTGAATTCAATATCCACAAGTGGAGCGATAGAGATGTCATCCTCCGCCAGTAAACTTAGGTATTCGCTATATTCCAGCCGCCCAGTGTACTTAATTCGTGAATCATAGATTTCGAAATCTGGCGGAAGTACCAATTGTCCTACAATATGCAACCGAACGTTATCGTACTCACGCATTATCTTCAGTATTGCGTCGCTTGCCACTTCGAAGTCAGCATTATGCGTGTTGGTACCTGAGCCATATACGATTGTAACACTGTCTGAGTTCTTTTTTTCTAGGATGCTCCTAGTTACACTAAGCGTTTCAGCATCCAGCGCATTTTCAAGTATAAATGAGGGCGCACCATTGGTGGCAGTCATATTTGTACAGAGACCCTCAGTGCTTCCAACGTTGAAATCTGCATGCATCAGCGCCCGCCTGTAAAGCTCGGCACCCGCCATAAGGTTTTCGAGGTCGGTTTCGCCTAGAGCGCCTAAGTTCGGATTCGATCCGTATTTGTCGACGTCAAAAATCAAATCATCGATATCGTAGCCTACTGGAATACCGAGGCGCTTGGCCTCTTTGAATTGTTCGAGCACCTCAGGGATTCCGGGAACTCTATAGAATATTACGAGCGTATGAGTTTGCAGAGCATTCAGTACCTTATCGGAGTCTTGCCAAGGCATTATTGACACGTCGAAGCCCAAGCTTTCCAACGCTTCTGCTTTCTGTGTAACTCGGTATTTCGTACATTGCGGAATTGCGAGTTCAGCCACGATAAGAACACTTGGCAACAACTGATCCAGTTGCGAGCGTGCGGGTAGCTGTCCAAATTTGCTGCTATTCAGCAAGGATGGAAGCGACAGCTTTTTGTAACTGCCATTTGGTGGCGCTTGCAGCCCCAATTCAGCAAGGGTTGCGGGTTTGCGATACTCTTTTTTTCCTCGAAGCTTGCGACCCAAGTCTCTGGGAAGATACTTCATGAGTTTTAAGCTACGTTTCAAAAGCCAACCAGGGCTATTAACTTTCGTCAGAACGTAGTTCAGCTCGAATTCACGTGATTCTCGCTGTTGCTGTAGAGCTTCAAGTTGCAGGCTGGTCTCTTCGAGTCCATTCGACAATGTAGACTTTTTCGTTTCGTGAGATTCTGTACTACCGCCATATTCGGAGACCCGAAGAACTACCGAAGGAACGCGCGTTTCGGTTTCAATTTCTCCGTGTCCATGCGCAAGCAATCGAGACCCGAGCGCACGATTGACTATTTTAGTATTCGCGCGACTGCCTATGGTAGAAAATAGTGTTAATGCTGTTTCAATCCTATCCGGAACAGTCGTCAAATCTAGAAGATCAATGAGGCCGTTGGAAACTTTGTCACCCCAGAATAGCACCCCCAGCCCATTGCCGCCTTTGAAACTGAAGGAGGGGCGCTCATTTTCCAACTCGGCCCAATAACGACAAATACCCAGGCGATCTTCATGAGTACCGGTACAATGAAACAAAACTATCGATGAAGATGAGAGTTTCGGTATCCAGCTCTCAAAGTCCCCTTTAACGTCATCATAATTTCGTCGGCCGCAAATAGACAGGAGATCAACGCTCCCGTCTTCAATATCACTTGTCGCATCAGTAGATGTCTCTTGAAGCAAGCGGCTGAAGTGGGAAAACTCTTTGTTTGTGGCGATAACAGTATCGAAAATGCTGTTTTTTTGATGGTCGGCATACTTACCTTTGCCCCAGGCGCTCACCCCGAAACAATCCGTTTTCAGTCCTCCCTCCAGAACAGCTTCGCACATCGCAAAGTATAAGTAGCCACTGTGACTTCCTAGTTCTACAATTCTCTGGGGCTGCATGGCCTGGACTAACCACATCGCAAATGGGCCGTATTCCAGAGATTCAGTGTCTGGTTGATACTTTGGAACTGAGATTTTGTGGCCTAAAAAAATAAAGTCTGATTTTTTCATTGTGATTGGTTTTTCGTCTGAGGTTTGATCAAATCAAAGAATATGCGATCCTTGAATTCTAACATAGCCACTAATAATGCTTCTTATCACGAAGGGTCATTGAGTGATTTGTAACAGAAGAATTTTTTCGATTGCGACTTCTTTACACGGACTCCGTTTCGCGAGGTTCGTCCCAAATCATGTGAGGATGGTGCCCAGCCCCGGCCACGGAATCCTCGCCCAATAGAAAATTGAATGCTGTGTCGTTATTCTGCTACTTTTGCTCCAACATCACGTTTCTTGAATTGCTGATCAAAAAGGTTCTTGAACTGCCCGTTGAGTTGCATGAGTTCGTCGAGGTTGCCCTGTTCGACGACTGCCCCATCCTGAACGACCAAAATCTTATCAGCTTCAAGGATCGTGGACAGGCGGTGAGCAATCACAATAACGGTCATGCTTTGCGTCAGCGCGTCCAACGCCGCTTTAACAAGAGCCTCGGATTCCGCATCCAATGCGCTGGTAGCTTCATCCAGTAGCAAAATCTCGGCATTGCGCAAGATCGCACGGGCGATGGCGATGCGTTGCTTTTGACCGCCGGACAGGAAGGCTCCGTTTTCACCGACAGGCGTCTCATAGCCGTTGGGCAGCTCGCAAATGAACGCGTGCGCATGCGCAGCCTTCGCAGCTTCGATGACCTCTTCATCCGTCGCATTCGGTGCCGAACAGCGCAGGTTGTCCATCACCGAAGCGGAAAACAGGAAAGTGTCCTGACCCACATAAGAGATCTTTCGTCTCAGCGAGGAATAGCTGGCCTCTTGCAAATTCTGACCATCTATTTCGACACTCCCCCCGTCGGGGTCATAGAACCGCATGATCAGGCCGAATATTGTCGACTTACCGCCGCCGGACTGGCCTACAAGCGCAGTGGTTTTTCCCGCTCCGAAAATCACATTCATGTCTTTGATTACAGGAATTGATCCTTGATACCCGAAGGTGACGTTACGCAGTGCTATTTCACCTGGTCCTTCGAGCAGATCGCGCGCTTCGGGGCTTTCTTGCATGGTGTCTTCTTGATCCAGCAAGCCAAACAACATGCCAACACCGACCATGGCCGCCTCAATCTGAACGCGCATTTTTGATAGACGTTTAGCGGGCTCATAAGCCATCAGCAACGCTGTGATAAAAGACATCAACTGCCCAGCTGTTGGTTGTTCCGTACCTGCAATTCCCAAGGTCGAAACGACCAGAACCCCGGCAACGGCCAGACCGGCCAGAAACTCCATCAGCGGGCTGGCGATCGACTGCAGCCGCGCAATATCGTTCGAGCGTTCTTCGACCTTGAGGATGGCCGTTTCCATACGGCTGATCATCCGATCCTCAAGAGAGAACACCTTGATGATTTTGATGCCAGCCGAGGTTTCCTGCAGTACACGAATAATTTCTGCCAGCGATTTGAACTCTTGCTGCATGATCGAGCGCACGCTTTTCAACAGATAACGCACGCCCAGCAAAGCCACGGGTCCGACAACAAAAAACATGATGGACAGAACGGGCTGCTGGTAAACCATAACGATTACAAGACCCACCAGGGTCAAGGCGTCGCGAACAAAACCGGTAACCACCACATCAATCAAAGTTCGGGCAGCTTGCGCACCGTGTGTCGTACGCATGAGTAGGTCCGAGGATTCATTCTCGGCGAAGAAGGAAATGCCATGCCGCAACAGCTTACGATACACGCGGTCTTGTTGCATCGCAATGATCCGGTTCCCCGCACGCGCCAAGTATATAGACTGGATATAGGAGGCCACCGCTTTGGCCAGAAACAAGAGAACAACGCCTAGAGCGATTGCAAACGCCCACTCACGCATATCGGGGCTGGTCATCGCATCAACGATGTATTCCATCATGAAGGCTGAGCCAGCAGTGGTCGCGGCAACGGCAATCATCGCAACAATAGCGACGGCATAAAGAGGACCTTGGGCAAAAAAACTCTCGCCAATGAGGCGGCCCATATAGCCTGATCGCCATTCGGTCCAGGCACGCTTAATCATTGCATTCTCCAGATCGTGAAATCATGCGCTCGCTCAGTTAACCTATAATCCTTCCCGCCTAAAGGGCAGATCAATTGGCGCGACAGAGTTGCCCAATCAAAAGGTTGCGCAGAAGCTTCGTCAAGTAAGGGTTGGCATTGAGATGTGCAAGGTTTTGATGTTCTCTTTTGACAAGGTGACGCGTTGTATCGTGGGCTTCCGAGCCCTGGCCTCTACGTGGCGTTTTTAGGTCAAAACCCGAAGTTGCCCGCACAACTTTATAGCGTCTTGTGTATACCTCTTGTCACGAGAGATCCCCGAATTCTGACGAATAGATTGAGGTGCTGGCAGATTTTTGCGTTACCTCTAGTGATCAGGTCAAACGTTTTTCTTTTTGGTTTCATTGTGATATGCATATGCTTGAAAAATGGAAGCGCTGATATTTTGGGGCTGAGTACTGTAGCGTGAGAGTAACGATTGAAATTCAGCGGTTTTTTGCCGCAGGAAATCCTTGACGCGTCAGGGGAAAAGGATAGATTTTTTGTCCTTGTGCTTGGTATATATGGCCCATAGTAACGCGAAGCACGTATTATTGGTAATGGAACAGTGTCGATTAAAGCTGTCATTCTGAGTTTGCCGAAAGATGTTGAACGGCGACGTTTCTGCGAAAGCGAATTTGCCCGCTTTGGCTTGAATCATGAATTTTGCGACGCCATTGCCGGAGATCAGCTAAACAACTCCGAATTGCATCATCTGTATGACGCAGACATGAACCGGATTAAATTCAAGCGCCCGCTCAGCCGCAACGAGGTCGCCTGCACCCTTGGACATCGTCAGATATGGCAGGATATTGCTGACTCCTCCGACTGCGTCAGCCTTGTTCTGGAAGATGACGCGACGTTCGTGCAAGATCCCAGGCCGTTTTTCAATGAACTGGCTGAATGTGGCGAATGTTTCGAAGACGTCATGATCAAAATCGACGGCGTGTCGGGAAACAACGGACAGGTCATTAAGTCCATTGCAGATCAGGATCTTGTCTTGTCGGACCGTCTGCCACCCAGAACCACAGGCTATATCATCGGCCGACGTGCTGCCGCTCGGCTTTTGGCGATTGAGGCCCCGATTGCGCGTCCCATCGACATCGACCTAAAATTCTATTGGGAACACAATGTGCCCATCCTCACCCTTGCCGAGCAGATGGTCGCAGAGCGCAAAGAGATAGACAGCACGATCGATCACTGCCGCAGTAAAATGAAACCCGGCTCGCCCATGGCCAGGTTCGTTCGAAACTTAATGTACCAGACAAAGTACACGTACGGACGGTTGAGCCACCCGCTGAACCCGGACATGATCGAAGGGCTCGGCCCCCTGATGCAGGCCGGCAATCCGGTTCGGAACCGCGCATGAAGAATAGCCTTGTGGTTGTCCGTGCGGGCAACAAGTCATTGCACCATCGGTGGCAGGAAATTCCCTATGAAGATCGTAACTACGATCTTCTGATCAGCTATTTCTCGGACGAGGCCTTTTCGGCATTCGAACCTGAACCCGGTGTTGAGGCCGTGCTGGTGAAGGGCGGCAAATGGGACGGGTTATTCAAGACCCTCGCAGATCGAGACCTTGATCAGTATGACTATTATTGGCTGCCGGATGACGATCTGGATATCAGCGCCGCAGACGTAAATGCACTGTTCGATGCCATGCAGGTTCACGGCTTGCGCATTGCGCAACCATCATTGACCCCCGAAAGCTATTTCTCGCATTTTGTGTTCAGCCAATGCCCGGGCTTCGTGCTACGCTACACGAACTATATCGAGATCATGGCCCCGTGCCTGCACAAGGATATCCTGAAGAAAGCACTGCCGCTTTTCCAGGGCACCATGAGCGGCTACGGCCTGGACTACATCTGGTGTCGATGGGCCGAGGCTGGCGCGTTTCGAACTGCCATTCTGGACGAGATCGCGATGCACCACACGCGGCCGATCGGAAAGAACCTGAAAGCTGCGATGGCCGAGTCGAACAACCTCAGCTCGGAAGAGGAAGAAGCCGTTCTGAAGCAGATGTTTGATCTGTCGCGGCGCACCGTTCCGGTCGTCTTTGCCGCGATCCTGCAGGGTGGGCAACCCATCTCGGGTCGTCTGCAGCTGGGGTGGCATATGTGCCGGGCATGGATGTCGGTCCTGCCGAAATTCCGCAGTGCCAGCGAGGCGCGGTCGGGTATATTCAAGATTGCCCGCCGTCAGCTGATCAAACCGCTCGACATGACGACGATTTCTATGAAACAGGAAAGCCCCTGATATGCAGTTTTTGATGGTTGGGGCCGGATTGTCTGGGGCTGTGATCGGTCGCCAACTTGCGGAACAAGGGCATGATGTCACCGTGGTCGACAGCCGTGACCATATCGGTGGAAATTGCCACACAGAACGGGATGCCGATACCGACGTCATGGTCCATGTGTACGGGCCACATATCTTCCATACGGATGACGAAGAGGTTTGGCAGTATGTGAACCAATACGCCAACTTCCTGCCCTATAAGAACCGGGTCAAAACCACCTCGCGGGGGCAGGTCTATTCGCTGCCGGTGAACCTGCACACGATCAACCAGTTCTTTGGCAAGACCATGCGCCCGGACGAGGCCCGCGCGTTTATCACCGAAGAACAGGCTGATACATCCATCACCGACCCGCAGAGTTTCGAGGAACAAGCGATGCGGTTCGTCGGTCGTGATCTGTATGAGGCGTTTTTCAAGGGCTACACGATCAAGCAATGGGGCTGCCACCCGTCCGAGCTGCCGGCGTCGATCCTGAAACGCTTGCCGGTGCGGTTCAACTACGACGACAACTACTTTTTCCATAAATTCCAAGGCATGCCCGAGAACGGGTACACCGACATGATTGGTGGCATCCTCGATCACCCGGGGATCACAGTGAAGCTGAACACCATGTTCGATCGCAACATGGCGGATGGCTTCGATCATGTGTTCTACTCAGGCCCGCTGGATGGCTATTTCGACTATGAGCTTGGACGCCTGGGATACCGCACCCTTGATTTCGAACGGTTCACCTATGACGGCGACTATCAGGGTTGCGCCGTGATGAACTATGGCGAGGAAGAGGTGCCCTTTACCCGGATCACCGAGCACAAGCACTTTGCACCGTGGGAGTCGCACGAAGGCTCGGTCTGCTATCGCGAGTTTTCCCGCGCGGCGGGTCCGGATGACATTCCCTATTACCCGATCCGTCAGGTAAAAGAAAAAGCATTGCTGAGTGAGTATGTTGCGCTGGCCGACAAGACAGAGAAGGTAACTTTTGTTGGCCGTTTGGGTACTTACCGTTATCTGGATATGGACGTCACGATCCGCGAAGCCCTCGACACAGCGCGCGTTTTTTTAGCCGCGTTCGAAGCGAAACAAGCCCTGAAACCATTTTATACCGCGCCAGTTTAGGCGCGAGCGCCGGGCCGTTTCGGTCCAGTGCTTACTCGATTCACGTTCTGGCTGATCGGACGGAATGTCTTTGTGACGGCCCTAGCTTGGATGCAATTTATTCCGGATCGTCAGGCGCACTTACTCGGTGCTAGCTTTAATCGCTCAGAAGCGAATGAAGGTAGGCGCCATAAGTCGATTTTGCGAACAGTTTTGCGCGCTTCTCGAGAGCGGCATCATCGATCCATCCATTGCTCCAGGCGATCTCATCAAGGCTACCGGTTTGCATACCCTGACGTTCTGTCAGCGTTCTTACAAAGCTTCCTGCCTCCAGCAGAGTGCCGTGTGTCCCAGTATCCAGCCAAGCGAAGCCCCGACCCATAGTCTGAACATCGAGCAGGTTTTCGTCCAAGTACATTTGCAAAAGCGAAGTAATCTCAAGCTCGCCGCGCTCAGACGGTTGGATTTCTTTAGCCCGCGCCGGCGCGTCACCATCAAGAAAGTAAAGGCCGGTGACTGCGTAGTTTGACGGCGGGTTTTGTGGTTTTTCAACAATCTGACGAACCTTTTGGTCCTCAAAAGCAACAACGCCATACCGCTCTGGGTCGGCGACGCGATATGCAAAAACCGTACCGCCTTGCTTGTTGGCATCTGCCTGGGCCAGCAGACTTGGAAGACCGTGGCCGAAGAAGATATTGTCTCCCAAGATCAATGCCGAAGGAGCGCCGGCGAGGAAATCTTCCGCCAGTGTATAAGCTTGCGCCAACCCGTCAGGAGAGTCTTGCACGATCCACGTCAGTGACAGTCCATATTGACTGCCATCACCAAAGAGGCGAATGAACTGCTCCTGGTCCTGTGGTGTTGTGATGATTGCAACTTCGCGGATCTGCGCCAACATCAATACACTGAGTGGGTAGAAAATCATTGGCTTATCGTAAACTGGTAGCAGCTGTTTGGACACGGCCATCGTAATCGGGTACAGCCGCGTTCCAGAGCCTCCGGCAAGAATAATTCCCTTACGTTGCATGCGTTAACCTTTCAAAATTGGCCTTTTGGGGTCTGACCTAATTGCCTCAGTACCTTGGTTAGCCCGGCTTTCCAGTCAGGGCGAAGAAGCCCATAAGTTTTTTCAAGCCGGGAACAGTCCAGCCGCGAATTTTTTGGGCGGGCAGCAGGCGTCGGGTATGCGCTGGTCGGGATATCTTCAACCGAAATATCTAAGCCTGCCTGTAAAAAAATCTCGCGTGCGAAATCTGCCCAGCTTGCGTCTGGACTTCCTGCATAATGAAACAGGCCACCCTCCACACTGGACCCTGCCTCGGCCATTCTAAGCAATGTAGCTGCGATGTCCGCTGCAGGTGTGGGGCCCCCAACCTGATCGGCAACTATGGTTACGTGGTTTCGTGTTTCCGCCAATCGAAGCATCGACTTGACGAAATTGTTTCCATGCGCCGAGAACACCCAACTTGTACGGAGAATACCATGCCAGCCTCCGGCCGCCGCGACCTTATCTTCGCCTTCCAGTTTAGTACTACCGTATACGCCAAGCGGGCTAGTCGGGTCGTTTGTAGTTCGTGCGAGCGTCCCTGATCCATCAAAGACATAATCCGTCGAGATGTGAATGAACGGAATGCCACGTTCGGCCGCCGCTTGGGCCATAGAACCGGGCGCATCAGCGTTAACGCGCCGAGCGATATCTTTCTCGTCTTCAGCCTTATCGACCGCAGTAAAAGCAGCGGCGTTGATGACCACATCCGCGTTGGTTTTGCTTATGTGGTCTGCGCATGTTTTCGGGTGCGAAAGGTCCGCGTCCTCGCGCCCCAACGCCTCTATTATGATGCCGCGCGCAGGCGCTTGCGCTCGCAACTCTGTGGCGACCTGCCCGCTTCGACCGAAGACAAGTATTTTCATTTGGCAACACCAAGGCGATCGCCAACACCATCCCGCGCTAGAAGTGCATTCAGCCAGGCTTCGTTGTCCAGATACCACTGGACGGTCTGTTCCAATCCTGTCTCAGGGGTATAGTTCGGATGCCAGCCAAGGTCTTCGACAATTCGAGTTGGATCAATCGCATAGCGGCGGTCGTGACCCGGGCGATCAGTTACGAATGTGATCTGTTCTGAGTAAGGTTTCTCTGCCGGACGAAGCCGGTCCAGAATACTGCAGAGCATTTTGACGAGTTCAAGATTTGTCATCTCGTTTTCGCCACCAATGTTGTAGCTTGCACCGACGGCCGCTTTTTCCAGAACAAGCAGCAGCGCCTCTGCATGGTCCTCGACATGCAGCCAGTCGCGGATGTTATCGCCGTTGCCGTAAATCGGTATCGACTGCCCGGACAATGCCTTGAAGACTACGACCGGTATCAGTTTTTCGGGAAACTGATATGGACCATAGTTGTTTGAGCAATTTGTCAGAATGATCGGCAGGCCATAGGTTTCGTGCCACGCGCGTACAAGGTGGTCCGAACTCGCCTTCGATGCTGAATAGGGCGAGTTTGGTTGATAGGGGCTATCTTCGGTAAAAAAACCGGTCTCCCCCAGAGATCCGAAGACCTCATCGGTCGAAATATGGTGAAAACGGAAGTCTGCGGGTTTGCCTGCGTCGGTCCAATAGGCGCGCGCGGCCTCTAGAAGAACGTAAGTGCCCGTGACATTGGTGTCGATAAAGGCAGCTGGACCATCGATTGAGCGGTCTACATGGCTTTCGGCGGCCAGATGCATGATCGCGTCAGGCTTATGTTTCCTGAGCACAGCCTCCATCGCCGAAGCGTCACGAATATCTGCGTGTTCGAAAGCATAGCCTGGCGCATCAGCCGCTACCGCAACATTGTCGAGGCAAGCTGCATACGTCAACGCATCTACGTTGACTACCGAATGACCTTGGGCAACGGCACGACGAACAACGGCAGACCCAATAAAACCGGCGCCTCCAGTGACCAAAAGTTTCATTTGGTGTCCTCAAAAGTAAAGGGGGATTCTTGTTCTGACAGGCGCAGCGCAGCCGCGTCTTTTTCAGATAGCTTTGTTTCGGTTGATGTTAGCGGCCATTCAATGCCGATTTCGGGGTCGCTCCAGTGAACAGCCCCCTCGGTTTCTGGCGCATAAGTGTCTGAACACTTATATACAATTTCGGTGTCCGGCTCCAACGTCATAAACCCATGGGCAAATCCAGCCGGGACAAGTAACATGCGTCCATTTTCAAAACTCAGTTCTTCACCGACCCATCGACCAAACGTCGGAGAACCCTTGCGAATATCTACCGCAACATCGAAGAGTCTTCCACGTCCGCAGCGAACAAGTTTAGCTTGCGCTTTCGGTGGTGCCTGAAAGTGCAGGCCTCGTACCGTTCCGATTTCACTGGACACAGAGTGATTGTCTTGAACAAAAACTGTATCGATCCCGGCGGAAGAGAACTGATCACAGTTGTAGGTCTCTTCGAAAAAGCCTCGGTGATCGCCAAATCGCCTCGGTGTAATCAGCTTCACCTCTGGTATTGAGAGGGTTGTGAATTCCATAATTAACATTACCTGTAGTGCCATTCTGCGGCGCACGCAGAGTAAAGAATGGGCTAACTCAATCGCCATTGCTGGACAATATCCAAATAGGCTTATACTCGAAAATGGAGGCCGGGAAAGTCTCAATGCAGAAAGTTGCATTTTCGAAGGCCTGTTTGCAAATCAGATTACCCACGAGCGACAGTTCACTTGCAGTCAACAAAGCCGTTTACGTTGGCGGATCTCTTCTTGAGGCAATAAGCTGTGTTTTGGGGCATGCCTCAGGTTTGTCAGGGCTTGATGTCAGGTTGTAACACTCGATTGTCGTGCGCTCCTGTTCTATGTTTTGGGGCTCCCGAGGTCATCGGGGAATTAGTTTCAGTGAGTTTGATAGACTACTGGCAGGCGAGTTCGATGCTTGGTATCAACAGCGCTGAATTCTTATTCACCTCGTGTTGGAGTGTCTATGCTGTCGCAGGAACGAAACAAAGCTGAAGTCGTTCGACGGACGGGATGCACATTCTCCACAATTTCGAACCTAATCGAAAACCACGACGTTATCGCCTTCGATGTTTCGAAGACATTGTTGTCGCGCGGCGTGTTAAGTGTGGATGGCGTTTTCCGTTTCATAGAGAAGTCACTCGGTGTCGACGGTTTTTATGGCGCAAGACTAAAAGCGGAGCAGCTTGCTCGGAGGCGTTTTGGGACAACCGAAGCGTCCGAGATTAGTTTACACGAAATTTATAGCCTTCTTGCAGTTCTTCTGCCGGACAACACCGTGACGCCTGACGATGAAAGAGAGTTCGAAGAAAAGTTCCACTTTTTAAATCAAGCCTTTGTTATGATTGCCACAGTTGCTCGGGCTAAAGGGAAGCAATTGGTCGGTATTAATGACACGAGACTGAATAAAGACCAATTATCGAGGCTATTGAAATCACATGGGATTGAACTGGATGCGCTAATTAGCCCTACGGAAGGCCGTCACTTTCTTTTGAAAGTTGCAGCCAATGAGGAGGTCGCACCGAACCGTGTCCTGCATTTTTGCCAGCGCGAATTCGCGAACATGAACGTTGACGTGGACTGCGCTTTGACAGCAATTCATGTAAACCAACACAGCGATTGCCTTAGGCAGGATGATGCTCCATTTGTTGATCAAGACCGCGGAGAATATACGTTCACCTCGGACTTGATTTTCGGCCAGATCGCAGCGCGAATGCCTCATGTCGATCCCGAGGAACCCGATCTTTATAGTTTCGGCTTCAATGTTTGCGGGCCGGTATTGCTGGGGTTCTGTGACTATATTGCGGAACGTTCAATACAAGATGGGTTCGATGAACTGCTTCTTCCGCCTGGCCAGCACCACATTATTGAGCAATCTCTGAGCATTCTGAAACTGCCGTTAACAAGCTACTCGATCAGCGATGTGAAAGAAGCTTTTGACGGTGAATTCTTGGATGCTTCTGCTGTAGAACGCAAACAATTGCAGAAGCGTATCGACGCATGGACGGTTCAAGGTTCAAAAAACATTGCTATCGCGGATATCGATGGCAGTGCACCGGACATTAAATTTCTGTCTTCATTAAGAGTGCATCGGTATTGTATTTGTGGTCAAAGTTCTCCCAGCCGAGAGGCAAGGGCTTCAGCCTACCTTTTTGACGGTTTGAATGCGATGAGCACCGATATGTCCGTAAGGGTAGGCCCAGTTCTGTCAGATTTTTTGTTCGTCAATCCTGATACGTCCTTCCCACATCTGAATTCGGGGAACGACATATCTTTGTCTTTGAGTGCAAAATGTGAAATGAACGCCGATATTGGCCTCCTCGCTTCAATTTGTGTCCAACGAGGGGCTCTCGATTTCCTCCGCATGATCGCGCCAAGAAAAGACGCGTTAGATCGTCGGGAACTAAAAGACTTCAACCTTTTCTGTCTTACGCGACTGATCACAACACCGACCGAAAGGGAATATCGGGCATTCGAGAATGTTCCGTTTCCGCGATGCAAGGGTGAGAGTGAATGGAGAACTGTCGAGTCTTACTGGAAGCCTAAGTCAATCTCGTCAAAGTACCTGGACAATTCTAGTAGGCAAAATCAAGAGCAGCAGTTGCACAACTACGATCTCATGCTGCCAAATTCCATTAAGCAATTATCTACTCGAGACGACATTGGGCAACTAGATTGGCGCCGTATAATGTACCGCCACCCGCTGAAGGTCTCGTACTGGAACTCAGTACGGCGGTATCAGCGTCGAACACAAAGAGAGTTGGGTCAGAAATGACAGTTTCTAACAGCGACCCGTTGAAGATATTCGTTCCGTTTGTGAACGAAAAGATGGCAACTGAACTGTTCTCTCGAAACAAGTTTTTGTTTGAAAGGGATATTCATCTGATTGACAACCGCGGTCGATCAGCAGGCCTGCCGACGCTATACAATGAGGTTATAGAAAAGTACTTGAACGAGGACATGTGGCTTTTTTTCGTACATGAAGACTTCGAAGTTCAGGGAGAGTTGTTTGACACAGAGAACTTGGCACTTGAAGCAATTTACGGAACCTTTGGAGTAAGGCTGGATGGGCATGCACCGGCCGGGTTTGGTCAGCATAAGTGTAGTGAAAAAGACGGCTCTTCGGTGCTACAGGTCGGTCTGCCGGTGACTGCACCAACTTGGGTTGAAACACTGGATTGTGTGGCGATTCTAATTCACACTCGGTTACTTAGGGATCGGCCCGGGTTGCGGTTTGATGAGACCCTAACGTTCGACCTTTACGCCGAAGACCTGTGTATTAACGCGCAGGAGAATTTTGGGATTCCTGTGATAGTTTTACCCGTCGAGTTCCAACACTATTCAAAGGGTTTTGTTACAGAGCGTTATTGGCTTGGAATCAAGCACTTGGGTGAAAAATATCCTAATGTTGGCGTGCCCGGAAGTTGCTCATTCATTGGTGGGAAATCGCAAGAATTGGAGGCCCGCTACACTTATGACATTCCGGCTAACAGAAAAAAGCGGCGCGACAAAGAAGCAAGAAAAGCTCGAAACTCTTCGAGAGCCTGGCGATTGTTCAGAAAACGATCATAGGCGACGAATTTGCCCTGACGGCTTTACACCTCGAAATCTATTCAGGTTACGACATTAAAACGTTCTTCATCGTGACCGGCGAGATTTTCAAGGTGAGCAAAGCCTGCGTTCGCGAACTCTGTCAGACTATCAACACTGCATAGGGCTATAACTTAATTTTTTTTCTTTTTCGCAAAACAAATTTCAGTAAGGCATATGACAAGGGATTGAGTTGCGATCCATAGGCAGCACGCCACCGGCTGCTTTTGGCGTTTTGATAATGTGTGCTGCGTTCACCAATGCGCGTCAAACTCTCACCGGTTGTGTCACCTACGCCATCGAAGATTCTTACATTCTTGAACCTAAGGGCATCTTGGCGATGCGGTTTACTCAGGAAATGACGCATGTCTCGCTCATCCTTCGGGTTGGTGTATTTTGCCAACGTCTCTGTCGACATTGCCCGTAGTACGGACTCGATTGCTTGTAGGGCGGAATCTTGAATTTTCTTGGCGCGCTGGAGGTTGGCTGCCTCCAACTCGCTGAGTTCAGCGGTGACCCAAGAAATATCACCGGATTCACTTTGCTGCAGCCCAAGGACGCTGCCATGATTTGCCGAACAGAGAAACTCCACGATATCCCGAAAATCCGTGAACCATGGCGTTAAATGGGAAGGAAGACCATTTGACGCTGTAAAACTCTCATATTCCAAGCCGTTGCGACGTAGGATTGATGTGGCATGCCGACTTGTGCCGAAGTAAAGGCCCAGGATATCCGCTTCTGCATCAACAATCTCGCAAATTGAGCGCTGTAGACTGCCGCGCCAACCTACGTCAAAGACGGCCGTGCTAGAACCTGCCGGGAAGGCCGAACGATAGTACTTTTTTAGAGCGGCGCGCTCGTGGGCAAACGACTGAAAAAAGGTGTCCGGACTTTCCTTTAGAAGTCTCAAGATTTTTTTTCGCGCTTTTCGCGTTAGTGGGTCCGTTCCACTTAGGCCATGATTGGCAAAAAGATCTGTTAAGATCGGCCCGCCGGAGATTTTGCCCAGAAATTCGTCCAGTGTCTCCGAGCTTTCTAAGGTGGTGTGAAGCATCCCGCCAATAGTGTTCGGCTCCAAAACTGTGAATGGAAGCGTGAGTAATCGCCGGGAGGCAGCTATGTACTGCGTGTCATATTCATTTGGCCACAAAAGTTCGAATGCTGCTTTAGGAAACATGCCATCGCGAGCAAGAAATGCGATGCGTGAGATGCCCCTATCGTCCATTTCCCGCTTCATCCAGATAAGCATTGATGTGATCAATGGTGCGATCAATACGGCCCCAATGGCCTCAAAGTACTGATCCTCAGACAAAGTACGGAAGTCCAGCTTTTCAGAATCGTAGTGATGCGTTTCCAGAAAATTTGCCGAAAAAATCTGAGATATGGGACGCGATCCCGAAAGCATATTGGAATGGTGCTTTGGTTTTGGAGATCTGGCAGGTACGTCCTTGCTAGCCAAGACTACATGGGACTGCATACCTGCGCTGGCAGCCATTTTGCCATCGGCATGTTTGTTATCACCGATATGTAATATTTTTTCGTGTGGAACACCAAAGTACTCAGCCACCTCTTCGAACAAGTTGCCAGTATGTTTGGTCTTTCCTTGCTCGTTCGAAACGAAGACGCGTTCCCATCCGACAATTCCTTTTGCCTCCAGCACTTTCTCAAGAAAGTTTTGGGGAAGGTACATATCCGACGTGATGACAAGTCGTTTCTTTGTGTTTTTTAGCTTGGCCACCAACTTTCTTCCAAAATTGGTGGCGTGAAGCAGGTCCATTTCCGTTTCTAGTTCGAGCTGTTTGATCTGCTCAGTTTGCGTACCGCTACAATTCGTGAGTTGTTGAAAACAAAAATAAATCTCGTCTAACGAAACGTCCTCCAGTCCTTTCTGGTCTGCGTCTTCCCGAGCCAATTGCTCGGCTGCGACCCGATAGTCCTTAAAATACTCGGTCACCTGCCTTGTTTCTATGTGCTCCTCCATGAAACCGAAGGCATCAATGGGAGAGTTGCAATGGCGAAAGAGGAGGGTGTCGAAGATGTCCACAGACAGGAAATCGTAATCACCGATCTTGGAAAGCACTGCGCTACTGGAAGACACATTCATTGTTTTTCTGCGATTGCTTATTAATGCCAAAATAGTCTCACGCTAACTAGGTTTGTCTGAATTGATGCTTGCGTCAGGGCTCGACAAAAGCACTGACTCACTCTTGCGCAGAAATTCGGTTAATGCAGACGACTTATCAAGCTGAAATTGAACTTCGTCCATTTTCGACAGCTGCTGAAGCACGAGTAGTACTTCGAGACAAAGCGTTAGTGAACCCGAGTTTTCGGTTCACTTTACGCTTTTGGGTGATCTCCGCGACTGACCATTTGTCAGTTGGAATTGAGTGTTTTTTTAGAGTATTGCGTTTCGACTGCTGGAAAACGCGCCCGTGTACGGTTTGCGAAGGCAACCAGTGACAGCATAACCGGAACTTCAACCAGAACACCTACGACCGTCGCCAGCGCTGCTCCCGAGTTCAATCCGAACAGGCTGATGGCCACAGCGACGGCCAGCTCAAAGAAGTTTGACGTGCCGATCATGGCGCAGGGTGCGGCGATCCGGTGCGGCACTTTCAAAGCAAAGGCTGTGCCGTAGGCCAGGGCAAAGATACCGTAGCTCTGGATCAGAATTGGCACTGCGATCAAGACAATCACCAGTGGTTTGGCCAGAATGGTCTGCCCCTGCAAGCCGAACAGAATGACGACCGTGGCGATCAGGCCCATGACCGACCACGGCTTGACGCGTGCGGAAAACGCATCGATTGCCTCCTGCGATCCCAGTTTGTGTCGGGTGAAGAGGCCGGCGATCAGCGGCAATACGACATATAGAACAGTTGCCAGAACCAGCGTTTGCCATGGAACCTGGATATCGGTCACGCCCAGCAGAAAGGCCACGATCGGGGCGAATGCCACCACCATGATCAAGTCGTTCACGGAAACCTGCACCAGCGTATAGGTCGCATCGCCCCTGGTCAGCTGAGACCAGACGAACACCATAGCGGTGCAGGGCGCGGCACCCAGCAGGATCAGCCCGGCGGTGTATTGCGCCGCGTCTTCGGGTTTAATCCATGGCGCAAAGACGTGGTCAAAGAACAGAACCGCCAGAAAGGCCATGGTGAACGGCTTAATCAGCCAGTTGACCACCAGCGTCACGATCAACCCGCGTGGTTGCCGGGCAACGCCCGCCACTGCGCCGAAATCCACGCCGACCATCATGGGGTAGACCATCGCCCAGATCAGCAAAGCTACCACAAGATTGACGCTGGCCACTTCGGCCGAGGCGATCAGTTGAACCAGGCCGGGTGCAACCAGTCCGATCAATACGCCGCCAACCATGGCCAGCGCGACCCAGACGGTCAGGTAGCGTTCGAAGATGCTCATGTATATGCCTCATTCGTCTGGTCGGTTAGTTTGCCGGATGTCAGGGCGGCCAGCGCGACCATAGCAGCAGCGGTGCCCAGAACCAGTGGAAGCCCGCCAATCTGATAGGTAAGTCCCGACAGGACAGTGCCGACCAGGCGGCCCGTCGCGTTGGCCATGTAGTAAAAGCCCACATCCATCGTCACACGCTCGGACTTGGTGAAGGCCAAGATGAGGTACGAATGCAGCGCCGAATTGACGGCGAAGATTGCCCCAAATGCCAATAGGCCCACAACCAGCGTAACGGTCAGCCATGTCTCAGGGCCGGATGAGAGCAGAACCGCGATGGTCAGGGCAGCAGGCACACAAAACAGCGCCGCGGCCCAATTCTTGGCTGCGTGGATAAGGTCCCCTTCCGGGCGTTCCTTTGCGCGCAGGATTTTCGGCGCGCTGGCCTGAACTGCTCCGTAAAGTATGACCCAAACGGCCATGAATGTGCCGATCATAAAAAATGCGGCACGGTTGCCATCCTCAGTTCCATCCGAAAGCACCGCGTAGAAATAGATCGGGATGCCGACTACAAACCACACATCCCGCGCCCCAAACAAGAAGACACGAGCGGCGGATAGCCAATTCACGTTGGCGGATTTCGAGAAGACCTCAGAGAATTTGGCGCTTTTGCGCCCTTTGGGCAGGCCGGTCGGCATGAACAGGATGACGGCGACGAGGAATGCGGCAAGTATGATCGCCATTGCCAGAACAGCCCACATGAAGCCCACTGTCGCCAACAGTGCCGCCCCAAGCAGAAACCCAAACCCTTTCACAGCGTTCTTCGAGCCGGTCAAAATCGCGACCCAGCGAAACAACCCTCCGCCCTCAGTCGGGGCCAGCAGTTTGACGGCGGATTTTGAGGACATCTTGGCTAGGTCCTTTGCAACCCCACTGGCCCCTTGCACAATCATCACAAAGACAACTTTTACTGGGATCGCCCAATTAGGGTCTAGTTGCGTAAGAACCAGCAACGCTGCAATCTGCAGTGCCAGCCCTGCATAAAGCGTCGAGGTCAGCCCAAACCGCGCCGCGATCCAACCGGCGGCAAGGTTCGTGCCCATGCCGGCGATCTCATACAGAACAAACAGATATGCCAACTGAACCGGCGAGAATCCCATACTATGAAAGTGCAGCAGCACCAGCATACGCAGGGCCCCGTCGGTCAGCATGAAGGCCCAATAGGCTGCTGTGACCGTGATGTAGGCCGACATACCTTCGGGCCTTTGGGTCACAGCGATGCACCAACCATCAGGGCAACGTCGACCAGACGATGGGCGTAACCCATTTCATTGTCGTACCACGCATAGATCTTCACCTGCGTGCCGTTCACCACCATGGTCGAAGGCGCATCCACAATCGAGGACCGTTCGTCGTTGGTGTAGTCGGTGGAAACTAGCGGTCGCGTCTCATAGCCGAGAATGCCTTTCAACTCACCTTCGGCAGCGGCCTTGAAGAGCGCGTTGACTTCTTCGACGGTGGTTTCACGCTCAACCTCGAATACGCAATCCGTCAGCGAGGCATTCAGCAAGGGAACTCGCACGGCGTGACCGTTCAGCCGCCCCTTGAGTTCCGGGTAGATCAGCGTGATTGCCGTGGCCGACCCGGTGGTGGTCGGGATCAGAGAGTTCAAAGCAGACCGCGCCCTGCGCAGATCTTTGGCGGGGCGATCCACGATGGTTTGCGTATTGGTCACGTCGTGAATTGTGGTCATTGATCCGTGGCGAATACCAAGGTTTTCGTGGATGACCTTGACCACTGGGGCCAAACAATTGGTCGTGCAGGAGGCCGCTGTCACGATGCTGTGGACATCCGGATCATAAGTGTCCTCATTCACGCCCATAACGATGTTGGCGGTCGGGCCATCCTTGACGGGGGCCGAGACAACAACCTTTTTCACGCCTGCCTCAAAATAGGGGGCCAGCTTGGCTTGGGTCTTGAAGACACCGGTGCAGTCGATCACCACATCGACTCCGTCCAGCGGCAGTTCCGCCAAATCTCTGGTGCCGATAAAGGGCAGACGTGTGCCGTTGATCGTAACGCTGTCGGCATCATGTGCGAACGTGGCATCCCAGCGGCCATGAACCGTGTCAAACTCCAGCAGGTGCGCGTGCATTTCGGGGCCACCGACTGAATCATTAATCCAGGCGATCTTTGCGCCTTTGTCCAGCAGCGGTTTCAAGGCCAGTTTTCCCATCCGGCCCAACCCATTCACAGCATAAGTCGTCATTTCATGTCCTCAGTGGGCGTTCTGCCGATGTCATCAACAGCAGTTTGCAGTGCGATCCGGTCGAGGCTTTCGACCGGCAAAGACGTAAAGGCCTCAATCCGGCGCTTGAGCGCGCCATATGCATGTTGAAATGCAAGGCTTCTTTCGGCATCCGTGCCCTCGGCCCTGACCGGGTCCGGCATGCCCCAATGGCCACTGATTGGCTGGCCTTCCCAAGCGGGGCATTCCTCATTTGCGGCCTGATTGCAGACCGTGAAGACGAAATCCATCTCGGGCGCGCCGGGGGTTGCAAACTCGGACATGTTCTTGGACCGCAGGATGGATGTGTCATGCCCTTTGTCGTCCAGAACTTGCACGGCCATCGGGTTGAGCTCGGATGTGGGCTGCGTACCAGCCGAGTAAACGTTGAACCGGTCACCCCCCAGGGTGCGCAGCAGGGATTCCGCAAAAATCGAGCGGGCAGAATTGCCCACACACAAAAACAAGACGTTGAACTTCCGGTCTGTCGCGGCCTCATTTCCCAGAGAAAATGGCATGCAGATATCAGGGCGACCGCGACAGCAATCGACGATCAGATAATCAAGCATCTGCTGCACGTTTTTCATTTCAATCGAATAGAGAAGAGATGTCCCGGAACGTTCCTGCTTGACCAGCCCCGAACGCTGAAGCGCGTTCAGATAGTTCGACAAGGTGCTGGCCTTCAGGTCGAGTTCCGCCGCCAGCTCTCCTGCCGGGACGCTGTCAGGAAAACGTCGCATGAGCATGCGAAACACAAGGATACGCTGCGGATGACCCAGGATGGCCAACTGGTCTGTTATCTGTTCTATCATATTTCATGAAATATTAAAATAAGACAACCCAGTCAACCGAAAATACATGGCCATCGAAGGTGAGCGTAAGCGTTGGAACAGGCGTGATATTCTTGCTGGAGCGTGGTGATGGAATGGGCTTCAAGCGATCTGAGCTGCGGGAATCACCATCACACACCGGTAGGCGTCCGAGGATATCGAGACTTGCACGCATCTGCCCGAGGGTTTAAAGGAACCGTCGCTTGCCTCAATAGCTCAGCTGGTAGAGCAGGTCCTTCGTAAGGACAAGGTCGGGGGTTCGAGTCCCTCTTGAGGCACCACGTTCCCCTGTAAAGTTATGCTAAACTAGCGGCCTACCTCGTATCTCACTTTTGGTTCGATCCTGCGGGCTATCATCGGATGCTAGCGCAGCTCAATCTCCGGAGCTGTTTGCCCGCGTAATTTTGATCCGCAAGGGCCATGCTTCCGATCGGTAAGCAGGTATCAGGGAATCGTAAGTGTGGTGGAAAAACGCTTTCAAGTGACGGGTTCTGATTCAAACGAGAATCGTCAGGAAACTTGCAAATACCTGTTTCAAAACAGATATTTGAAGGTTTCGGGTTAAGCCGCTCTGGTGGTAGCATTCAGCTTAAAAAGTTGTTTCCACGCCAGTTCTTAGACACAGCCAAGGAGTTTCATCATGAAAGGTGACAAAAAGGTAATTGAATACCTGAACAAAGCTCTGCGCCACGAACTAACGGCCGTCAGCCAATACTGGTTGCATTATCGCCTGCAAGACGATTGGG
Organism: Ruegeria sp. CDSA246; assembly: GCF_059611225.1. NCBI lineage: Bacteria > Pseudomonadati > Pseudomonadota > Alphaproteobacteria > Rhodobacterales > Roseobacteraceae > Ruegeria > Ruegeria sp. CDSA246. The sequence continues at coordinate 216,548 of NZ_JBXWPD010000002.1, read as the reverse complement.
GTCTTGGCAGCATGGCCAAGAAAAGCCGTGAAGAATCCATTGAAGAGATGGAACACGCCGACAAACTGATTGAACGTATCATCTTTCTGGAAGGGCATCCCAACCTGCAGAAACTTGATCCCCTGCGGATCGGTGAAAACCCGCGTGAAACGCTGGAATGCGATCTTGCAGCAGAGCAAAGCGCGCGGGCGCTTTACAAGGAAGCGCGGGATGTCTGCAAAGAGGCCGGAGACTATGTCTCAATGGGATTGTTCGAAAGCCTGATGTCGGATGAAGAAGGTCATATCGACTTTCTAGAGACGCAGATCGAACTGTATGATCGCATCGGGCCCGAGCTTTTCGCGCAACTCAATGCAACGAAGATGGAAGACGCCGACTAACCTGTAGTGGTGGTTATCGGGCGAGTTTCAGCGACCGCCGTGAACAGGACATCAGGCTCTGGATAAAACCGAACTCTGTTTTCAGTTCAATGTGTGCCTGCGCGAATGACCTGACGGGAACAGCCGCGGTATTGAGATGCTAGCGTTCTAAGCGCATTCCTGCACGCCGAGGTTTATCAGGTACTCACCCGTCACATAAAAAAGCTCATTGGGCCCGGCGAACCTTGCTTTGGACATGAACCAGTTTCTGATCGGATTTGGGTAGTAGCTAGATAGTGACGCGCTTTTCCTGTCGAACTCATCTGCCGTCATTTTCGTTCGGTTTGGGTGATGGGGGCCGTGAAAGCCAAAGATCGTCTCGGGCGAAACGCAAACATCGTCCGCACCCAGCAGCATGGTGCAACTAGAGTGGCAATAGTCCCCGTTGATCTGGAATTGCGCGTTGGTCCGGTTGGCGATTTCGATCTGGACCATGCGATCCACAATCCGCCCCCCCGGATCATTGCCAACCTGAATCTCTTTTGAACTTGCCGCCACGCTCATCAAAAAAAGCGCGACCAAAACTGCCATGATGTTTCTCATCCGCCCGCCTGCTCAAGGGTGGAGTTTTTGTTTTTCTTACTACTATCAGAAATGCGGGGAAGCGGGAACGCTGCGCCGGGACTCAAGCGGTTCCTGTGTTCTCAAGGACTCACCCAAAAGCGACTGAATTCGGCGGCTGGCCGAAATTTCCGTCAAAAGCGGTGCTTGCAGATTTTCCAACAACGGTGAAATTCAGTTGCCTAGCTTCATGCCTCAGGCGCGTTTTTCGCCGATGGTTGCTACACCCAGAACGGATAGCACTTTGGCCTCGATTTGCTCGGCATTCAGGCCCGCTACTGTATACATATCTGCGGGGTTGGCCTGGTCGATAAAGGTATCAGGCAGAACCATCGAGCGATACTTGAGACCCTGGTCAAAGACGCCTTCATCGGCCAAAAGTTGGGCAACATGGCTGCCAAAGCCGCCGATGGCACCTTCTTCAATGGTGATCAACGCCTCGTGGTTGGCGGCCAGATCCAAAATCAGGTCGTGGTCCAAGGGCTTGGCAAATCGAGCATCAGCGATAGTGGGGGTGATCCCACGCGCAGTCAAAGCTTCGGCCGCTTTCTGCACTTCGGCCAGCCGTGTCCCGAAGGACAACAGTGCGACCCGTGCGCCTTCTTGGATGATCCGGCCTTTGCCGATTTCCAGAACCTCGCCACGTTCCGGCAAGTCGACGCCGACACCTTCGCCGCGAGGATAGCGGAACGCAATCGGGCCTTCATTATGCGCGACAGCGGTGGCCACCATATGCACCAACTCGGCCTCATCCGCTGCGGCCATGACCACGATGCCGGGCAGGTTGGACAAATAGGCGATATCGAACGACCCCGCATGGGTCGCGCCATCTGCGCCCACCAACCCTGCACGGTCGATCGCAAAACGAACCGGCAGGCGCTGAATGGCCACGTCATGCACGACCTGATCGTATCCACGCTGCAAAAATGTGGAATAAATTGCGCAGAAGGGCTTCATCCCCCCCGCAGCCAGAGCGGCGGCGAAGGTCACACCGTGTTGTTCGGCAATCGCCACATCGAAACAGCGCGACGGATAGCGTTCCGCAAACAGGTTCAGCCCGGTTCCGTCGGGCATCGCGGCCGTGACAGCAACGATCTTGTCATCGCGTGCGGCCTCTTCCACCAGGGTTTTGCCAAAGACCGACGTGTAAGATGGTGCGTTTGAGGGCGCTTTCTTCTGCTCCCCCGTTACCACGTCGAACTTTGCTGTCGCGTGACCTTTGTCCCTGGCTTGCTCGGCGGGGGCGTACCCCTTGCCCTTCTTTGTCAGCACGTGGATCAGGATCGGGCCAGTGGCGCGGGCCTTGACCGTGCGCAGGACAGGCAACAGCTGATCCATTTCGTGCCCGTCGATTGGACCGAGATAAGAAAAGCCCAGCTCCTCAAACAATGTGCCGCCCACGGCCATGCCCTTGAGCATCTCCTTGGCGCGTTTTGCCCCTTCGCGGAAAGGTTCCGGCAACAAAGACACCGCACCTTTGGCGGCGGCTTTCAGGTCGTGAAACGGTTCTTCCGCATAAATGCGTGACAGGTAATTGGACAGCGCGCCAACTGGCGGTGCGATGCTCATTTCATTGTCATTGAGAATGACGATCAGGCGTTTCTTCAGGTGGCCGGCGTTGTTCATCGCCTCAAAGGCCATGCCGGCAGACATCGAGCCGTCACCGATCACGGCGATCGCATCACCCAATCCCTCGGGGGTCACGCCGCCCAGATCGCGAGCGACGGCAAAACCCAACGCAGCGCTGATCGAGGTCGAACTGTGCGCCGCGCCAAACGGGTCATAGGGGCTCTCGCTGCGCTTGGTGAAGCCGCTCAGCCCGTCCTTCATGCGAAGGGTACGGATACGGTCGCGCCGTTCGGTCAGGATTTTGTGCGGATAGCACTGATGACCAACGTCCCAGATGATCTTGTCGCGCGGCGTGTCGAACACGGCGTGCAGGGCGGTCGTCAATTCGACCACGCCCAGACCCGCGCCCAGATGCCCACCGGTGACAGACACGGCCGAGATTGTCTCGGACCGCAACTCCTGCGCCACCTGATGCAATTGCGCGTCCGAAAACTGCTTGAGATCCGCAGGGCGGTTCACAAGGTCCAGCAGGGGCGTGTTCGGGCGGTCAGACATTTGGCGTTCCTGGCTTAGCTGTCCCGGGCAATAACGAAGCGGGCCGCGTCCTTCAAGGTTTCAGCCTTGGCACCGTATCCATCCAACGCCGCGCAGGCCTGATCGACCAGTTCTACAGCGCGGGATTTTGCGGCGTTCAGACCCAAAAGCGAAACAAACGTGGCCTTGCCTGCCTCGGCATCTTTTTGCAATCGTTTGCCGGCCTTCTCGGCATCACCTTCAACATCCAGAATGTCATCAGCGATCTGAAAAGCAAGGCCAAGCGCCTGGGCATATTGGCGCAAGGGTTCGGGATCTGCCTGGGCCAACCGCGCACCGGCGCAGGCGGACCATTCAATCAGCGCCCCGGTCTTACCAGCCTGCAGCGTGGTGATCTGCTCCAATGTCAGGGGCGCGGCCGTTGTTTCAGCCGCCATATCCAGCGCTTGCCCCAGCACCATTCCCTGCGCACCGCTTGCTTTGGCCAGGGTTAGAGCCAATTCAGCACGAACCTCTGCATTTCCGACCTCGGGCCGGGTGCACAGCTCAAAGGCCAATGTCTGCAGGGCATCACCGGCCAGAACGGCGGTGCCTTCGTCCCACTTTAAGTGCACGGTCGGACGTCCACGACGCAGATCGTCATCGTCCATGCAGGGAAGGTCATCATGGACCAGCGAATAGGCGTGCAGCGCTTCGATGCCTGTCGCAGGCCAGATTGCCTGTGTTGAGTCGATGCCATGCATCCGCGCGCTTTCCAGCACGAGAAACCCACGCAATCGCTTGCCGCCCTGCGTGGTGTAGGCCATCGCCCGGGTAACATCCAATTCGTCCAGCGCGCTCAGGACCAGATCGAACTGAGCCTGAATCCGCGAGGCATCCTGCGCCAGAATTTCCTTGAACATTTACTGACCTTCGACAGGCGTCGTCCCGGTTGGCTGCCCATTGGCGTCCAACGTGATTGCCGCAACCTTTTCTTCAGCCCGCTTCAATTCGTCTTCGCAGCGTTTCTTCAACGCGGCACCGCGCTCATACAACGCAATGGACTGATCCAGCGCCACGTCCCCACGCTCCAACTGGCCGACAACGGCCTCAAGCTCTTTCATCGCTTGTTCGAATGTCATCTGATCAACAGGAGTATCGGTCATCGGGCTGCCTTCATCAGTTCTTCCACATGGGCACGAGTGGCCTCGGCCAGGGCGTTCAGATCATACCCGCCCTCCAAAGTCGAGACGATACGACCTTCACACAGCTCATCGGCGATCTTGCACAGCTCGGCTGTAACCCAAGCAAAATCGCCTGTAGACCAGTTCAAGTTGGCCAGCGGATCGTCCTGATGCGCATCAAAACCTGCCGAGATGATGATCAGTTCCGGCTTGAATGCGCGCAACCTCGGGAAGGCTTGCGTCTCGTAAGCTGTCCGCATCTCGGCCCCACCAGTGCCGGGTGCCAGCGGGATGTTCAAAACGGTCTCATAAGCGCCGGTTTCATCCGGGCGCCCCGATCCAGGCCACAGCGGCATTTGCTGGCTGGTGATCACCAGTGCACGTCTTTCATCCCACAGCAGATCCTGCGTGCCGTTTCCGTGGTGAACGTCGAAATCAACAACAGCTACGCGCTTCAATCCATGATGATCCAATGCGTGTTTGGCAGCCAGCGCGGCGTTTCCAAACAGGCAGAACCCCATTGCCGTTTCGGTCTCGGCATGGTGACCGGGCGGGCGGATGGCGCAAAACGCATTCGAGGCTTCGCCGCCCAAAACCATGTCTACTGCGCGCACGACCGCCCCGGCAGCGCGATAGGCTGCATCGACCGACCCCGGCGACATGAAGGTGTCGCCGTCAATCTGTTTGAAGCCATCGGATGGCCTGCTATTTCGAATTTCACGGATATGGCTTTCCGGATGCACGCGCAGCAAGTCGTCATCCGCCGCCAAAGGGGCGGTTACACGTGTCAGTTCCAAGCCTTCTAACGCATGCAGAATATGCTCTAACCGCGCCACCCTCTCGGGGTGACCTTGCGGTGTCACGTGATCAAGGCAATCTGCGTGGGTCAAAAGGGCGGTTGTCATCGGGATCCCATCTTCATCTGGCCAAAAATATCCTCGCCCAAGGCAAGAAAGCGCCGCGGCTGAATCAATCAGGTGCCAGCATATATCCGGCGCCGCGGACGGTCTGCAGGTAACGCGGCTGCTTGGGGTCTTGTTCGATCTTGCGGCGCAGACGGGTGATCTGAACGTCCACCGCGCGTTCCTGCGCCTGACCCTTGTCGCGGCCCAGATCTTCGACCAGTTTGGTTCGGCTGATCGGCTCTCCGGGCTGGGCCGAAAAAATCTTCATCAACTGGCTTTCGGTCGCCGTCAGGCGCACCGGGTCTTCACCCTGCCACATCTCGCCACGCTCGATATCGTACCGGACCGGACCAAGATGCAGTATCTTCGCCGTCGCGTCCTGCGCAGGTGTTTCCGGCATCCGCCGCAGGATCGCATTGATCCGCAACAACAGCTCTTTTGGCTCGAACGGTTTGGCTAAGTAGTCATCCGCACCGGCCTCAAGCCCGGCAATGCGATGTTCGGTTTCGCCGCGCGCGGTCAACAGCAGGATAGGAGTGGTATGGGTTTCGCGCAGCGCCTTGGTCAGGCTGACCCCATCCTCGCCGGGCATCATCACGTCCAGCACGATCATGTCGAAATCCAACCCCGAAAGCACCCGCCGTGCATGTGCTGCATCCCTTGCAGCCGTGACCAGAAATCCGTTCCGCATCAGAAACTTCTTCAACAGATCGCGAATGCGCTCGTCATCGTCGACGATCAGCAGATGGGCATCCATTTCGTTCATGAGGTGGTATCCCGCAGTTTCGTATAGGCATGACGCATATCAGCATCCATCATTGCTTCAAGCACTTTACGAAACCCCGACACAGCCTCGGGTCCCGCCTTTTTGTACGCCGCACGCATTCGAACGCGCTGGGCCTCAGACAGTTTGGCCTCTAGCGCCTTGCCCTGTTCTGTCAGAAATAGGTGTCTTTCGCGTTTGTCCACTGATCCGACCCGGCTTTCGACCAGACTGTCGTCGATCAACGTCCGCAAAACCCTGTTCAGAGACTGTTTTGTTACGCCCAGAATGGCCAGAAGGTTGTTGACAGTCGTACCCGGGGCGCGGTTGATGAAGTGGATTGCCCGGTGGTGCGCCCGTCCATAGGCCATTTCGGTCAGTATGCGATCAGGATCTGCGGTAAAGCCGCGATAGGCGAAAAACATCGCCTCGATCCCCTGCCGCAACTGTTCGTCGGTCAAAAACAAAAGGCTCTCGCCACCAAAGGCTGGGGCGGGGCGGGTATCCGACATAGTATGCCTCATTCGTTACTCGTTCCGAGTTTATGTCAGCGTTATTGACATTCCAAGAGTGGACAGGTATCGAATCGCAGTTTTTGCGTAACTTTATGTCCGAAACGGACTTAATCAGCGCAATAATCGGAAATTTTTCCCAGGTCAGGAGGTTTCGCATGGCGGGGTATGATGATCGTGACGGTGTCATCTGGTTGGATGGCAAACTGGTGCCCTGGCGCGAAGCCAATGTGCACATCCTGACCCATGCGATGCACTATGCGTCTTCGGTGTTCGAAGGTGAACGTGCTTATAACGGCAAGATTTTCAAAAGTCGCGAACATTCTGAGCGTTTGATTGCCTCGGCCGAAGCGCTGGACATGCCTATGCCCTATTCGGTGGATGACATCGAGGCCGCCAAGGAAGAAGCGCTGAAAGCCAGCGGTCTGCAGGACGCCTATGTCCGCGCGCTGGTCTGGCGTGGCTCGGGGGAAGACATGGGTGTGGCATCAGCCAAGAACCCGGTCCGGATGGCCGTCGCCGTGTGGCCTTGGGGTGCCTATTATGGTGACGCCAAGATGCAGGGTGCCAAGCTGGATATCGCGGAATGGAAACGCCCCAGCCCGGAAACTATTCCGGTGCACGCCAAGGCGGCGGGTCTGTACATGATCTGCACCATCTCGAAGCATAAGGCCGAGGCCAAGGGCTGCTCGGACGCGCTGTTCATGGATTGGCGCGGTTACGTGGCCGAGGCGACCGGTGCGAATGTGTTCTTCGTAAAAGATGGTGAGGTACATACACCTCTGGCTGATTGCTTCCTGAATGGGATCACCCGTCAGACCGTCATTCAGATGCTGAAAAACAAAGGTATCACCGTCCACGAGCGCCGCATCAAGCCCGAGGAAATGGCGGATTTCGAACAGTGCTGGCTGACCGGCACCGCAGCTGAGGTGACCCCGGTGGGCCAGATCGGCGATTATACGTTTGAGGTCGGAGACCTGACCCGCGAGATCGCCGCCGATTATGAGGCGCTTGTGCGCGCCTGATAACTCTCAGATGCATTGAAAGAAGCCCTCGCGCTTTCGCGGGGGCTTTTTCATTGCCGCACGTTCAAGAATCTTTGCAGATCGTTCACATAGCTGGACGAACGCGCGGCCGCGTCTATCTTAATCCAATGTTGGATCTGCTTAGCGATATTCTCACCCGCCTGTCCTTGAAGGGCACATTCTACTTTCGAACCTCTTTCACGCCGCCCTTTGGTATACAGGTGCCGGCCTATCAAAATGTGGCCAGATTTCACTTTGTACAACGCGGAGAGTTGAAAGTTTTTGTCTCTAACACAGGGCAAACCCTGCGATTGAAGCAAGGCGATCTGATCCTGATCCCGCACGGATCTGCCCACGCGCTGCTGTGCAGTGAGGTCCAGCCAATGGATGCCCTGCCGCTTGAACACGTATTGGAAGAGGCCGGGTACAAAGGCGACGGGGTTCTGATTTATGGCGGCGAAGACAAAAGCCGCGATACGCAATTGATCTGCGGTCATTTCTCTTTCACCGGACCGCCGGGGCGACAGGGAACAGGGCATATGCTGATTGATCGGCTTCCCCCATACATCCTGATCGAAAACTATGGCGAGGAAGCCGGGGCCTGGATCGAAGCCACCCTGCGTATGATCGGGTCCGAGATCAACGGCGCGCGGATCGGTGGTGACCTCATAGCGTTGAAACTGTCCGAGGTCCTGTTTGCGCAGGCCATTCGGGCCCATCTTGAACATCAAAGCCCCAGCGAAACCGCGCTTGCCGGGTTCGCCGATTCCCGCATTTCGCGTGCATTGACTGCGTTTCACCATTCGCCCGCGCAAGAGTGGAGCGTCGAGTCTTTGGCACGTGAGGCCGGAATGTCTCGCACTGCGTTCGCACAGCTATTCGCAGACAAGATGGGGACAACGCCCATGCAGTATCTGACCGATTGGCGCATGCAGATTGCGTGTCACGGATTGACTGAGGCCCGCTGGAACGTGGCCGATGCCGCGGCCGAGGTCGGCTATGCCTCGGAAGCCGCCTTTTCGCGGGTGTTCAAAAAGCAGGTTGGCGTATCGCCAGCCGCCTATCGATCAATGCACTGATCGAATTGAAACTCTGGACGATCTGCAACGTTTCACGAACGATCCAGAATTAAACGTTCGGAGTTTCTTTCCTAGTTTGAGGTCATCCCATATCAGGAAAGGAACTCTCATGTCTCTCCGCTTTGTCACCCGCAATATTCACGCCTATCTGGACTACCCTGTTGCCTTTGCGCTGATGGGGCTGCCCTTTTTGCTTGGACTGGGGCAATCCAACCCGATGGCGTTGTGGCTGTCGGTGATCACCGGCGTCGCGGCGTTTGTCCTGACGGTGTTGACGGATCACCATTTGGGGATCTGGCGCGTTCTTCCCTACAACTTTCACTTGGCGGTCGATCTTCTGGTCGGCGTCGTTTTCCTGGCCGCGCCCAGCCTATTTGGGTTTTCGGGAATGGATGCGATCTTTTACTGGCTGAACGGGGCTGCGGTGGTCGCCGTCATCTCGCTTAGCGCGCCAGAGCAGGGTGTTACGGCCTGAACCTGACTCACCTTGGGTTCACCGCAACAACGTGAATTTCCAAAATCCCAGAGCCGCTTGTCTCATCGACAGGCGGCTCTCTGGTCTGATTATCGCGGCATGCGCCAGAATATGTGGCCCTAAAAAGGGAGATTTCAGAAAATTGGTTCTCTCTAAACGCCTGAAATAAATTCGTTCACCGTCGATCAACTGTGGGGTTATCCAGGAAGTGCTATTTTGATCTTGCAAATTCCGACAAAAATAATCAGATAAAGATCAAGGCCAGATGTGTTAGCATCCAGCACGGGGTTTCGAGGCGGTCTGCGGGCTTAGCGTATAGCCTGGTGAGAGCACGCCACCGCCTCGGAAACGACACGCGCAACAGGAAGTGACGATGGGTGACCCACTTGACGAAATCATGGCACGGCACGAAGCGGCCACCGCTTGCGGATGTTGCTGTGACGACGACTATTGCGCCTATGTCGACAAACCCAAGGCGGCCCAGGGTGACAGGGCTGAACAACCGCTGCCGGACAGCGCCGCGTGTCGACGCGGATCGGTCAGGTTTCTCAACGAAAACCCGCCAGCTTAACAGCCCCTGAGGGGGGCTGTTTAGATTCTGATCCTCAGAAATCCACGCCGCGCTGGGCTTTGATTCCGGCTTGAAACGGATGCTTTTCCTCGGTCATCTCGGTGACCAGATCGGCATAGTCCCGCAACGCCTGCGGTGCGTCCCGACCCGTCAGGAACACGCTGGTCTTGTCAGACCGTTCTTTCAGCCCATCGATCACCTGTTCAACCGACAGGTATTCGTACCGAAGCGCGATGTTGATCTCGTCCAAAACGACTAGATCGTAGTCACCGCTGGACATGAGGGCGCGTGCCTTGTCAAAGGCGGCGTTTGCGGCAGCAATGTCGCGTTCGCGGTCCTGGGTATCCCAGGTGAAACCCTCGCCCATTGTGTGCCAGGTCACCAGATCGCGTTCTTCGAAAAAGCGACGTTCGCCGGTTTTCCACTTGCCTTTGATGAATTGAACAACGCCGACCTTCTGACCCCAACCCAGCGCGCGGATCACGACCCCGAACGCGGCCGAAGACTTTCCTTTACCCTTGCCAGTGTTGATCAGCACCAGCCCGCGGTCCGGATCAACGGCCTCGGACACTTTCTTGCGGTGCTGGGCCTGCACCTTCTGCATCTTTTCCTTGTGGTCTTCTGCGTCGCTCATGGGAAACCCTCATCTTCTGTTGGGCACACCCTAGGGGAAGTTCTGCAAAGGTAAAGGTCAGGCTTTGGGATCGGTGACGGCGCGAGCCTTTCCGCGCTCCAAGCCCAGTTGATGTTCGCGCCAGATCACCACGACGTTACCGACAATCACCAGCGCCGCTCCGGCCAGCATGACCAGCGTTGGCAGTTCACTGAACCAGACATAACCGATGACGATGGCAAACAGCATGGAGGTGTAGTCGTAGGGCGCCAGCATCGAAGCCTGCCCAAAGCGATAGGATGAAGTCACCAGAATCTGGGCAACACCTCCGATCAGACCAGCCAGAATCAAAAAGCCCGCCTGTTCCCATGTGGGCATGACCCACCCCCAAAGGATGGTCAGCCCGGACAGGATGGTCGCCGTCATCGAGAAATAGAAGACAATGGCCGCAGGATGGTCGACCTGCACCAATTGCCGGATGTGGATCTGCACAAAGGCCCGGGCAACCGTTGCGCCCAGAATGCACAATGCGCCGAAGGTGGCCGCTGCTTCCATGTTGTTGCCACCCAGTCTGGGCCAGATCATGATCAGGACACCTAAAAGCCCGATGGACACGGCGGCGATTCTGATCTTTCGGATGCGTTCGCCTAGCATCACCGCGGCAAGGATCAGGGTGAAAATCGGGGTGGCATAGCCAATCGCCGTCGCTTCGGGCAGCGGGATCAAGCCAAGGCCGGTGAAAGTTAGCCCCATCGCGGTGGTCCCCAGCACGCCGCGCCAAAAATGGCCCGAGGGTTTACGGACTTTGAATCCTTGCGCCAACTCTCCGCGCGCCATCAGCCAGATGACAATCACCGGAATGGCAAAAAGGGATCGGAAAAACACCATCTCGCCAGGTGGGAAGTGATCGGACTGCGCTTTGACTATCGCCGCCATGACCGTGAACAGAAACACCGCGCTCGTTTTCAGAGCGACGGCCAGCAAAGGTCGATGCGATGTTAAGGGTTTTGCCATCGGCGCGAACCTGCGCTTTTGGTAGGGAAAGATCAACGTGTTGTTTACAGATTGGACCAATCGGCTGGCAGGGGACTGCCGATCTCTTGGGCGAACTCTTCCAGAAACCGGATCATGCGCGCGATTCTGCGCTGTGCAATTTCTCGACCACCCTCGGTCAACATATCACCAGGCAAGCCCAGCAGTTTGACCTTCCAGTGGTCGATCGAAAAATGCAGGTCGTCCAGTGGACGGTTGGCGGCAAAGGGATCCGCCGGATCATAAAGCGACCGTCCCAACGCGCCGGAAACCGAGAAGTTCCGGGCAACGCCAATCGCCCCCAGCGCATCCAACCTGTCCGCATCGCGCAAGATGCAGGCCTCGGGCGTTTCCGGTGTAATGTTGGCCGAAAAGCTGTGCGCTTCAATCGCGTGTTTGATCGCCTGAATCTGGTCCTCGGAATAGACCAGATTAGCCAGAATAGACTCTGATTCCTCAGCCGATCGGCGCGATGCCAAGTGGCGGTCGGGGTCGTCCTTCGACAGGTTGACCAGGTCATGCAGGTACGCCGCAGCCAGCAGCACGGGCATGTCGGTCTGGTCGTTTGCAATGGCCTGCGCGTTCACCCAGACCCGGTCCAAGTGGGCCAGATCATGCGCGGGATCGGTTTCCATGCGCTGCGCAACAACGGCGCGCAGGCGTGTGCGCAGATCAGCCGATCCGTCCACGGTTCTCTCCGATCTGGCCGCGATGAAGCAGCAGGTGGTCGAGGATCACGCAAGCCATCATCGCCTCACCCACAGGAACGGCGCGGATGCCGACGCAGGGGTCGTGACGGCCTTTGGTGATGATCTCGGTTTCTTCGCCGGATTTGGTGATGGTTTTGCGGGTTGTCAGGATCGACGAAGTTGGCTTGACCGCAAAGCGCACGACGATGTCTTGCCCGGTCGAGATACCGCCCAGGATGCCGCCCGAGTGGTTTGAGCTATATTGAGGGCCATTCTGACCCATGAAGATCTCGTCCGCGTTTGCCTCGCCTGTTAGTTCGGCAGCAGCCATGCCTTCGCCGATCTCAACGCCTTTCACCGCGTTGATGGACATCATCGCAGAGGCCAGATCAGTGTCTAACTTGGCATATACCGGCGCGCCAATCCCGGCAGGGACCCCGCGTGCCACAACCTCAACAATTGCACCGACCGAGTTTCCGGACTTGCGCAGGTCGTCCAGATAGGCCGCCCAATCCTTGGCCGCTTGGGCATCCGGGGTCCAGAACGGGTTCTGTTCGATCTGCGACCAGTCGAAATTGCCTCGGTCAATCTTGTGTGGGCCGATCTGCGTCATGTAGCCGGTAATCTGCACGTTTGGTGCGATCTGCTTGATGGCTTCTCGCGCCAGCCCGCCCGCTGCCACACGCGATGCGGTTTCCCGGGCCGAGCTGCGCCCGCCGCCGCGGTAATCGCGGATGCCGTACTTCTGCCAGTAGGTGATATCGGCGTGCCCGGGACGGAACTTGTCCATGATATCGCCGTAGTCTTTCGAGCGCTGATCGGTGTTCTCGATCATCAGCTGTACGGGCGTGCCCGTTGTTTGGCCTTCAAACACGCCGGAGAGGATTCTCACCTGATCGGGTTCGCGCCGCTGGGTGGTGAATTTGTTCTGACCCGGTTTGCGCTTGTCCAGCCAATGCTGGATCATCGCCTCGTCGATTGTGACACCCGGAGGGCAGCCATCGACGGTCGCACCCAATGCGGGCCCGTGGCTTTCACCCCAGGTGGTGACGCGGAAGAGGTGGCCAAAACTGTTCATCGACATGGGGCATGCTCCTTTGAGCGTCGTGATTAGCTGGCAAGGCCATTGGCCTCAAGCGGATTTGCGGTTGGGGCGTGTTTGCCCCAACCTGTCGTGCTTATGCTGCCGCGGCCAGTTGGGCACGCGTGGCTGCAATTTTCAGCGCGGCTTGAGCGGCTTCGCGGCCTTTCTCTACAAAATGCGCCCGGTATATAGCATTGTGGTGATCGGTTTCCTGATACTGGTGCGGCGTCAGGGAAACAGACAGGACCGGTACCCCTGTATCCATGCCAGCACGCATCAACCCATCGACAACGGCCCGAGCCACAAAATCGTGCCGGTAAATACCGCCATCCACGACAAACGCCGCGCAGGCGACCGCGGCGTAGTGACGGGTCTGGGCCAGATCGCGGGCCAGCAGCGGCATTTCGAACGCGCCGGGGACGTCAAAAACGTCAACCTGATCGGCGGGGATGAGTTCCAGAAACCCTTCTAGGGCTTGATCAACGATATCGGAATGCCAGTTGGCTTTTACAAAAGCATAGCGGGTGTGTGTCATCATGATCTCCTTTCGCAACAGACACGTCACCCAAGGCGATCACGGGCAGGCGCAAGCTAGGGCCGACGCGCTGCACGTTCTCTTTCATCCGGACTGTAACCGTCGGCTCTGGCATCTCACCAGATCTGCTGACACCCCGCACACCGGGGCCGCTCGCGGGCTTACGGATCATCGCCCGCATACCGCCGGTGGGGAATTTCACCCCGCCCTGAGAACGGGCGGACCTTGCCAAGGTGCGGCCGGTTCTGCAAGAGATTTCGCAGGAGGACAGCCATGCACCCCAATCCAGCCTTCCGCGCAGAAGAGACTGCGCGCCACATCGCCTTTGCGCGTGACCGCGCGTTCGGGGTTCTTGCGGTGTCGACGGATGAGGCACCGTTGATTAGCCACGTGCCGTTTCTGCTGTCTGAGGATGGCACGCTGGCCGAGCTGCATCTTGTCAGATCGAACTCGATCGTCCGCATGCTGAAAGACCCTAAACCAGCCAGAATCGCTGTCACCGGGCCAGATGGCTACGTATCTCCGGATTGGTACGGGATCGCCGATCAGGTTCCGACATGGAACTATGTCGCTGTGCATCTGATCGGTCAGTTAGAACAGCGGCCGCACGCGGAGTTGCTGGACCTGTTAAATCGCCAGTCCGCCTTTTATGAGGCACGCTTGCTGCCTAAACCGCCTTGGACGACCGGCAAGATGAGCCAAGACGCGTTGGATAAGATGATGCGCATGATCGTGCCGTTTCGGTTTCGCGTTGACGACATTCAAGGCACCTGGAAGCTAAACCAGAACAAGCCCGATGCAGCCCGCCTGAGCGCGTCAGAACATATCGCAAACGACGGGATCGGGTCCGAGCTTGATGCTCTGCAAAAGTTGATGAGAGGGTGAGGTTGGCGCACCAATTGACGGGTTTTGTTTTGCATTGGGTGATGTAGAGTTCCGGCAATTCAGGGAGATCTCTTATGAAACTCTATTTTAGTCCCACTTCGCCCTATGTCCGTAAGGTTATGGTTTTGTTGCATGAAACAGACCAGTTGCAGGATGTCGAACTGCTGAACGTTGCAACAACGCCAATTTCCCCGGCCGAGCCGCTATTGGCCAAGGCTCCGCTGACAAAAGTGCCCGCATTAGAGCGCCCAGATGGACCGACCCTGTTCGACAGCCGTGTTATCTGTGCGTTTCTGGACGCGCGCGGGCAGGCCGGTCTTTATCAGGACGGTGCCCGGCATTGGGATGTGCTGACGCTTGAGGCGCTGGCGGATGGTATTCTGGATGCGGCGTTGCTGATCACCTATGAGGCTCGGATGCGGCCCGAAGACAAGCAATGGGAGGGCTGGGCCGATGCGCAATGGGACAAGATAGAACGCGCTTGCGCCGCGTTGAACCAGCGGTGGATGGCGCATCTGTCCGGACCGTTGGATATGGGGCAGGTCGCGGTGGCCTGCGCGCTGGGCTACGTCGATTTCCGTCACGATGCGCGCGGGTGGCGCAGGGGAAATGATGCGCTGGCCGCATGGTACGAGAAGTTTGTCGAACGCCCCAGCATGGCCGCAACGCAACCGCCGGCCTGATCGGGGATCAATGCGCTGGTCGCTCTGATGGCAGAACGACCAGCGACAGACATCACTCGTTGAATGTCGCCAGATAGGCCGCGATGTCATCGGCGCCCTTTTTCAGTTTGACGCTCATGTTTGGGCGCGCGGTTTCGTCATCCAGATATTCCTGGATAAATGCGATCGGGTTTTTGGAATACGTGGCGATATTCTCTTGTGTCCAGACCAGCCCTTTCTGACCGGCGCGGATCATGTCGTCGGTGAACATTCCGATGGGCAAACGTTCGCTTCCGTTCAGGTAATCTGACTCGGTTCCTGCGACGCGACCGACGACGCCGTAAAGATTCGGGCCAGTGATGCCGCCTTTGACCAGAACTTGGCCATCTTTGATGATTGCGTGGCAAGAAGAGCAGCGATTGTAGAGTTTTTCGCCTTTCGCCGGATCACCGGCCGCTATCGCCTGAAAGGGCACGGTCAGTGCGAGGATTAGGGTTGGTGCAAAGAGCTTTGACATGAGAGACGTCCTGCAGAGATTGGGATTTCCCGCATTTCGATCATTTGCGTTCAAAGTTCAATCGAAATCAAACGCGGCTAAGCCTTTGTAAAATATCTATTTTTAACTCAGATTTTCTACATCGATATGCCCTGTTGAAAAGGCGCGTCTTGCTACGTCGGGCGTCACCGTAAATTCGAGCTTAAGTCAAAGGTATCGGTACATATAGGTCGTCGCGTGACGGGACTTTCCGTCCGGGTCGAATGCGAAATCGGGGATGACACCTGCCGGTTGAAACCCGACAGACCTGTAAAGGGATTCCGAGACGTCTCCGGTGCGCGTGTCGAGTGTGATGAGTGTCTTCCCGGCTTCTTGTGCAGATTTCAGGGCCTCTTGCATCAGGGCCTTGCCCAAACCGCGACGCCTGGCATCAGGGTGAACGATCATCTTCGAGATTTCTGCCCGGTGGGGCTGATTTGGGGGCATGGCAAGCAACAGCTGGACCGTACCGATCATGCGACGCTGATAATATGCGCCAAACAAGTGCCGCTCGCCTGTTTCGATGGCGGGTTTGACGTCATCCGTCCAGAACCGCGCGGCGCTGTCATGGTCGAGCGGCATCATGAAGCTGATCGCGGCACCATCGGCAACGCTGTCAACAAGCGTGCGGCACAGGTCTGTCAGATTGTGGTCGATATCCGTCGGGGTAAGGCGGAAGACGTTGGGTGTCTGAACGGTCATGACAATGCGATCACGTAAGTGCAGGGACTATGGGTCGTTTCAAATACGGTTTCGCCAAATAAAATATACCGCAGGCAATCCCCTTGTCGAAGGTCATAAGCTTTCCTCTCGACCGTGATTTCGATCTGCCCGGACAAGACATACAGGTGATGCTCTTGCCCCGGAACTGCGGGTGCATCATAGGCGATGCGCTGCCGCGCGGTCAGGGTTCCTTCGATCAATTCAACCGAAAGGTGCCCACTGGGGGGCGAAACGCTGCGACGTTGAAACGCGCGCCCACGATCCGTCCAGAACGGCTGGTCGTGCCGCCGGACAATCGGTTGGAAACTTTGCTCCAACGGGGTAAGTAGCTGAGAGATCGGTACTGCATAAACCGTTGCCAGACGGCCTAGCGTCTCGGCGGTCGGGCTGACTTCGTTTTTCTCGATCCGTGACAGGGTGGCGCGACTTAGACCGGTTCTTCCAGCCAAAGTATCGAGGGTCATGCCGTGCTGCTCTCGCAATCCACGCAAATGCGTGGCCAGTTTGTCAGAGGTGGCTTCCATGGAACTTCTCATATACGGAAATATTCCCGAATATGACGAAAAGTTCAAGATGGGCGGATCGGCATTCTGTAAAACCTTTTGGGGCTGGGTCGGTTCTGCACCGTTCTATCCCGCCGGAGCGAATCGAATCACATTTGGAAAAGCCGGGGAACCGGAGTGTTTTTGCCAAAAAACAGGTCCGTATCTTGAAACTTTCGCCTCTCGTTGTGACATGAATGCCCTGTTGTGGTGCACTGCGCGCCTATGACCGCTGGACGAACCGAATTCTCCCGGATAGATAGCCGCGATGAGACGCCGCTTTGATGCGGTGCTGATGCATGTTTGCTCGGGTCACCCCCGGGCGCCGGAATCGGAGAAAACCTCGTGTCCCACGCAGAAGACCACGAAGGCACCCGCAGAGATTTCCTCTACTACGTCGCAGGCGGCGCAGGTGTCGTCGCGACGGGTGCAGCCGTATGGCCCCTGATCAATCAAATGAACCCATCGGCAGACGTTCAGGCGCTGTCCTCGATCCGCGTGGATGTGAGCGGCGTTGAACCCGGTACGCAGTTGACCGTGAAATGGCTGGGTAAACCTGTGTTTGTCCGCCACCGCACCGGTGCCGAAATTCAAGAAGCGCAGGAACAGGACGCCGAAGGCGTTGATGCACTGCCTGATCCGCTGGCCCGCAACTCCAACCTGAACGCGGACGCTCCGGCAACCGACGCCAACCGCGTGATGCCGTCGCCCGAGGGCGAAGCGCCGGGCGCGTGGATCGTTCAGATGGGCGTATGTACGCACCTTGGCTGTGTGCCGCTGGGCGATGCTGGCGACTTTGGCGGCTGGTTCTGCCCCTGCCACGGATCGCACTACGATCTGGCCGGACGTATCCGCAAAGGTCCCGCACCTGAAAACCTGCCCGTTCCGCCCGCTGAGTGGACCGACGCCAGCACCATCAAACTCGGCTAAGGGAGACCCAAACTTATGTCCGGAATTCCCCACGATCATTACGAGCCGAAGACAAACGGCGAGAAATGGCTGAACAGCCGCTTGCCCATCGTCGGCCTGATTTACGACACCATCATGATCCCAACCCCCAAAAACCTGAACTGGTGGTGGATCTGGGGCATCGTCCTGGCGTTCTGCCTGGCGTTGCAAATCGTCACCGGTATCGTTCTGGTGATGCACTACACACCGCATGTCGATCTGGCCTTCGCCAGCATCGAGCACATCATGCGCAACGTGAATGGCGGCTATATGCTGCGCTACATTCACATGAACGGCGCGTCGCTGTTCTTTGTTGCGGTCTACATCCACATCTTCCGTGGCCTGTTCTACGGCTCATACAAAGCCCCGCGTGAGATCACGTGGATCATCGGTATGCTTATCTATCTGATGATGATGGGTACTGCCTTCATGGGCTATGTTCTGCCTTGGGGTCAGATGTCCTTCTGGGGTGCGACCGTGATCACCGGCCTGTTTGGCGCGATCCCGTTTGTGGGTGACGCGATCCAGACCTGGCTGCTGGGCGGACCCGCGGTGGACAATGCCACGCTGAACCGCTTCTTCTCGCTACACTATCTGCTGCCGTTTGTTATCGCGGCTCTGGTCATTGTGCATATCTGGGCCTTCCACACCACCGGCAACAACAACCCCACGGGTGTTGAAGTTCGCCGCACGTCGAAAGCCGATGCCGAGAAAGACACCCTGCCATTCTGGCCGTACTTCGTGATCAAGGACCTGTTCGCTCTGGCCGTGATCCTGGTCGTGTTCTGGGCCATCGTCGGCTACATGCCGAACTATCTGGGCCACCCGGACAACTACATCGAAGCCAACCCGTTGGTAACGCCAGCACACATCGTTCCCGAATGGTACTTCCTGCCATTCTACGCGATCTTGCGCGCCTTTACCGGTGAAGTCTGGGTTGTACAATTTGCCAGTTTCATCACCGGTGGCATCGTTGACGCTAAGTTCTTTGGTGTGATTGCGATGTTCGGTGCGATCCTGGCAATGGCGCTGGCGCCCTGGCTGGACACGTCGACCGTGCGTTCGGGCAAATACCGCCCGATGTTCAAATGGTGGTTCTACCTGCTGATCATCGACTTCTTTGCCCTGATGTGGCTGGGTGCGATGCCCGCGGAAGAGCCCTATGCGACCTTCTCGCTGATCGCGTCCGCCTACTGGTTCGCCTATTTCTTCGTGATCCTGCCGATCCTGGGTGTCATCGAAAAACCGCTGCCACAGCCAGAGACCATCGAAGAAGACTTCAACGCGCATTATGGCAAGGCTGACGCTGACGCCACGCCGGCCGAGTAAGAAGAGGGACCGGAAACATGTTCAAGAAACTTGCAATCGGTGCCGCGTTTGCTTTGGCCCTTACCCCTGCTGCGTCCTTCGCAGCAGGTGGGGGCGAGCAGCACATCGAAGACTTCCACTTCTCGTTTGAAGGCCCCTTTGGCACCTGGGATCAAAACCAGCTGCAGCGTGGCCTTCAGATCTATACCGAGGTCTGCGCAGCCTGCCACGGCCTGCGCTATGTGCCTCTGCGTGATCTCGAAGCGCTGGGCTATTCGGAAGAAGAAGTTATTGCCTATTCGGCAGAAAACTTCGAAGTGTTCGATCCGGAGCTGGACGATTTCCGTCCGGCAATCCCGACCGACCACTTCCCGGTCAATGACGGTGTTGGCGCACCGGACCTGAGCCTGATGGCCAAGGCCCGCGCCGGGTTCCACGGGCCTTATGGTCTGGGGATCAACCAGTTCTTCAAGGGCATGGGTGGCGCGGAATACATAGCCTCGCTGCTGGACGGCTATACCGGTGAAGAAAAAGAAGAAGCAGGCACCATCCTGTATGAGAACAAGGCCTTCCCCGGAGGCTGGATCTCGATGGCGCCGCCGCTGTCCGAAGATCAGGTTGAATTCGCCGATGGCCACCCGGCCACTGTCGAAGCCCTGTCCGAAGACATCGCTGCCTTCCTGATGTGGACGGCCGAGCCGAAGATGATGGAGCGCAAATACTCAGGCTTCGTCGGCGTTCTGTTCCTGTCGCTGTTGTCGGTGCTTCTGTACCTTGTCAACAAGCGCTTGTGGGCAGGTGTCAAAGGCAAGAAACAAGGCTGAGTTTCACAGCCCCGCAATGTTTGAACCCCCGCGCCACCGGCTGCGGGGGTTTTTTTGTTGCAATCGGGCAGGGGCCTGATGAAGGCCGGATCAGGCTTGTAGCTGCGTGCCGGTGGCGCTTGTGATTGTTGCCTTCACGATTTGCCCTTCGGGCTGTGGTGCCTCAAAAGCGACCTCGGTGAATTGTTCGGTGCGGCCCATATGCGGGTTTTCCATCAGGATGTGATGAGTTTTGCCGATTTGGGCTTGCAGATGCTGTGTGACCTGCGCCTCACCGGCCGCGCGCAGGCGGGCGGCGCGGTCCTTGATGATGTTCCCATTCACCTGCTGCGGAATGCGGGCGGCCGGGGTGCCTTCGCGCTTGGAATAGGGAAAAACGTGCAACCAGGTCAGATCGCAATCTGTCACCAGTTTCAGCGAGTTTTCGAAATGATCATCCGTTTCGGTTGGGAAGCCTGCGATGATATCAGCGCCAAAAGTCATCTCGGGGCGCAGTTTACGGGCTTCTTCAGTAAAGCGGATGGCTTCATCGCGCAGGTGACGTCGTTTCATCCGCTTCAGGATCAGATCGTCGCCGTGCTGCAAGGACAAGTGCAGATGCGGCATCAGGCGAGATTCTGTCGCGATGGCCTGCATCAGATTCTCATCCACTTCGATCGAGTCGATTGAACTGATCCGCAGGCGTGGCAGATCGGGCACCAGTTTCAGAATGCGCATCACCAGATCACCCAGCTTGGGTTGCGCCGGTAGATCGGCGCCCCACGAGGTCAGGTCAACGCCGGTCAGTACGACCTCGTTATAGCCCCGATCCACCAACCGCTTGATCTGATCCACGACAACGCCGGCAGGGACGCTGCGCGAGTTCCCACGGCCATAGGGGATAATGCAGAAAGTGCAGCGATGGTCACAGCCGTTTTGGACCTGAACATAGGCGCGCGAGCGGGTGCCAAAACCGTCGATCAGGTGGCCTGCGGTTTCGGTGACGGACATGATGTCATCGACCTGCACCGTCTCGGTCTGGCCGATAAAGTCTGCCGCCATGCCTTTCCAGGTCTCGGGCTGCATCTTCTCGGTATTGCCAATGACCGCGTCGACCTCATCCATTCGAGCAAAGGTGTCAGGCTCGGTCTGGGCCGCACAGCCTGTCACGATCAGCCGCGCGTCAGGATTTTCCCGCCGTAGCTTACGAATCTCTTGCCGGGCTTTGCGCACCGCTTCTGCCGTGACGGCGCAGGTGTTCACGATCACCGCGTCGGTGAGTCCGGCCTGCGCCGACAGCTCTTTCATCGCCTCGGTCTCATAGGCGTTCAGGCGGCAGCCCAGGGTGGTGAACTTCGGCGCGCTCATGCCAGTGATTCCAAAAATTCCGGTGTCAGTGTGCCCGAGAACACGTGACAAGTGGGCCCGGTCATCCAAACGCCATCGTCGCGCCAGTCGATCCAGATCGTCCCGCCGTCCAGCTCAATTTGTACTTTGCGCCCAGTCAGGCCGCGACGCGCAGCAGCAACGGCCGTGGCGCATGAGGATGAACCCGAAGCCAGGGTGATGCCTACGCCACGCTCCCACACGCGCATGCGGATGTGGTCCGGTGCAATGATCTGCGCAATTTGGACATTGGTACGCTCAGGATAGAGCGGATGGTGCTCGTAACGCGAACCAAACTCGGTCAGAGGGATGGCTTCGGCATCGTCGACAAAAAAGGTGCAATGCGGATTGCCCATCCCGGTGGCCGTCGGCGCTCCCTCGATGGGCAGTTCCAGTGTGTCGACTTCCTCAGACAACGGAACCTCGTTCCAGTTTAGTTGGGGGTGCCCCATATTGACCGAGGTCAGGCCGTCTCCGGCGTCCTTGGCGTAAAGAGTGCCGCGTTCGGTCGTCAGTGTCAGGTCGGATCTATCCGATTCCTCCATCAGGAAACGGGCGATGCAACGGGTGGCATTTCCACACGCAGCCGAGGTGGATCCGTCCGAGTTGTAGAACACCAAATGTGCATCCGCTTCGCCGTTCTCGATGACGGCGAGCTGATCGAACCCGACCCCGAATTGACGGTGCCCGATTCCCTGCGCAAGTGCCGGACTAATCCACGCGGCAGACGCGCGCGCGTCCACAATGACAAAGTCATTGCCCAGCCCGTGCATCTTCATGAAGGGCAAACCAGTGTTCTGTAATCCTTGCATGGCGCGCATATAACCCTGCACCCGAAAGGAATCCACCCTGCGACGCAGATTCCTTAAAAAAGGGGGTTGACCCCCCAGCGCCACCTGCCTAATTAGGCCGCCTATCGGGTCGCCGGAAACACTGATTACTCTGGCGATACGAGGTGCAAATAAGGTCTTGAACCCGGTCGGGAAAATGACTTAAAGAGCGCCACGGATCTACAAGATCCAGCAAAAGAGTGGGCCGTTAGCTCAGTTGGTAGAGCAACTGACTTTTAATCAGTGGGTCGCAGGTTCGAATCCTGCACGGCTCACCACTTTTTTCAAATGAAAGATGACAAGAAGTTTGTCTCTTTTGACATGAGTTTGTCGCTTTTTCAGCGAAGATCAAAAGGTTCTGCGCATCGCGAAACTTGTGTGTGCCGCAGATTTAGGCGATCTCGATAGAATTCAGACAAAGCCGCGTTCCTAGCCGACCACTAGCTAGCTGTTCTATTTTCTATGCAGTTTTTCCGAATCCCAAGTAGACCGCAGGCACTTTGTCAGTGAGCCAAACGCCATTGTCGGCGCAAAAAAACTGAAACCCATCTTCGAACATTCGTAGCGCCTCGACACGTAGAACAACAGGCTTGCCGTGTCGTTGTCCGACGCGCTCAGCTGTGAGTGTGTCCAAAGAAAGATGAACCTGCTTACGAAGCCCGGGGTTAAGTCCGTCGGAAAATATTGCATCCAAATTGGCGCTGGCCGTGCCGTGATACAATTCGTCAGGCGGGCGTTGAGATTTCAAGCCTAGATCCACATCAATTGAATGTCCTTGCGCTGCTCTTATCCGCAGGCCATCCTCAGACAGGGTAAAGCGTTTTTTGTCATTTCTGTCGACAAGCCGAATGAGTTCCTCGCGGCTTAGCTTTCGGTTCGCTTTCTTGAGCTTGCGCAGCAGGTCATCAACTCGAACCCAACCATGCTTATCAAGCCGAAGATCGATCTCTTCAGGTTTATGGCGGAGCACTAGGCTCAAAAACTTGCTTTCTCTGCTCATCGAAGAATGTCTTCAGATACTGGTTTACTAGGCTTACTAGGAAGCCTGGCAAGTAGGAATTGAATTGGTAGTAGAACCCGATGTTCTACTTGATTGACCGCACTTCGACGAAAAATACTTTTTTACATCGATTACAGGCATCAAATAAATTTGATGCCTAAGCGGTTGAGTTTTCATTTGTAGTTGAAAACGACATATTTTTGCAAATGCAGTCTAAGAAGTGTCAGATCACCCCCTGAAGTATTTGTTCAAAACCGACTAAAGTCCCTATCTCCGGCGAGTTGTCTTCTTAGATCTTCAACTATGCCTTGGACATCTTCGCCATCAGCTATGTATTTTGGCTCGTTGAATACTTTTAGGGCGAGTTGGCAGGACAGGTCTGCGTCGTCTAGCAAAGAGTCATCATGGGTATTCTCAGCTAGCAAAGCCAAGACTCTTGCCAAATTGACATGAGCTATCGCCCAGCTCAACGGTTCGTTCTCTTGTGTGACTACGGTAAGTGCAGCGCGGTGAGCCTCTTCGGCAGCAGCAAGGGCGGTCGTGTCATTTTTTTGTTGGCCAAGAGTGGTCAATACCTTACCAAGGTTCACTTGTGTCTCCGCCCAATCTAAAGGTACGCGATCTCGTGTGTTTTCTTTTAATGCGGCTCGATAGGCCTCCACCGCAGCCTCCAGTTTAGGTGTTTCATTCCTCTGCTCACCTAAAGCAGAAAGCGCATCGCCTAAGTTCACCTGTGCCTCTGCCCAGTCTAAAGGCGCGCGATCCCGAGTATACACTGTCAGGGCGTCGCGATAGGCTTCCACTGCAGCTTCTAGGCTAAGAGGTTCACGCTCTCGAAGACCAAGGGCACTATGCAGTCTACCCACGTTCATTTGTGCTTCCGCCCAATCAAGCGGAGTGGTTTCCTTGTCATGATCAAGGAGCGCGTTACGTGAATTCGAAACTGCTTCTTCAAGAGCTCGAGAATCCCCTTGATGAATTATTGTCTCCAAAGTTTCCCGTGGATCCGGCGCAGAATTGAGTTTCTCCGGATTTGATCGGTTCCTTGGAGGAGAGTTCGAAAAGAGCTTCTCAAGATTAGTACTGCGCAAGTCTTCGTAGTAATAAATTCTCTCAATTTGCCGCTTGAGCCTGGCACATAAATCCCAGTTCGGAATCAGCCAATACTTTGGAGAATTTTCATATATATATGACTTTAGGAAATCCGGGGCATCACCTGACAAGAGGCCGTGATAGATGATCGGAACAGAAAACTCGAACAGCGGTTCCACGCCTTTACTAGGGTTCCTAATCGCATGTACCAAAACCATTAGTACAATTGCCCATTGTTGCTCATCCTCAATAACGCGATCAAAGGCTGGTACAATTCTAGACCAATCCTCTGTCGTAACGCATTCATAGATTTCATTGCTCCAACCCAACAAATCAAAAAGCACTACCACTTCGGAAATAGACTTTACGACAGGCAAAAGATGGCCGACTGCTCTAGGGGTTTGATTGCGGATCGCTTCCAACCACACTTCATCGATTTCGATGCTGGCGTCCAAGGACCAGCCGTCTAGAGCTTTTTTGTATACTGCGCTCGCTAAATTCTCGAATTGAGGCTCAGCCAGCCTAATTGCGACCTCCTTAAGTGGTGATTTCAAGAGGTTTGACAGTATTATATGGTATTCATTTGATTCCGGATTTACGATATTTAACGCTTTGACAATAAAGTCTTCCGGAGCATTTACTAATGCGGGGTGATTGAGAAGTTTCGGATTTATTTTTGCGATTTGAAGCCGCCCGTCCCAACAACCTAGGTCTACGTGTTCAAAAATATGCGGCGATCTCGTGTCCTTCGCTAAGTCGTCCAACGCATCTCGTATTGCTTGGTTATTCCTTCGTAGAGGCCTCATGAATGACATAAAATAGCTGGCAGGATCCAACTTCCATAGCTTCGGCAAGTGACTGCGTAATTTGTTCCACAAGGATGGAAATGATCGGCTCTCAGATTGCTCCATAAAGAAATCAAAGAGCAAACGGATTCTGTTGACGTCGTCACTGGCTAGAGCGGCGTTAAGAAGCCAGTTCTTAATAGCACTGCCCGAGTTCGGCGATTTTACTTCGTGGCCAAGAAACTTCAGGGCTCGCAGGTCGCCGTCAGGGCTACTTGAACGATCGAATGCGCGTAGGCGCGCAAGTAGTCGAACGCTCGACCTCTCCGGTGGAAGGCTTGGACCAACGCTATCGAAAAAAAGCATGAGTTGAGAGCTAGGCCGTAGTCCCTTCAACAATATTACCAACCACTCTGGCGTTACCTTTCCACTTTCGGCGGTGTGACGATCTCTCACAAAGGTGATCCAAGAGTCCGAGATCTTTTTTTCTGGCGGCCGTGAAAAAACGGCCGTCTGAAAGTTGAAAGCCATTCTCAGATCGTTCCATTGTTGAGACCAAATGGCGAAAATTACGCTCTCCCGATCACTTCCGATGTCATTACATAGACCAGTCGAATTAGTAGCGTAGATTGCTTCAAGTGCCCTTAAGGCGCCCTCTGTGCTAAAGTTCGAATACCTATCAAAACTTCTGGAAGACGCAGCATCCAATGGCAGTGTAACCGGCAGGGGCTTACGATAAAAATCCAAATTTCGGTTTTCACCTGGTTGTCGAAAAAAGCTCCGGAACGCTGATAGATCGTTGATCTCTGAAATGAGATTTCGTTCAAGTAGCACAACGTGGGACCACACGCATCCCGGGCGAGGCATTTCAGGTGCAGCCCAAGTCATGAGCAATGCATAAGTGTCTGTTTCCACAGGAAACCCACTCATGTAACCCCGTGAGCCAATCAGCTCCGCGCCAGGTACTAGGTCGCTCTTTCGCGCCAAGTGAGCCTCGAGCGATGATCCAAGACTCTTCGAGCCAGCTATCAAGGTGTGCCCTCGATCATAGCCGAACAAGAAATGATGAATCGTTGGGGATGGCGATAAGAGTGGCACTAAACTACTCAGCCCCATTTAGCCAAACAATTGGCCTAGTTAGATCGTGAGTTCGGTCGTTTTGCTCTACACAAATAGTTCGTTCACTGGGCGATGGCTTTGCTAGTAGCTCCTCGCGATCGGTCATTTTGTCTCCACCTTGAGCGGAAATACCAAATACCCGAAACTCTGTGCGATGAGTATTCGAAGCGAGATACTGCCAAAGTAGTGGTCTTTCGCGTCGTAGCCAGACTTCTGGAGTATCGCCGTCGGATTCGACAGTGTCCCAAGCGGAAATCAGCACGCTTACTTTTTGCCTTTCAGTAGCGTAATCAAGCTGCCGCAATATTTGGAGCAACTCAACAAGCTTAACCTGCTCAGGCATTAGTTTAGGGTGCCATGGTATAGTTTCGTGGGGGATTTCCGAGAGTTCCTCGGTGGCGTTGTCTAACTCGTCCTCAAGCAGACCCTCAAGCGATTGCAGCGTTACACCATCGGTCGGGCTCGACGCATTGAGGAACAATAGTGTACCTCCTGGATGTTGTAACCAAGTGGCATGGTCAGCTCCGTGTCTTCTAGTAGACAATTGTTCTTCAAAAATTTCTCCAGCCACATCTGGAAAACTAAGATCAAACGGCGTTTGTCTCGAAACATCACATAACTCAAGAGTGATATATTCGGCTTCTAAAGAGCGTGTCCGACCAATGTCCACACAACTACGCCAATTTTCGGCAATACGGTCTAGGTAGCCAGTATCCCCTTTAACTGACCGTAATTTTAGACACAGCTCAAGATCTTCAGATGACAACATATGCCATAGTGCAGCTAAGTAAGTTGTCTTTCCAGATCCTGGGAGACCGATCACTGAATGGCGAAGCGAGGTGCTCATTGCAAATTCCCCATGTAGTAACTACGGCTCATCAAACGGTCGAGTTCACGTATGGGTGGAGGGGTTATAGGTGCTTCTGCGTTGGTCTCCAAAGGCTTGAGCCAGTGACGTAAAAGCTGGTCTACACCAAACGGAACTTCGAACCCTGTTTGATTGCCAGGTTCACGTCGAACTGAAGTTTGAAATAGATTGATCGCCTCCACTTGACCAGAAAAGCGCTGGCAGCGTTCCTCAAATCTCGCAAGCAAATCTTTTACACGGCTTTCGTCATCTTTGCCCAAGTACCAATCGGCCTTTGTTACAACAAAGGAAATACTTCTAGTCTGACTGATGGTTCCTGTGTCTAAGAGCTTCCGAAACAGATTCCTCGGAATCTCCAACGCGTTGTGACATTCGGCTCTGTCACTGAGCCCCTTTCCATCGATCAAGAAACTTAAATGATGTGAAGAGCTCAATTCTTGTGGAAACCGAGAGGGATCTTGCTCTGAAAAAATTGCGCGATAAGCTTCGCCAGCCCGATCCGAAATTGCAAGGTTGTGAACAAAGGATCTCTCGTCGGTTAAGCAAAGATGTAAATATGACAATGGATCTTCAATGCTAGTTCGCGCTGTATCGGGAGTTGCGCGACCTGAAGTAAAGCGGGACAAATGCAGCCGTTCTTCAAAACCAGCAAGCGTTGAACTGCCTGCAAACGAGAATCCGGCAAACTCGCCTACTAAGAATTGAGCATAGATCTCGCTTG
Source organism: Ruegeria sp. CDSA246 (assembly GCF_059611225.1). Lineage (NCBI taxonomy): Bacteria > Pseudomonadati > Pseudomonadota > Alphaproteobacteria > Rhodobacterales > Roseobacteraceae > Ruegeria > Ruegeria sp. CDSA246. The sequence goes on along the minus strand of NZ_JBXWPD010000002.1, from coordinate 188,812 downwards.
TTAAAGTTGTCTTACCACTATCGATGGGGCCAACTATTGCTACCTGACGTACAGGGTGCGCGAGCAACATCTTTCTGACACCATCGTGCGTCAGGAAATCGCCTTTTGGGAGCTCCAGCCCAATATCTCCCGTCTCAGGCTCGGTCACTTCGTCATGTTCTAAGCTCTCTGGAGCGGTCTTGATTTCTTCAATCTCGACAGTCTGACCTTCCGGCTCTTCGGGATCATTTGCCTCGGCCATCTTCAGTTGTCCTCACTTGCTAACAAGCGAGCGAGAACCTGCTCGCGGTAGATTTGTTCAGCTAGCTCCGCGCAGCTCAATTTTGTTTTTGGAGATAGCCCGGTAGCATTAGAATAAGCCTTCTGCCAAGCTTCAGTTGCAGAATCGCGCTTCGCAGCGAAAATTGCGCCCAAAACGGGTAGAACATCTGGGTATTCTCGAGCGGCTTCACTAATTTGAAGCCCATCCAGGTTCGCTGAAAGCTCGGAAAATGCTGAAGTTACATCGGTTTGATTTTGGGTTTTGGGTGTATTTCCGATTGCTCTTTGAATGAAAGTCGTTACCGGACCAGGCCCACCACGTAAATCACTCAGATTTCCCAAGTCAATTCCAACAAGCACGGCACGGCCCGAAGCCTTGTGATCCGAGAGCGGTTGTTCTAGAGCAGTGGACCACCCACCAAACAACCACCACAACAGGTCAATTTCGTTTTGTTGACTGGTAAGTTTGGCATTGATGGCTTGAAGATTTGTCTGAACAGCCTTTTCAAGTCCAGTTGTCGCTTCATCAATGTTGGATTCCATTGTCGAAAGCAGTTCTTCAAGTTTTTCAGCGCTGTTGCCCTGAGCAAAAAGCGGTTGTAGTTCAGACAGCTTTTCGCTCAGCTCGTCAATTCGGCAGCTGACCGTTTCGACTTTGGTAGACGGTAATTTCCTTGCCGTCTCACTGGCCAATATGCGCCTCCTACCTTCTATCCTTGAAACAAGGTTCGGATCCACTTGACATTCTCTTTGACCAAAAAAAGAAGCAGCTAGCACTGCAAACATGACGAAAACATCTTCAACAGGCGGTGCGCTCCTTTTCTCAATAACCGAAACGGCTAGTAGCTTAATCTCCTGAGCATTCGCTCCTAAAGAAAAAGAGGGGTCGGTCTTTCTCACAAGCTCGACCAGTTCTGCAGTTTGAGTTTCTTCTGATAAACCGAAGGCAATCCTTACAAAGCCCAATGCCTTTTCTCGGGTAAAAGACTTAAGTGCTCCTTCTACTGCCTTTGCTCGACCAGAAAACAGCTGAGGATCGGCTGGGATCTCGGCATTTGCGTAAATATCAGCAAGATTGACTTCGTTTATTGCAGTAGTCACGTACGTTTCTCCTGTACTTCAATTGCCTCAAGTAGCTCTGGAAGGATTTGTTTTGCTTTTGCCAACTTTAGGGCATTGCTGAATCTCACGGCTGCCGGTTTATTGGCATCGTCTTCTATTTCCAATTCCAGGTTTGAAATGATTTCAGATTGTTGTGGGTAATTTAGCGCGAAGAAGCGAAATGTTAGCTCCCTAATTCCAACTTCTTTTTGTGGCTCCGACTGTGGTGGCATTGACAATCCCCCAGCAAATTTATCGTGCGAGCGACCAACCTGAGTTGCAACTGAGGTCTGGTCTGAATCCCTCCTTGCGGAGGGTAGTGCCTGCCTATTGATAGTGATACGCTGCTCGAAGTATGGGACTTGGCCTTTGTCGAATACCGGCACAAACATTGGTGGTCGTTGCTGCCACGTTTTGACGTAAGCCTTGACATCAAGATAAGTGCGCCCTGCTTCTGATACCATGTTTAAATCTATGATATTGTAGCCTGGTTCCCAAGGAGCTTCCCTGGGATCAGGGTGAATTGCAGGTGATCTCAAACGAACGTAGTCGCGCCCAATCTCTGGCCGAACGATATGTTCATGACCAAACAGCTGTATTTCAGCTGCAGCTTCAAGGTTATTTTTGAGTTCCTCGCCGAAACAAAGCCAATTGTACGGATGGTGACACATTACTAGATTTATATGGCCATTCGATGCTTGGATCGAAAAACTTGCATTATCCACATAGAGCGAACCCTCTTCATCGCTCCTACTGGACACAAATGCTGAATTGAGGCCGATTAAGTTTAGTTTCCACCCATCAGCAAGGTCCAAAACTTCCCTTGCAATTGTCTCGTTAGGTGGATCTAGTAAGCAAGAGTACCCAGCCGCAAAATCGTTATAGTTTTGTAAAGCCTTATAAAGCGTATCCGCCGTTGCCGGGTTATTTAGAAGCTCACGAAACGTATCACTTCGCTCAGCAGTAGTATTCTTCTTAATATAATCGTGCAAAACTCTGACCGAAATGTCCTCACTTACGGACTGATCAACGTCATGATTGCCGGGGACTACAAAAACATTTTTGTGGGGAATTTCTAAACTATCGCATAACTTAATAAGCCAATCTTTAGCGAATTCGTACTCCTCCTTCGCGCCCGAAAACGCTATATCTCCCGAAACCAAGATTTGTGCTGGCTGTTCCTCAAGCTCCAGAAACCTATCCACGATATCATCTAAGAGTTTTTCCCTAAGGCCTTTGTTTGGATCTTGTGCCGACGCAGTGTCACGAGTTCTAAAATGTATATCCGAAAGGTGAAGTAGAAGCATTTATCAGTGTCCAGTGCAAAATACCGAGATATCGGCGTCTTTTTCGTAGCTTAGCAAGGGATGACGCGATGTGACAGAGGCATCAAGCCCGAAAATCAGCGTGAGGTTGTAGAGCTGCTCAGGTTTCGCAAACGGCAGATCAAAAGGTCGCACTATGGCTGAGCAGCAGCATGGGAGCTCCGAAGATGACCCTATACCTCATCTTGGGTGTAATGAAGCGGCAGGAACCTGTCGGACGGTATGTGGTGCGTTAGCAAAAGAGCAGTCGCAGGCATTGTGCGGCTTCGTATGGACAATTAGGTCACTTTGTGAAGCACCGATTGTCTTCAGCATCCTGATCTTGGGTCTCGCAACTGGATTGGCCCAACCATGCCGGAGGGACAAAAATCCAGTAATAAATGGCCGACAACACAATATATGGTAAAACCTGTCGACCCCGGTATCGCGCGTAGCGCGCATCATTGAATCAATAGGAAAATTCCTAGAGAATGTTAACAGCCTCTCTAACACCAGTGCTAACAGCATGATGTTAGCATCTAACTAACTGTTTCTGCTAAAATATTTTTGTTGACTCGATGATTCGGAGAAGCTTATCAAAACGGTAACTGGTTGCGTTTTCGCTGACCCAAACGCGATGCTTTTAAGGTGCCGCATGATACTAGATTTAGATTTGCATGATGACATCCGATATCAGCTGAAAAAGAAGCAGGTAACCTTGTCTCAAATTGCTCGCGAGCTTGGCAGATCACCCAGTACCGTCACAGCTGTTTGCCAGGGGCGCGTGAAATCTCACTTCATACAGCAGGCCATCTGCCGTCATCTCGGGAAGAGCCATCCATCAGAAATTTGGCCGGATCGCTACCCTGAGCTTACCGCCCAAGCAGAGGATGATAAAATGTAGCCACTTTAATGAAAAAGAGCTGAGAGTTCCCGCTCTCAGCCCTTTCTAACTTTGGGCATCATAGACACCCTTGATCTAAGTCTTTGATCCCCCTTTTCGCCGAAAAAGTCAAGCGCCTGGCGTGAGTGATCTCTCGCCAGATCGAGAGTTCTGACAATCGAAAGGGGTCGCCATGACCTACATGAAACACGCTCAGTGCGTGAATCGCTGCGCATATGTGTGTCGCTCGCAGACCATCAGAAGCGGGGGACTTGAATCATGAGTGAGCTACCTTCTCAAGGCTTTACCCTGCCAAATCCATCCCGAAACACGCGCACGATCAATTGGCGATCTCGTGCCAGTTGCAGGGGTACCTTGGTCTTAAGATTGCGCGGGCGAAGCCAGGTTGTTGTCTACGAGAGCTTGCTCGAGTTGATGTGCATTCTGTTGATCTGCTCGCGTGGAGATGTGGTCGATGTTTGGGATCAGCCTAGGCCGGTTCCGTTCCATCTTCCGGATGGCAGCAGGCACGAGCACACCTTCGACTACTGGGTCCAACTGGCCAACGGTCTCCGCTACTGCGTGGCCGTCAAGCCCATTGATCATGTTGCTAAGTATGATTTTGATCTAAGGCTAGGCTACGTGCGTGCCGTACTACCGGGCGATTTCGCTGACGAAGTCATTCTGATGGGTGACGCGGATTTTACACGCGCTCAAGCTCTCAATGCTCAGCGATATCATGAGTTCAGCAAGAAGCCGGATATCGAAGCCGATGAGTTGATCGTTCGTACTGCACGCGAGCAGTTTGTTCCTATTACATTGGCAAATCTTATTGAAAAAAGCGGATTAGGCCGTCGCGGTTTCCGCGCTGGCTTTCGTTCGATCATTGAGCGCAAGTTGAGACCACTTTCACCAGGTAAAATTGGATTGCAAACGCTGGTATCGTCAGAGGTACCAGCATGATCTTCAACTATGATCCCACTGACACATTCATCATATTTGGGGAGCCGTACTGGTGTTCATACCAGACCGACACACTTTGCGTATTTTATCCTAAGGACAAGGGCACCGGGCCGCCAAGAACACTAAGTCGAACGGAAATTGGTTTTCTAAGGGGCACAAACAATTGGCGCTATTTTCCAGGCGCAAGAACTCATGAACGCCTGAAGAAAGCGGCCACGGCGGGAAGCAAGGCTCTGCAGAATGCACACCCCGAAGATCAAGATGCAGCGATCTTCGCCTACATGGAATGCATGAACCTAGAGGCATTTCGGAAGGCCGGCGCAATCGTGCTGACGCCATCCAGCCTCAAGGCAAAGTGGCAGGAGATCGTTGGCACATTTCTCGAACAAGAGGCGGTTCGAAACATTGATACGGGGGCCCGTCGAGGTGGGAGCAAGCTACCACAACAGAGGAAACCACATGCTCCCGCAACCTTGCTCAAGCTTTACCGTAGGCTCCGTAAGAACAACTACGATCCAGCGGCTCTTATCCCTCGCTATCGAACCGGCAAAGAAAGAAGCCTTGGCTTTTGTTCTCACACTGAAAATTTCATCAGATGCTTCGTCAAAGCCTCTATCAACCGGGAAAACCCAAAGAATAACGCCATCGCAAAAGACACGCGAGATGCACTGATCGAAGAAAACGAGCGTCGGGCAAAAAATGGGGAAAAGCTTCTGGGTGTCCCCAGCGAACGTACAATAGAACGTCGCATCGAATGGCTCGACCCTTTTGAAGTCGCTGTTCTGCGCGATGGTATCGACAAAGCGCGCGCGGACAACTCGGTAACCGCAGGAGGTCTCGATCTCCTATATCCTTTGGAGCGCGTCGAAATCGATGAATGGGAATGTGATGTTCGTACAAAATTCCAGCAGCTGAATATATGGGATGAACTTCCCAAAGACATCCGCGACGACATTCCAGACGGACGCCGCTGGATCTATGTTGCGATAGATTGTTCAACGCGATGCATTCTCGCCCTGACGGTTTGCTCAAATCCAAATTCTGACGCCGCGAGGAGGATACTCGGTCAGATTTTGAAAGATAAGACCGATCTCGCGCGCGCTGCAGGAGCGGAGGGCACATGGGATTTCTTTGGCACGCCACATTTAATCTGCACAGATACCGGCTCTTCTTTCCGCTCAAACATGTTCATTGTCGCCATCAACACCCTTGGTTCAATGATACTGTTTCCGCCGGTGAAAATTCCGGAACTGCGGAGCAGAATTGAACGCGTGTTCGGTACGATGGCACGAAAAATAATGCCACTTTTGCCGGGTCGCACGTTTAGCAATCCTATGTCTCGTGGTGACTACCCCTCAGAAGAGCGAACAGTTTTAACCGATGATGATCTGACACGAATTCTGACTATCTGGGTGGTTGATCACTATCACCACCATCCACATCGAGGCCTGCCTGGGCGCCAATCACCTGCAAGCAGATGGAAGCAACTAGTTGCCGCCTATGATGTGAGTGAACCTCCTGATCTGAACACGCGCAGAGCTGCCTTGGGATATGAATTCACTCGAACCCCATCCAAGCAAGGCGTGGTCCTGTTTTCCAACCACTACGACTGCAAAGAGCTCATAAAGTTTCGGCGCGACAACAAAGGCAAGCCTGTTCGGGTGCGTATTGACCCTGACAACATTGGTGCAGTTTCCGTCGAAATTGATCGAACTTGGTACGAAGCACTTGCGCTGAATGGTGAAGAATTAGAGGGGCTTTCCATGGCCCATTGGACGCGTGTCATGCGTGAACTGCGACAACGGCACGAAGCCGAAGCTGAACTCACTCTGCCTCAACGCAATCGTGCCATCCAAAAAATTCGCAAGATTGTAGATGATGCACGCGAACTCGGCGGGCTCGTTGACCCGGAATACACTGAAGATCGTCTTGCTTACGTGGAGAACAACCTCTGCGCCGGCATGATTTTCAATCATCCTGAAAACCCGCCTCAAAGTGCCTCCGACGCTCCATTCGGGCGAAAGATTGATCCCATTCGCCCCGAGGAAACGGACGTTCAAGTTCCAACGATCACGCAGGCTGAAGCCGGATCCGATGACGAGCCTGAATGGAAATTGGAGGAATAATCATGACCAACACAAATCGATTGTCTCACGAAATCCACATGGAATTGGCCCGGTTGCGGAACCGTTTTATGCCACGTCAATGCTTCAATGACTTGTCTGACGCGCTTTGCAACCTTGAAGATCGCAGACGCGCAGAAATCGCACAGGGCCTTCACCCCGAAGCTCGAGGCATTGCCGTCATCGGAAATTCCGGCAGTGGAAAGTCAACAGCAGTCGAACATCTGTTTCGAAAGCACCCATCACTGTCACTGCTAGCTGACAATGCAGATACTGCAGACATTGCCAGTTTTCTCGTGCCATCGCCTGCAACACTGAAAGGCGTAGGCATCTCTTGTTTGAGCGGGCTTGGGTACCCACTCATGCGTGACAGAACTGCGGGCATCATCTGGGAATTGGTGCAAAGCCATCTGCGAGAGCTTCAGGTTATGTTCCTGCATCTGGACGAGGCCCAAGATCTGATGGGATCTCAAAGCGAAAGAGAAATGCTCGCTGTCGTCAACACTCTGAAGTCAGTGATGCAAAACAAACATTGGCCAGTGAGCATTGTCTTGAGCGGCTTGCCTGATCTACTGGCGCTGTTGAATTTGGACCCTCAGCTTGGTCGGCGATTCATACCGATTAGTTTTGGCCAACTCGATGAAATCGACGATGGTCGAAACGTACGCTCCTTGGTTCAGCAATACTGTTCCGCAATAAGTATCGAGGCCGATCCTGAGCTGACATCCGATGACTTTATTGGTCGGTTGATACACGCTGCTGCGAATGAGTTCGGCATTCTTATTGAGATCGTTATCGGGGCAATTGAAATATGCTTGCGTCGCAAAGAAGCCGTTCTGGGCCAGCAGCACTTCATTGCTGAATTTCTTCGCCGCACCGGATGTACCAACGACCTTAACCCCTTTGTTCGCAAAAACTACTCAGCGATCAACCCTCGACGGTTACTTCCGAGCATTAAAGATTCCTCTGCCCAAATCGATCTTCCTGCTAAACGGCGGATGAAGAAATGAGGCGCTTAAGACTATCCGTACGCCCTTTCCCGGGCGAACCAGCAAATTCTATTGTTGGCAGGGTTGCTGCACGCAACGCTGCCAGTTTTGCCCAGGACTTTTGTGCTGATATGAATGCTTCGTGGCGAGCAGTATCAGTTGGCGAATATTCCGAACTCTCCAGCATGTCTGAATTGACTGGTATTTCGCTCGAAGAACTGCAGCGTGATACAGTCCGCGTTCGAGGGCATCTTGCCTACCAAATAAACGGGCAGCATCTGACAAGAAAATCCCTCGATAGAGGCACGCTTAAGGTATGTCCTCTGTGTCTCCTCGAAGATCTAAACGCAGCGGGAGAGCTCGGACGACACTGTCGCGTAGAATGGCTGCTCAGCGGTTATCATGTTTGTCATGTGCATCGCACCGTGATGCTCAGGCTTCCGGATGCCGAATATCCAAGATGCCCTCATGACTTCTATCAACGCATCCGAGACCACTGGGGATACATACGGCGTTCCGGTGAAGCTGCGGACGTGACGAAGGACAGCTTGGCTTGGGAAACATATCTTGCAAGCCGCATCAGAGGTATCACAACAGACACATGGTGCGACAACCTCGAGTTTGATTTGACCTGTCGCATGGCATTGAATTTGGGAACGGTCATCCGTTTTGGTGCTTCTCGAAATCCTTCCGACTTAAAACAAATGGAGATATCTCGCGCTGCGAATAGCGCCTTCGAAGCGATGAAGAGGGGGCGCAATTCGCTGTCCGCTGCGTTTCGGGAAGTTCGAGAGGCGTCAGGCAGCCCCAAACCAGGATTTCATACGGATTTCGGAGCATTTGCGAGGTGGCTATATCGTGTCGATCACAGCAGTGCCAAGTATGCCAAACTTGTAGATATTGTTACTGAGTTTGCATTCAATAATTACCCGTTTGGTCCGGGAGATGTACTTTTCGGCAGAACCTGTCGTAAGCGGCGAATTCACAATATCACCTCTGCGGCCAAGCAGCACCGCTTGAAATATCCGCGTATGACAAGCTTGGTTTTGGGTTTGGGCTTGGGCAAGGATGGTTGCCACGAGCGCATCGAATTTTCAGCGCAAAAGTACGATCCAATATTGAACGAATTTGCGCAGTGTCTTCGCCCAAAACCTGCTGCCAGAAGAATTGGTGTTCACCTCACCATGTTGCAACGTCTGGCTAGCGCTCAAATTTTGAAGCCAAGGTTCGACTTTCCGACTATGTTACCGGTCTATCATCCTGACGATCTTGATGAATTTACGGTTTCGGTCTTCGAGCATGCGAAGGTGGTCACCAATATTCCAACTAGTCATATTTTACTGATCAAGCTGTGCACACACGCTAAGTGTTATTTCGAGGAGGTCATTCAAGCTGCCCAATCCGGTTCATTGAGTTCCCTTTGCAGGTTGCCAACGGCAGTTGGGGTCCAAGAGTGTTTTGCAGACCTGGAGGATTTGAGAGATCAGATTCAAACCCGGGCGCATCGAGGATATTCGAAGCAAGACGCGAAGCGCTTGCTTCGTATCAATGACCCGACCGTGACATTGTTGGTACGAAATTCGTTACTTCGAGCAAAGACTGTTAGACATCATCGATCTCGACGCCCGATGACACTGATAAGCTCTAGCGCGATGTCAGAATTCTTGCAGCATCACGCAACGCTCGGAATGATGGCGCATGCTGCGGGGACGCAAGCCGTACATGTCGCGACCAAGCTCGAAAAGATAGGCATAGATCCGCTCCCTTTTGGGGCGAAATTCAGCAAGATTTACGAGCGCACGCCGGAGCTTGAGAACATGTTTCATCCTGGGGAACTGCAGTGAGCAACGATATAAAGTGCCGGATCATCTGTGTTCCGTGACTGCAAAGTCCACACCGTTCACCCAGAAGCTAAATACGAACAAATTTGGCCTATCTTGTGAGAGAAATTAGATATGACTGAGCACACATTTTTTGGACTTGAGGTTGTCAACGGACGCGGCGTCCGCCCCGCAGATATCGCATGTTTACCCTTTGCAGATTTCTGGTCTCAAAGCTCCGTTGGATCGACACAGGCGTTTGATCACAGCACAGGTGGATGGATGGTTTATTTGCATGACTGGGAGAACTTTTGCGAGTTCTTCATCAAGACCGGGCAACATCGATATATGCAGAACTCAGCACGCTCTGTGTGGAGTTCTCGGGAGTATGACTTCACCCCTAAGACTTATTTTGGACTCGAAATCTTAGAGGGTGATGTTGTCCGCATTGCTGACATTGCCACGCTGCCATTTTACGAGTTTTGGCAGGACACCACTGCACAAGCGCATAAGAAGCGAACTCGGCATCCATTCAATCAGCACATTTCGCTCAGCGAATGGGAGAAGTTCGCTCGCAGCTTCATAGAGACTGGCCGCTTTTGATACTTCGAAGCAAATACGAACCGGGCCAAAACCCCGTGTCTATGAATAGGCTGTTGCCTGATCGGAAAAACCCTTATGCCTAGGGTTGTATTGAAAATTTGCTTTACGCCGATGCATCGCATGGGCATTCGCACAGGTTTTGGTTGGATATGATGAAATACGATTTCCATGAAACTTTGGGCTACTGGCGCGCGTCTCTGGCGGATGGAGCACTTGGGCGAGGCCGTTTCAGGCAGAGCGATAGGAAGAATTTCATCGAACTGTCAAAAGACACCCTGCGCGAAGGTTTGCTGCCTAAGAACCAGGTCCGCAAAGTTTTTGAAGGACAGAAGCCCGATACCAAAGTGGTAGGCGTACAAATTTGGCCGATGGTCATGGCCCGGAGAACTTCTCACGGTGCGACTATATCCAATGGTTCTCCAGAAATCGTCGCACCTGTAGTTACAGAGGCGATTGTCGATAGAGACGGCAACATTCGACCTTCCCGAAACGTCATTGCGAGAGACATTCTGAAGCCACTTCCGAACGATGTTTTTTCGCTCGGCAAGGTTGAAGGTTTCGACACCTTTCTTTCAGCATCGCCCTTCTCGCCTGACGAAAACTCCCCTGTTTGGGACCAATATCTAAAACACTGTCGTGCTATGCTCGATGCCGTCTCGCCAGGGTGGCCATCTGATGATGACAATTATGTCTCTGCCGGCGTGGGATTTATGGAGGTTTCCGGTGAGGCTGCCGCAGCTATTGCGCAAGTTATCAGCCTCTATGACACGCTGCTTGGTGAAAAACACAAAGCGCCGCTGTTAGAAAATCTTGCGGGATCGCCATCAACCAAAAAGGAGCTTTCTCCTCAGACGGAAGCGAACTTCATAAATCGACTGGGGCATGCCAGCGATGAATTTCCGCTCGCAGATCATCAACGTCAGGTTCTTTCATATCTCTCAACGGGAAAACCCAGCGATGTGCTTGCTGTCAACGGGCCTCCTGGAACAGGCAAGACGACAATGCTTCTGTCGGCCATTGCAGACGCGTGGGTTCGCGCCGCGCTGGAAGAAAGTGCTCCACCGGTTATCGTCGCGGCGTCCACCAACAACCAGGCTGTAACAAACATTATCGACGCGTTCGGCAAGGACTTCTCAGAAGGCGAAGGCCCATTTGCGGGTCGTTGGTTGCCTGACTTCAAAAGCTACGGGTTGTTTCTTCCAGCAAAATCAAAAGAGGCCGAGGCTGCTCGCCGGTATCAAACTGAGCGGTTCTTCAGTGAACTAGAAAGCCATGACTATGTTTCCCGCGCCAGAGACGCTTTTCTAAAGGCCGGGAAAACAGCATTTCCGGGCCTTGAAAATCCAGATGTGAAAGAGATCGTATCTTCGCTACACAAGCGGATTACTGACGAAGTTGCAAAGCTGTCCGATGCGGACAAGGCACGAAATTGGGTTGAGGAGGCAACATCGAAAGTTGTTAGCCTATTGGGCGACGATGCCGAGGCAACATTGCTGCAGCTGGAAAAAGCTGTGCAAGATGGCGCAGCAGAACTTGAGCGCCACAAGATTTGGGAATCCGGGTGGACCAAACATCAGGCTGATGAATCTGTCTTTTTAGTAATGTTCAACTTTCTTCCATCTGTGGCTCGAAAAAGAGTGATGAAAGGGCGTGTCTCCCTGGAAAACATCGGCTGCACGATGGATTTCTCCGATGTCAGTTCGGTTGAAGGTTTGGGGAATAGCTTGAGAAATGCGGTTCGAGTTGCACAGGAGGCTGCTCAAACCACCAAGTCCAGATATGAGGCAGCACGGTCAGCGTTAGAAAATCTGGATCAGGCGAAGAGAGCATGGGCGCGCGCAACGGAAAATCTTGGTGCGCCGGCCGTTCCAGCAACTGATGCATTGGACGTCGATAGGTTTGCCGATTGCCACACCCGTTTTCATCTTTTCCGACTGGCTTGCCACTATTGGGAGGGACGGTGGCTTCTGGAAATGGACGATAGCCTGGACGAAATCGTGGCCTCGCAACGAAAGACCGGGCGGAAAACAATCGAACCACGCTGGCACCGCCGTATGATGCTGACGCCCTGTGCTGTCTCCACGTTTGCGAGTTTGCCAGGCAATATGAGCTTTGGTCTCAAGTCCGGCGGTGAATGGGGCACCGGCTATTTATTCGACTTCATCGATTTGCTGATTGTTGATGAAGCCGGACAAGTCTTGCCAGAGGTTGCGGTACCCTCGTTCGCTCTAGCAAAGCGCGCATTAGTCATTGGAGATACCCAACAGATTGAGCCGATCTCGTCCGTGTCCAAAGCAGTCGATATCGGCAACCTGCAAAGCGCGGGTTTTCTGAAAGAGAACTATGCTGAGGACGATTTGGCGACACTGTCTGCTACTGGCATGCGTAGTGTTGACGGCAGTGTAATGCGTCTCGCCCAGCAAGCGTGCGTCTATGAGCCCTACCCGGAATTAGAGCGAGGGCTTTACCTGTTCGAGCATCGGCGCTGTTATGACGAAATCATCAATTTCAGCAACAAACTCTGCTACAAAGGATCGCTCAAACCGATGCGAGGCAGTGCTCCCGAGGGTCGCGCAGTACCGTCGATAGGGTACCTACATATCGATGGTATGGCTCTGAGTTATGGCGGCAGCCGCGCAAACGCGACTGAGGCTGCAACAATTGCAGACTGGCTCGCGGAAAATCGGCACGATCTTGAGAGTCAGTATAAGAAAAAGCTCGAAGAAATAGTCGGTGTCGTCACGCCCTTCGGGCGGCAGGTGCAAGAAATCAAACGCGCTTGTGCCGAACGAGGCATTGACGCGAAAATGACCGTTGGCACGGTTCACTCGCTTCAAGGGGCTGAGCGACCGATCATCCTGTTCTCACCGGTCTATTCCAAACATGCCGACGGGCATTTCATCGACATGTCGCCAAGTATGCTGAACGTGACCGTATCGCGTGCAAAAGACAGCTTCCTCGTCTTCGGTGACATGGACGTATTTTCGTCGGCTGCGAAGGGTACGCCCAGATCGGTCTTGGCTGAGTGCCTGTTCTCTCAGAGCGATGGGGGGCTTGAGTTTACTGCGCAGCCGCGCTCCGATCTTCAGGATTCAAGTCACCCGCTTTCGACACTAAGAGACGCAGAAGAACACGATCGGTTCCTGAAAGATGCCCTGTCCACAGCCCGCGAAATGACCATCGTCAGCCCGTGGGTCATTGCCTCAACAATGAAACGTGCTGGGTTGCTCGATGCCTTCCAAAGTGCGGCGGCGCGCGGGGCAGAAATCGATGTCTTCGCGGATCCTCTGTTGAACCAGTTGAAATACGACGATGGCGTAACACAGCTGGAAGCAGCAAAATCGGCGCTGCAGGAAGTGGGTGTTCGTGTTCACGAGGTGCGTCAACTGCATAGTAAAATTGTCATCGTGGACGCCAATCGTCTTTGCATTGGATCTTACAACTGGCTGAGCGCTGATCGAAAAGGCCGATATGCACGCCATGAAACGTCAATCGTCTACAATGGCTCGCATCTTCAAAGCGAGATTGATGTCATCAAGCAAAGCCTAGGTGCCCGCGAGAAACGCTAACTCCTCCGCGAAATCACTCTTTTTACCCAGTCCGCCGTGCGCTGGCGGGGTGGTTTCGCGCTTTCTGAAATCTGCGCTGTTTGATCTGGTGAAGCGACATACTTTCTGTCGAAAAGCGCCAGTCTTTTGTCGACGCGATGAGGTTAACTTGCTAGAATATAACGGTATTACGAAAATTTAGACGCTAAACTTCGTGTCATCTTACATCAAATGTGATGTCATTAACGCATAAGAGTGCGTTTGGAATGCATAAGCGTGCAAGTGCCGTGTTTAGCGGTAGATGTCAGCGCAAAGCAGCGCGATCGTTTTGGACAAATTTCATAACAAGCGGGCTCAGTTTTAAGCTTTTTGTCAGGCAGTTTGTCCGAATCCAAGATAGCTTGCCGGCACCTTATCTGTGAGCCAAACACCATTATCTGCACAGAAGAACTCAAAGCCATCGTCGAACATTTGCTTAGCTTCGACACGTAGTACAACTGGCTTGCCGTGACGCTGGCCAGCGCGCTCGGCGGTTTCAGGGTTGGTTGAGAGGTGCACTTGACGGCGTCGCCCAGGGTTTAACCCATCGGAGAAAATTGCATCTAAATTTGTGCTGGCGGTTCCGTGGTATAACTCGTCTGGTGGGTGCCGAGGTTCTAAGCCAAGGTCCACATCAACCGAATGGCCCTGTGCTGCCCTAATCCGGGAGCCATCCTCAGACAAAGTGAACTGTCTTTTGTCGCTGCTTTCCACAAGCCGAATGAGCTCGTCGCGGCTTAGCTTGCGGCTTGCCTTTTTCAGCTTCCGCAGCAGCTCATCAACCCGAACCCACCCATGCTTATCAAGCTGAAGACCAATCTCTTCAGGTTTGTGCCTAAGCACCAGGCTTAAAAATTTGCTTTCTCAACTCATACCCAAACTGCAAGTGCGCGCTACCCTTGTTGGTGATTAACACGAACGCAGTCGCCTAGGAATTACATATAAAGCGCTCGTTTGATCCCATGGTAAAACCCGTCGATTTGAGCTTGCTCCAGAACTCAATTTAGCAAAAGCATCTGGGCACCAGTCGCAGTTCGCTCGAATGAGGCGGCCCTTTGCTGCCTTTGATCACGGAGTTGGATCGCCGCGTTGTGGGCGTCGAACCGGCCATTCGCTGTACTCGCGAACCATTCACCGTTTCGGTTGAGCAATATGAAGAGTTCTTCCGTCGCGAAGCTATCTTGGAGACGTGGTTGCGCGATCAAGACTAAGCACTTCCAGAAGTTATGCTGCGACACCTGCTTTCAGCGGGTGTTTTTTTGTCGGCCCGCATGTGTTTCTGCAAGGTTACGAGTTTCGCCTGCACGCATATGGTTGAATAACTGATGGTTCGGGGATCTTCTATATATTATCAGATGGCTAATTTTGCTTCACTTAGATTGGCTGCAAAAATCGCACTCTTATGCGTTACTGACACAAAATTTGGCGCCCTGAAGGTCAATTGACCTCCTGTGACAGTACAGCAACTTTATACAGGGCCAATATCGGAGCCATCGAATGTTTCAGGCTGTGTTCCGATCGAGTATCTCCCCAGCCTTGTTGACCGTGGATTGCTTGGCGAACTTCGCATATTCCCAGTCAAGTCAGTTTTGGTGAAACTGGCGGAAAGATGCATGAGTGGGAATTCAGAAAGGCCGGCAGTTCGGTCTACCCGACGAACCAGGAAAACCGGCTTGTTTAGGCACAGATTTTTGAAAGCCAAAGTATCGTGATTTCAGCTGAACACGGTATGAAATCAAACACCCCTGAGTGGCTGATCACCTCTGCGCTTGCAACCGCACATGAACGCTGGCGTGATCCCTATTCACAAACCCAAAGGTCCCCCTTTCGCCAACCCCTTGCATTGACTATGTGTAGCTGAACGCCAGCGGAGCGTCGCCGGCCCTTGATGTCTGCCTTGAACAATCGGGAGCGCGCCAATGTTCTTTCTCCGTCCGGCACTTGCTGCATTTTGCGCATGCACATTACCTGCAACCGCTATGGCACAGACCGAAGCAACTGCTTCGGGCGGCCTCCAAATCGAGCTGAATTCGGTTCAGGATGTCGAAAACGCATGTCGACTGACGTTTGTGGCGGAAAACCAAACCGGGACAGCCATTGACGAAGCCAGCTTTGAGACGGTGATCTTTGATGCTTCCGGCAGCGTGGTCAGCCTGACGCTCTTCAATTTTCGTGACCTACCGGAAGATCGCCTGCGTGTGCGCCAATTCGTCTTGCGCGACAGAGACTGCAGTTCGATTGGAAAAGCCCTGATCAACGGCACAAACACCTGCAAGGTGGCCGGGGAGGAGAGTTCGATATGTGAAGACAGTCTGAAACTGCAAAGCCGAATAGATGTGGAGTTGATTGGATGAGCCCCTTTGATGCGCTGCGCGAAATCCTTGATCTGGGCGGGCCTGTTGTTGCGATCCTGATCGCGATGTCGGTGGTGACCGTTGCGGTCACGCTTTATAAGCTCTGGCAGTTTGCCGCATCCGGCGTCGGGCGTCACCGAGTGTTGTCCGAGGCGCTGGCGGCCTGGGATGCGGGCGATCCGCAAACCGCCCACGCCCGTCTGGACAGAAGCCGCAGTTATCTTGCCCCCCTGGTACGGGCCGCGATGCGGGCCTCAGATACGCCGGGTCTGGACCAAAGGCTGGATGCCGAGGCCGGTCTGGCGCTTGCCGGGCTTGAGCGCGGCTTCCGACTGATGGACACTGTGGCGCAGCTTGCGCCGCTGCTGGGTCTGTTTGGCACCGTCCTAGGGATGATTGAGGCGTTTCGCAGCCTGCAATCCGCCGGGTCGTCGGTCGATCCATCATTGCTTGCCGGTGGTATCTGGGTCGCCCTGTTGACAACGGCTGTGGGGCTTGCCGTGGCGATGCCGACCTCGATGCTGTTGTCCTGGTTCGAAAGCCGCACCGCGCGCGAGCGGGTTTTCGCAGACAAGGCGCTGCGGACAATTCTGGTGCCGGGGCAGGCCGTTCCGCAGGCCGACGATACCCGGGCTGTGGCGACCGCCCCCGGACATGCGTAACACCGCACCCTTCGTACGGCGCCCCATGTCGATGACTCCGCTCATCGACGTGATTTTCCTGCTGTTGCTGTTCTTCATGCTGTCTTCGACCTTTTCCAAATATGGCGAGATCGAACTGAGCAACGCAGTGGGCGGCAGTGCGACCTCGGACACGCCGACTGAGCGATTATTCCTGCAGTTGGGGGCAGAACGACTGGTGCTGAACGGGCAAACGGTCTCTCTTAGTGATCTGGAAACGCAACTGGAGGCCGGGCAGGTTCTGGTCAGTTTGGACCCGGATACAACGGCGCAGCGCGTCATCGACGTCCTGGTCCGGCTGCGCGGGCGTGACGGATTAAGCGTTCTGGTGCTGGAATGATCAAGTACAGGCGCCCCAAACGCAGACGCGACTCGACGATTGCGTTGATCAACGTCGTCTTCCTGATGCTGATCTTTTTCTTGCTCACTGGCACATTGGCTCCGCCGCTTGATCCGGATCTTGAGCTGGTGAACACGGCAGACCTAGAAGGGCGCGAGCCACCTGATGCGCTGATCCTGCACGCCGACGGCACGCTGAGCTATCGTGGAATTCCAACCGACCCTGAAACGCATATGCGTGACCAAGGGGCCGATGCCGTGCGCATCGTCCCCGACCGAAATGCGCCGGGCCCGCGTCTGATCGAGGTGACCGGCGCGTTACGCCGTCTGGGCGCGTTATCCGTCTTTGTTGTGACCGAGAAGGCGCTGGAATGATCCGCCGGTCGGTTTTGATTGCGGCGGCGGCCATTCTGGTGTCGCTGTTCCTGCACCTGATGGGGCTCAGCGTGACCGGGCAGCGGCTTGCAGAAGACGCGCCAGGCGGCCAAGCGCCTGAATCAATCGAACTAAGCACGACATTCGAGGATCTTGCCGAGGTTGCCGCCGAGCCGGTTGAACCCGAACCGGCCGAGGCACCAGAGCCTCCGGTTGAAACACCGCCTGAGGAACCGGAAATCCCGGTCAGTGAGGCGCTTGTCGCGTCGGAAAACCCGCAGGAGGTTTACGCGCCCGATATCGGCGAAGCGGAAGTGGTTCAGCCGACTGCCACGGAACCGGTTGAGCCTGATGTGGCAGAGACGGAAAACACATCCGAAGGCGATGCCGCCGCCAGCGAAGATGTCAATGAAACCCCGCCGGTCGAGGCGGAAATAGCAACCGAGGTACCCGAAGGAATTCCCGAGGCAGAGGTCGTCGAGCCAGAGGTCGCAACCGAAGTCCAGCCCGTATCGCCCCAACCACAAGAGCTGGCGGCGCTGCCGGTCACCCCGTCGCCCGAAGCCGCGATTCCCGTTGTCCCGTTGGAGTCTGAGGCGATTGACCCGGATGACCCGGTTGAACCGACCGACCAGGATGCGACGGAGGACGTGACAGAACTGGCCGTGACGTCTTCGATCCGGCCGCAGCGCCCCGACCGACAACCAGCGCCCGAAAGGCGGGGCACACTGAACGGCGCGCGCGACTTCAGCGAGTTGCAGTTCCCGTCAGAGGTGGTTGAATCGCCCCTTTACGCCTACAGGCGCGAAGGTCTGGATGCCTTCACGACTGGCAGCAGTGGCAGCCGCTCGGGCGGGCGTGGCCCCGGCAATTCGGACACCACCAATTATGCGGGTGAAGTCTTAGTCCACCTGAACCGCGCGCCCCCGGTATTTGTTGCTGCCCGGGGATTTGCCAAGGTGTTTTTCGAAATCAATCCCGATGGCACGCTGGCCTGGGTCGATGTAATCGACAGTTCAGGGTCGTCCGATGTTGACCGGGCCGCAAGGGCGCAAGTGCGGGCGGCTTCGCCCTTTCCGCTGCCGCCAGGTGGGGTCAGCCGCAAGCTGTCCTTCTTCTACACCAGCAATTGATTGGCAGGATTGAGCGCTCCTTCCGCCCAAGTCAGGGCTAGTTTTGGGCGGGATTTCGCCCGAATCCACCATTTCCGGATATGCCGGTTAACGACTCCGGAAGTCTCATTTGCAAACCTGAACGATTTTTGCCATTTAAAGAGGTATCGCCGCATTTCTGTGATCAAATCTTTGTAATGAAATACGACTGAATACGAAAACACACGTAAATGCTCGGGAAATTGGACTGTCGGCATTTTCTGCATTTGCAAAGATGCAACAAGTGCCCAGTGTGCGCCACGAGAAATGCTGCGAAATCGTTGCGTGTGCTCGGAAATTGTTCGAATAGGCCAACAGTCGCTTTGGCGGCTACACTCCTCTCAAATCTTATGGGTTTACCATGAAAAATCTCCTCATTGCATCGACCGCGTTGATCGCAACCGCAAGCGTTGCTGCCGCGGATGTTAAATTCAGCGGCTACGGCCGTTTTGGTATTGGATATCAGGAAGACCGTACCGGTACTGTTGACAACTTCACCGTTGATCCGGCAACCGGCGCAGTTACCAGCGCCGGCACCGCGACCGTCGACACCGACAACACCATCCTGGTCTCGCGCTTCCGTCTGAACATCGACGGCACCGCAGAAACCGATGGCGGCGTTGAGTTCCAGGCACGTGTTCGTCTGCAGGCTGATGACGATTCCGGCAACGGCGAACAGAACAGCGCAGGCCTGAACGGCGCACGCTTCTCTGTCATCTACGGTGGTCTGCGTGTTGACGCCGGCAACGTTGCGGGTTCTTTCGACAACCTGGCAAACTACTTCGGTAACGAACCGGGCCTGGAAGAGTTCCTAGGTCAGTATTCGGGCGTTGACTACAGCTTCCTGGAGTACACCTCGACCGGTTCGGGCGCGAATGCCGTGTTCTTCCAGTACGCAATTGGCGATTTCGCATTTGGCGCGTCATATGACCAGGCAACTGTTGCTCTGGACGGTGTTCCGCAAGACGCAGACCGTTGGGACATCAGCGCAACCTACACATTCAACAACATCACTGCCGCTCTGGCTTATGGTCAGACCAAGGCGAACGTGAACAGCAGCAGCGAAAAGCAGTCGCTGACCGTTCTGACCCTGGGCGCAGAATTCGGTGACTTCTCGGGTACACTGTTCGTAGCTGACGATGACGTTGTTGATGACGCCGAGAACGGCACCGCATACGGTCTGTCGCTGGCATACGACCTCGGCGCTGCAACCACCCTGCAGTTTGCTTACGGTGACGGTTCCGCTGACAACGATACCCGCAATATCGGTATTGGCGCCATCTACGACCTGGGCGGCGGTGCATCGCTGCGTGGTGGTATCGGCGAAATCAAAACGGGTGACGAGGACGGGCGCATCCGCGCTGACTTCGGTGCGCAGTTCAACTTCTAAGTTGAGCTAAACCACAAAATTTAAGGGCAGGTCTTCGGACCTGCCCTTTTCTTTTGCTGCTAGCTTACTTCTTCTCAAAAAACAGAATGACTTCGCCCAGTCGGACGCCATAACGCGAGACATAGGCTCGGTTCAGCAGACGGTCATCGTCTAGCAGCCACATCCAGTCGTCAAAGTTGACCCGCATGGTGCCTTCTTTGATCGGCAGGTCGATCTTGTATGTCCAGTTGAACGTATCGCCGCGTTCGACACCGCTGGCGGTTCCAAGAACGCCGGGGGCCGTGCCGGTCCAGGTGTCCTCGCCCGTCTTGGTTAGCGTCCAGACACGCTGTTCGGTGGCGCCGTCATCATAGACGAAATCCTCAACCAGGGTCAGGGTTTCACCATCCCACGTTCCGTCGATATCCACCGTAAATCGGCGCGGTACGTTGCCCAGAACATCCTGAAACTGACCATAAGCGACGGTTTTCCCTTCAAAAAACTCTTCAAGGTTCAGCTGCCGGTCTGACAGAAAGGTCTTGGGAATACGCGGTTTGGCAGAACAGGCGGTTAGAACCGCAAGACCGATGACTGCCAGACCAGCGACAATAGCCCGGCGCGAGATCATTGCAGCGGCCTTTGCTCTGCGTCCGCATCATAGCCGTTTGAGCCGGGGACATGAGCGGATTTGACCTCGGGCGCGGGACGCATCGTGGCAATCAATTCAGCGACCTTAATGCCGAACTTGCGCATCTCGGACCGGTTCATGATTATACCGTTTTCGGTCAGGTACATCCAGTCGGTGACGTCCAAAGTGTGCCCACCGGCATCCTCGGGAAGAATAATGCGGTAGGTAAGTTTGACAGTTGTTCCTGAAATTGTTCCATGACCTTCGCCGACGATGTCATCCGCCGTGGCGGTGAACGTATTGCCGGTGCCCAGCGTCAGATACCACTTGCGTGTCATCTGTTTGCCGTTGGAATAGGTGAAATGCTCGGCCAACGTGCCGGTGTTTCCATCCCATTTCCCAACCATACGGGCGACAAAACTGTTCGACATCTTGCCGTTCGGCCCATAGATCAGCCCTTCGGACAGGATCTCTCCGTTCAGTACCTCTTTCATTTTGAATGCAGGCCCAGTGCCGGCGTAGTCGGCCGGTGTTTGCGACCGGAAGCTCAGGAACCGGTTCTTGGCGATAAACAAAGCGAGAGCGGCGAACAGTAAAACAACAAGCGTTTTCATTTGGCTGAGACCTCCGTGGGCAACGTCAGGACCATGCCAAACGCACCAAATTTCAGGATGCAGGGTAGTACCGCATAAGCCAGATTGAGTGTGTCCAGGGCTTGGGCGGTATTCGATTGACCAGGTGTAAAACCGCTGCGTTCCAGCAGGGGCAATGTAAAGAAGGCGGCCAGCGCAAGGCCCAGTTTGCCAGCAAAGGACCAGATACCGAACGCAGCTGACGCATTCAGGCCAGCGCGGGTCAAAACGACCGAGAACATGGCAGGCAGGACCACCATGTCAGCCCCGAGCGCCGCGCCAGAGGCAAGACAAATCAGGGCAAAGCCCAGAAGTTCGCCTGACGGCAACATCGCGGCACCTATGAAGCTGGCAATAGACAGCGGCATTGCAATAATTAGGGTCTGTTTTGGGCCAATGCGATTGCTGAGCTTGGCCCAAAGCGGCACACTGGCCCCGGCGCTGAGGAAGAACAGGATCAGCAAGGGACCCGCCTTGCCCGGAAGTTGCAACCGGTCCTCGACGAAAAACAGAAACAGGGTCGAGGTGATGGCGACCGGCAGGCTGTTGACCAGAGCCAGCGCCAGAAGGCGCAGCGCCCCGGCCTGACCCAATCCGGTGAAAGACAGGCCCGCACCCGTAATCGGTGTCCGCCGCCACATCGGAAAGGTCACCGCGATGGTGACGATCGACAGGACGCCCAGGAACAGGCCAAAGGCTGGATATCCCTGCGCACCGGCCCCGAAAGCCACAAACAGCGCGGGCGCGCTGGCGGCGATGACAACCCCGGCCAGTTGTCCACCTTCACGGAAGGCTGCCAGTGTCATCAACTCTTTCGTGTCCGGTGCCTTAGCCAGTGTTGCGCTGCGCCCATAAAGCAGGATGGTTCCAAGGCTATAGGCCGAGAACAGCAGTATTAGGATCAGGATCAGCGATGTCACGCTTGCGCCTTCGGGAAGAGCAAAGAGCAGCGGGAAGCCTACGGCCAGCCCAATTGCGGCCACGGCGGCAAACGCCAACTGACCACCCGGCCAGCGGTCAATCGCCCAGCCGATTAGCGGGTCCTGCACCAGATCCACCAGTCGGATCGCCAGCAGAACGGTACCGATCACGCCAAGGCTGATCCCAAGGTTGACGGCTGCAAAGCGCGGCAGATGTATATAGAGGGGGATACCCGCCGCCGCGAGCATCAGTGCATAGAGGCTGACGCGTGGATACAGCATCATTGCCCTTTCAACTGGCGCGTAAAGCTTGCCGATCTGGTGTTGTTGCCAAGAAAGATCGACATGAATGTCTTTTTGATGCCCGGCCCGGTCAGGTTGCAGGTTTTGCGCCCGTTGAGCCAGAAACCAACCTTGTTCGGCCCATCCGAAACAGCCAGATAAACATCACCTTTGCTGACGGCCTCAAAGCACTGTCCCAGGTTGGCCTGTGTCAGCCCGCTGTTGCCCTGCCGTTTCATTTCATCAAGCGTGGATTCGATCAAAGCCTTCTGCTTGATGTTCTTGCGGTAGGTCAGCTGCAAACCGAAATCCTCACTCCAGCTGAACGGGGCGCCACCGGCCGTAAACAGCTTCGCGTCATAAATCGGCAGGCCCAGATACCGGAACGTCGCCGAGCCGCGCAATTCGGCGCTCGGCAATGCATTCGATACGGTTGACGCTGCCAGTCCGCTTGGGGCCAGCAAAGTCAATGAAAGAAGAATAGCGCGCCAGAATGGATTACTCTGCCGCGACAGGGATGACCTGGTCTTTATCCAGAACGCCATTGTCAGCTCCGATGGTTTGCGGGGTGCCATTCAATCGCTCGACAACATGCATCGCGCTGGCAATCCCGTCCTCGTGAAAACCGTGCCGGTTGTATGCGCCGGCAAACCACGTTTTGTTCTGTCCCTGCATCTCGCGAATTTGACCTTGTGCCTTCAGGGCTGCCTGATCAAACACCGGGTGGGCAAACTCGACCTTGTCATAGATTTTGTCCGCGGGAATATCTGCTGAGACATTGAGGGTCACAAACATCGGATCGCTGTCCGGAATGTTCTGCAACCTGTTCATCCAATAGGTGACGCCGACATTTCCGGCTTGCGACCGATAGGTCCAGCTGGACCAGCAGGCCCGCCTTTTGGGCATCTGGCCCGGGTCGCAATGCAAAACGGCCTTGTTAGGTTGGTATTTGATTGCACCGAGGGCGGCTTTTTCCTCGGGTGTGGCGCTGTCGCCTAGAATGGCCAGTGACTGGTCGGAATGGGTGGCGAGGATGATCTCATCATACAGATCGGCCTGACCTTCGCTATGTACAGTTACGCCCAACTCATTCCGCTGAACGTTCTGAACCGGAGCAGCAACGCGGATTTCACAACCGCGGGCGCGCAGAGAGGCCTCGATGCGGCGGACATATTCGATGCTGCCGCCTTTGACCGTCCACCACTGGTGTTGTTTGGTTCGATCACCGGCCAGCAAAGCATGGTTTTGAAAGAACTGTACCAGCGACCGCGCGGGAAAACGGTCAATGAATTCAACGGGGGTGGACCAGATCGCCCCGCACATGGGCATCAGATAGTTGTGGCGGAACCAGTGGCCCAGTCTCAGTTGATCAATCAGTTCCCCAATTGTGGTGTCATCGTCCTTGGCTGCCCCTGGCGCCTCTTTGCCAAAGCGCAGGATGTCAGAGATCATCTTGTAATAGGCCGGCCGCATCAGGTTACGCTTTTGCGCGGTCAGAGTGCGCAGATTGTTCAGCCCGTATTCGAGGCGACCATTGTCGATCGTTGCGCCAAAGCTCATCTCACTTTGAATGACGGGGACGTTCAGTTCGTCGAACAATTTTGTCAGGTTCGGGTAGGTGGCATAGTTGAACACGATAAACCCGGTGTCGACCGGCTGATCACCGTTCTTGCCCGCCATCACCGTCCGGGCATGACCGCCCAGCCGGGGCTGGGCCTCATAGATCGTTACGTCGTTGTCTTCGGATAAATAGTAAGCGGCGGATAGACCCGAAATGCCTGCACCTACAATTGCGATTTTCTTGCGTGAGCCCCGTGGTTCGTCGAACATGTGATCCCCTTAGTGAGACATTTAAAAAGGATTACGTACTAGTTGCGGGTACGGATCAATCACGTTGGACTTTTTTTGAACGTGCGTTACTTCGTAAAGTCTGCCCGATTTTTGGTGCAGTCACGTGATCCAGCTTTGGTACCTGATCGTAGAATCCCTAACATGTCTTAAAAACACGAAACCAATGTCCGGATCATGTGTTCCCGACAGTGCGGATAGCCCAAGCATGAACAGTTTTGACGGAAAAACTATTTGGATTGTTGGCGCCAGCGAGGGCCTGGGCCGATCCTTGGCTCAGGCGCTAAGCCGTCAGGGGGCACATCTGGTCCTGTCGGCGCGCAATGCGGCACGACTGGCCGAGATCTGCGAAACCCTTCCGAATGCGCGGGCGGTGCCGTTCGACGTGACCGACCTGAAGGCTGTGCGCAGCGCCGTGGCAGAGGTCGGGGGTGTGGATGGTCTGGTTTACAATGCCGGGGCCTATGAGCCGATGAAATCAGCCGATTGGGACACCGATGCTGTTCTGTCGATGACAGACGTGAATTATCTTGGCGCGCTGCGCGTTTTGGGCGAGACGGTGCCCGGGTTTGTGCGCGCGGGTCGGGGTGACATCACGCTGATCGGGTCTTTGTCTGGCTATCGCGGACTTCCGGCTGCGGTTGGGTATGCGGCGAGCAAGGCGGCGCTGGTCTCATTGGCTGAAACGATGCGATTTGATCTGGCGGGCACGGGGGTAACCGTGCGGATCGTCAATCCGGGCTTCATCAAGACCCGGTTGACCGAAAAGAACACTTTCAAGATGCCGATGCTGATGACTCCCGAGGACGCGGCGGACCGGGTGGTCAGGGCGATGTCGCGCCGCCGGTTCCGCACCGATTTCCCGGCACCGTTCTCTTGGGTGATCCGTTTGCTGGGTTACCTGCCGGATTGGCTGATTTACCGCGGAAAATAGACTCTAAACAGGCGTTCTAACCAAACTGCCCGTGACAGAACCAGCCTGCCGACATCGTGCCGCCATGGCCGTAAAACAGCCACAGCCGCTCACCCTGTTCGGTGACAGCCACCCAGTAGTCCCGCACGCCGCTGCGCCAGTTGGGGTCATCCAGCCACCATTCGGGTGCGATCCGTTCCGGGCCGGTGGCCTGGGCCAACTGCCAGTCGCGCCCGCGCCAGCGAAAGGCGGCTGGAACATCCGGGGCTTCAGCGACCATCACCGGCTCGGGCTGCCACATCTGCAACGGGCGCGGGCGCGGTGGGGCGGGCCAATCGCGGGCGGGTTCTGACCATGCCGCCGCCAAAGTCTGCGCGGTTTTTTCGGGGATATGTGAGGCCGCCGGGTGCCGCCGGGTGATCACGTCCAACCCGACCCGGGCGCCCAGTTTGCCGATCAGGTCATCCACGGCTGTATTGCCCTCAAGCCGATTGCGAGCCACGCGGCGCGCCTCGGCGTGACCGGCCACTGTGCGGGTGTGGATGGGCTCGGTCTGGATCGCCTCAAGCCGCAGCATGTCGATGCCATAGCCTGCGTCGATCTTATCGATTTTCATCTCTAACAAAGGGCGAATGCGGTGTTTGTCGTAAGTGGGCCGAGCCAAACCAACCTCGATGATCTCAGCCGCCTGATCGGCGCGATGCGCCTCAAGCCGCAGGGTGCGGACGCCACGCGCCTTCTCTTCGAGCTTCGCGCACAGCGTGGGCAAGACTCGGTCGATGGCGGCCATAACGTCCTCGATCAGGCCAATCGGATTGGGCAGGGTCATCCGCACCGCAAAGTGATGGGGCGGACGTGCGGGCGAGACCGGCTCGGGGGCGCTGCCCATCGCCTGATCCAATCGCAGAACCAACCCTCGCCCAAATCGCCGCGCCAAACTTGCACGCGGCTGGCCCAGCAGATCGCCGATCCGGCGCAGGCCCAGTCGGTTTAGTTGTGCGACTACCTGATCCTCAAGGCGCAGCGCTGCAATCGGCAGGGGGCTGAGCGCGCCATAAGATTGCCCTGGTGCTGCGATCCGTGCGCCGCCACCCAGGGCCATCACTTGCGGCGCGGCCCCGCCCTTGGTCCAGTGCCGCCGTTTCCCTGCGCGCGCGCGGGTGGCGCGCGCCTCTTGGCTGATGGCGTCGCCGTTGCGATCTGATGTGGCCTCTTGCCCCGCATACCGTGCCAGCGCCCAGGCCGCGCCCAGCGTGTCGGCGATGCCCATCTGCACGCTTAGCCCCATATCTGCACAGTCGGTTTCAATGACGCTCAGTAGTGCATCTTCCCCGCCGAACAGGTGCGTGCAGCCTGACAGATCGACGACCAGCCCGTCTGGTGCCTCTTCGGCCACCCAGGGGCTGAACTTGCCGGCCCAACGGCGCAGCGCGGTTAGAAACGCAGCCTCAGCCGGGGCGTTGCGGTGTCGCGTGATCAGGGCTGCACACATGGCGTGGGCATCACGCACGGGTTGACCCACACGCAGACCGGCGGCCTGCGCTTCCACGTTCAGCGAGGTAATCACCTGCATGTTTGACTGTTCCGCAACCACGGCCAAAGGGCCAGCATGCAGCCCCCGCGCAGCACGGATCAGCCGTTCAGCCCCCAGACGGGGGAACCACAATGAGAGTATTCGGCGTTTCGGCATCGGCAGACATCAAAATGTTCTCACTTTGTTCTTACTTCAGAATCGTCCGCCGAGTCCACGCTTACCCGCAGGTCAGGCGTTGAATGATCCCCGAGCCGCTCACGAAAACATTCAGCCGGTCGATGCGGTAATCCTGTGTGGCGATGTCATCGGGGCCCAGAACGCGCGAGCGTTCGGGCAGCTGGCCATGAATGGTCGACACCGGTTGGCCAATGGAATCGGCAAAAGCTTCGCCCTGGCAAAAGGCCAGATCAACCGAGGCGGCGTCCGTCGACGCAGGTGTTGCAACAGGCGCGGTCGTCTCGGCGCAGGCTGCCAGCAGGACCAGAGCGGGAATAAATCGGTGCATTGGCGTTTCTCCTTCTGACAATGTCGTTACTGCAATATCAAACAATTAGCCAACCTGTCACCAAAGCGCAGTTGAAAATGCCCTGCAATTGACGCAGGGTCGGGGCAAATAAGACAGGGAGACAACAACCATGCGTACCCGTGCCGCCGTCGCCGTCCAGGCGGGCAAACCTTTGGAAGTGATGGATGTGAACCTCGAAGGCCCCAAGGCGGGCGAGGTTCTTGTCGAGATCAAAGCCACCGGCCTCTGCCACACCGACGAATTCACCCGATCGGGCGCTGACCCCGAAGGCCTGTTTCCGGCGATTCTGGGCCATGAAGGCGCAGGCGTTGTGGTTGAAGTGGGCCCAGGTGTGACCAGCCTGAAACCGGGTGATCACGTGATCCCGCTCTACACGCCTGAATGTCGTGAGTGCGAATACTGTTTGCACCCCAAGACCAACCTGTGTCAGGCGATCCGCGAAACCCAAGGCCGGGGCTTGATGCCCGACGGAACCTCGCGGTTTTCGACCTTGGATGGCGATCCGATCCTGCACTACATGGGTTGTTCAACCTTCGCGAACCACACGGTTCTGCCGGAAATCGCGCTGGCCAAAGTGCGTGAGGACGCGCCCTTCGACAAGATCTGCTACATCGGTTGTGGCGTCACCACCGGCATCGGTGCCGTCATCAACACTGCCAAGGTTGAGATCGGTAGCCGTGCCATCGTGTTTGGTCTGGGCGGCATCGGCCTGAACGTCATTCAAGGCCTGCGTCTGGCCGGAGCGGACCAGATCGTCGGCGTCGACCTGAACCCGTCAAAGGTCGAAATGGCTACCAAGTTCGGCATGACCGATTTCGTCAACCCGTCCGAGGTTGAAGGCGATCTGGTGCCTTATCTGGTCAACCTAACCAAAGGCGGCGCGGACTACACCTTTGACGCCACCGGCAATGTCGGCGTGATGCGCGCAGCACTGGAGTCGGCACATAAAGGGTGGGGTGAATCGATCATTATCGGCGTGGCGCCGGCTGGGGCCGAAATCTCGACCCGCCCATTCCAGCTGGTCACTGGCCGCTCGTGGCGCGGCACTGCATTTGGTGGCGCGCGGGGCCGGACCGATGTGCCCAAGATTGTCGACTGGTACATGGAGGGCAAGATCGAGATCGACCCAATGATCACTCATACAATGGGTCTGGACGACATCAACCACGGATTCGACCTGATGCACAAAGGCGAAAGCATCCGGTCTGTGGTCCTTTACTAAGGGTCTAAACCTTCGGAAAACGCTATTACGGCGCGCTAAACAGCGCGCCGTTTCTTATTCCCCCGGCCGCGTTGCCCCGGTATCTGACCGAGGTGATCGCACGCGCAGAACCGGGGTGTTGGCCGAGGTGGTGTTGATCCGGCTTTCGCGCCAGACCACATAGACGCCGGATGCGATGATGATGCTGGCGCCCACCGCAACCCAGATATCCGGGCGTTCACCAAAGAAGACCATGCCAAAGATCGTAGCCCAGATGATCTGGCTATACTGGCTGGGGGCAATAACTCCGGCGGGTGCCGCGCGATAGGCCAGAATGATCAGGTGCTGGGCGATGACCGAGAATACGCCTACCAATGCCATCATCGCCAGATGCAGCAAGGATGGCGGTTGATAGACAACGGGTTGTGCAAGGCTCATCACGGCGATTGCCAACAGCATGGGGTACAGGATCAGCACCGCCGAACGTTCTTCATTTCCGATCTTGCGTACCAGCACGGATGCAAAGGCGCTGCAAAAGGCAGCCATCAGGGCGGCCAGATGGCCCAGCGTGATATCCGTTGCGCCTGGACGCAGGACAATCAGAACGCCGATCAAGCCCACGCCCACGGCGGCCCAACGCTGGGCGCGGACCACTTCGCCGAGAATGGGGATCGATAGGACTGTCACGATCAGCGGGAAGGAAAATAGCAGCGAATAAACCTCGGCCAGCGGCAATACGGAAAAGGAGTAAAACGCGCAGGACATTGCGGTGACCATCAAGCCTGACCGCAGCAGCACCAGCCATGGGTGGCGGGGCAGGAAGTTCCCGGTTGTCCGGTCGGTCAGAATCGTGACGGCCATGGGCACAAAGGAAAACAGCGTGGCAAAAAAGATGATCTGCATCACCGAGTAGACGCCGCCGAGCGCCTTGATCAGCGCGTCATGGCTGGCAAAGACCGCAAAGCCCAAAAACGCATAGCCGAGTCCCCGGAGGGTGGAGTTCTGAGTGCTCATCTTTGTGGCCCCGGGTGATGTCTCGGTGTTGTGACTGTGCCATCACACCGCGTATGTTGCGGGTGGCTTGCCTTTGAGTAAACCCATTTTGGCTGCGCGCATAGTCCTTAATTTACCGCTAACATTGCATGGCTGCTATGCCGCGAGATCATCGCAGGATCGGGGGAGCGTCCTTGGGTTGGCGAGCGGACTGAACACCGGCCTTCATTCCCACACCAATGCGGCGCGCCAGCGCGACCCACGGTGTTGCGGTTTCAGAGGGCAGCGTCTGGGTTGCGACCTCTTCGAACAGGTCCAGCCAATGGGCGAAGAACTCGGGCTTTACGTCGGGACGTTCAATATGAACCCGCTGCGGATTGCCGTCATAACTGCGCTCGAACAAAATCGCGTTGCGCCAGAAGGCGGCGATCTTTTCCTCATGGACGGGCCAGTCGTGGACATGTTTGTTGAAGACCGGTCCCAGTGTCGCATCCTCACGCACGCGGGCGTAAAAGGCGCGGACCTGAGCGTTGATCTGATCTGGCGTCGCGGGAAAGCGTGGGGGCAGGGTGGGTCTGGTCATTGGGATGGTCCGATTTCGACTCTGTTCAGGGGCAATATCCCGTTCTGCGGTCATGCGACAGGCGTGGTTTTGTCGCGCGGGTCCGGTGTCAGAATATGCCGCAGCAGGGCGACGGGATGCGCCCGTAGGCTGAGGCGGGTGGCGACGTAGTCCTCGACCACCTGCTCGCCCAAGGTCATTTTCGGCAGGTAGGCCTCGGGTTCATCCAGCGCCTCCCCTTCCAGATCTTGCGAGAACAGCGGCAGGGGTTTGGCTGTGGCGATCGCTTTGGCCTGCCACAATGCCTCGCGCCGTGTCAGGTCGCAGGCGGCGAAGGCATCCGCCTCGGCCAGCCGTTCGATGACCGATGGTCCCAAACCGGCACGGCGCCAGACATCGTCGACCTGATGGTAGCCATTGCCGCGCGCGGCTGTCAGCCAGCTGGCATCTTCCTCGCTGAGGCCCTTGATCTGGCGGAAGCCCAGCCGCAGCGCCAGCCCGCCCTGACCGTCAGGTTCCATCACATTGTCCCAAAAGCTGGCATTGATGCAGACCGGGCGCACTTGAACCTCATGCTCGCGCGCATCGCGGACGATCTGGGCGGGGGCATAGAATCCCATTGGCTGCGAATTCAGCAGGGCGCAGGCGAATATCCCCGGATGATGGCATTTGATCCAGGCCGAGGCATAGACCAGCAGCGCAAAGCTGGCCGCGTGGCTTTCTGGGAAACCGTAAGAGCCGAAGCCTTCGATCTGGAAAAAACAGCGTTCGGCGAAGTCCTGTTCATACCCGTTGCGTTTCATCCCGCGCAGGAACAGCGCGCGGAATTCGCTGACATTGCCGTGCTTCTTGAAGGTTGCCAGAGACCGGCGTAGCCGGTCGGCCTGTTCCGGGGTAAAGCCTGCGCCGACAATGGCGATCTGCATGGCCTGTTCCTGAAACAGCGGCACGCCCAGCGTTTTGCCCAGCACCTCGCCCAACTCGTCCGAGGGGAAGCTGACCTCCTCCTCTCCGTTCCGGCGGCGGATATAAGGGTGGACCATGTCGCCCTGAATGGGGCCGGGGCGGATGATGGCGACCTCAATCACCAGATCATAGAAATTGCGGGGCCGCATCCGGGGAAGGAAGTTCATCTGTGCACGTGATTCCACCTGAAACACGCCAATCGAGTCCGCCTTGCACAGCATGTCGTAGACGACAGGGTCCTCGGGCGGCAGGGTGGCGAGTGTATAGCTGGTCTGATGGTGCTGACCGATCAGATCAAAGGCCTTGCGAATGCAGGTCAGCATCCCGAGGCTGAGGACATCGACCTTGAGGATGCCCAGCGTGTCGATATCGTCCTTGTCCCAGCAGATGACCGTGCGGTCCTCCATCGTGGCGTTCTCGATAGGAACAAGCTCGTCCAGACGCCCCTCGGTGATGATGAAGCCGCCGACATGCTGAGACAGGTGACGGGGGAACCCGTCGATCTCATATACTAGCATTAGAGTCTGTTTTAGACGGCGATCTTCGGGGTCGAGGCCAATCTCGCGCATCCGTTCCGCCTCAAGCCCCGCAGCGGAGAAGAAGCCCCAAAGCTGAGATGAGAGCGCTGAGATCGTGTCTTCGGTCAGTCCCATCGCGCGGCCAACCTCGCGGATGGCGCGTTTGCCGCGATAATGCACGACCGTGGCACAGAGGCCGGCGCGATGGCGACCATAGCGGTCATAGATGTGCTGAATCACCTCTTCGCGGCGCTCATGTTCGAAGTCGACGTCGATATCGGGCGGCTCATCCCGCGCCTCGGAGACAAAGCGTTCGAAGACCATTGTGCCCATCTCAGGGCTGACCTCAGTGATGCCGAGGCAGAAACAGACCACAGAATTGGCCGCCGACCCGCGCCCCTGGCAGAGGATGCCGCGCGAGCGGGCGAAATGGACGATGTCGCGGACGGTCAGGAAATAGGGCTCGTATTTCAGCTTACCGATCAAGGTGAGCTCATGCGCCAACATCTTTTGCGCCTTCTCGGACGCGCCTGCCGGATAGCGCCATTGCAACCCTTCATGCGCCAGACGATGCAAGCGCTGGGTCGGGGTTTCCTGCTCGCTGCCCTCGCTGGGGTACTCATAACGCAGCTCGTCCAGCGAGAATGTGAGCTGTTCGCTGAGTTCATGCGCGCGGGCAACGGCCCCCTCATAACCTTTGAAGATGCGCAGCATCTCGGTCTCGGACCGCAGGCGTTGTTCGCCATTGGCCAGCGCCTCGCGGCCCAACTCATCGACCTTGCGGCGCAGGCGGATGGCGGTCAGCACATCACCCAGTTTGCGGCGCGTGCCGTGATGCATCATCGGCGTGGCGCTGGCGAGTGTGGGGAGGCCGAGTTGCTTTGATTCAGTCTCTAATAAAGAGAAATATACGCCATCTGCGCCGTCATACCGGG
This sequence comes from Ruegeria sp. CDSA246, assembly GCF_059611225.1. Classification (NCBI taxonomy): domain Bacteria; kingdom Pseudomonadati; phylum Pseudomonadota; class Alphaproteobacteria; order Rhodobacterales; family Roseobacteraceae; genus Ruegeria; species Ruegeria sp. CDSA246. The sequence goes on along the minus strand of NZ_JBXWPD010000002.1, from coordinate 156,452 downwards.
GGTGCATCAACAGATGCATCCGCCCGGCAAAGCGGCGCGTCAGCTGTTGCGCTTGTGTCCGCCAGCCGCCCGCGCCGCCCGGAGACCGGGCCGTTTGTGGCCACAGCAGCAGGTGGAGACCGTCTGAGAACTCCAAAAGGTCGGACAGGTGCAGGATGCAGTTGCCCTTTTCGGCGCGCAGCCGTCCCTTGGAGAGGATGCGGCACAGATTGGCCCAGCCCTGTCGGTTCAGGGGCAGCGCGGTAACCGTGGGTGCGTCGGTAAAGATCAGCCGTGCCGCCGGTATCAGGCGGGGCACCGCGTGGATCGGGTACGAGGGCGGTTTGGGGATGTGATCGGGGCAGGGTGGGCCTATGGAGGTGTTCTGCACCTCCCACTCCAGCCGTTCGCGCACCTTGCGGGTGATCTCGCGCGCCTGCGTATGGGCGCGGACGATCCCAGCGACCGAGTTGTCATCAGCGATGGCGATGGCGGGCAGGCCCAGGGTGACGGCACGCTCCATATACTCCTCGGGGTGAGAGGCCCCGGTGAGGAAGGTGAAGTTGGACGTGATCGACAGCTCGGCATACATGACGATTCCGTATTATATTCACGTTTTGTTCTTTTTCGAGTCCTTTGCGCAGGAAACGGGTCGATTGGGTTTGGTCCGATGGGCAATGTCGGGAAAAAGGAGACCTGAAATGTTCAAAATCACCGCATTGCCCACCGACGACGTACGCGCCCTTCAGGCCGGTCACCCGGATTCCTATGGCGCAACGCCAGAACGGACCGTTTCAACGGGTGCCGGTAACCCGTGTCGCCATTGTTTGCAGAACATTCCCGAGGGCGAAGAAATGCTGATCTTGGCCCACAGGCCATTTTTAGAGACACATCCATATGCGGAAACCGGGCCAATCTTTCTGTGTGCTGCACCCTGTGAGCGATACGAGGGGCAAGACCTGCCCGAGATCCTGACCTCGTCGCCCGATTACCTAATTAAGGGCTATGGCACAGATGACCGCATCGCCTATGGCACCGGGGCGATCACGCCCACGGATCAGATCGGTGCAAAAGTCAGAGATATCTTTGCCCGACCAGATGTGGCCTATATCCACGTCCGATCTGCGCGAAACAACTGCTATCAGGCCCGAATCGACCGAGACTAAAGCTTGACCCTATGCATCCCCCGGTGCGGCTGATCCGGATCAACCGCCGGGGTGTCCCCTGTGCGGCTGGACGTCAAGGCGAGGAACACATCCTCTAGATCAGCCTCTTCAGTGCGGACATCGCGAATGCGGATATTGGCTGCGCGGACGGATTCCAGAACTTGCTCGGCGTTGGTTTGGGCGCTGCGATATTGCAGAACAAGGTTACCATCGTCGCGCAAGGCGGCCTCGACCCCTTCGGTTGCGGGTAGATCGATGACCGGGCTGTCGGGCACGATGACCATGGTACGGCTGTCCATTCGGCCCAGCAGGTTGGCGGTGCTGTCCTGCGCGATTTTCTCACCGTGGTTGATGATGGCAATCTCGTCACACATTTCCTGCGCTTCTTCCAGGTAATGGGTGGTCAGGATGATGGTCATGCCCTGTTCGTTCAGCTTGCGCACATTTGTCCAGAGCATCTGGCGCAGTTCGATATCCACACCTGCCGTCGGTTCATCCAGCACCAGGATCTTGGGGTGATGCACCAGCGCCTTGGCCAGCAGCAACCGCCGCCGCATGCCACCCGACAGCGTGCGGGCATAGGCTTCGGCCTTGTCGCTGAGACCGACCAGTTCAAGTATCTCATCGCTGCGGCGTTGGGCCTTGGGTACGCCGTACAAACCGGCCTGCACCTCCAACGCGCCGCGGGGGGTGAAAAACGGGTCAAGGTTCAGCTCTTGGGGCATCACGCCAATCGCGGCGCGGGACTGGCGCGGGTTGCGGTCCTGATCGTACCCCCAAATCGACACTGTACCCGCAGATTTCACCACCAGACCGGCCAGAATGTTGATCAGGGTCGATTTACCGGCCCCGTTCGGACCCAGCAGGCCAAACACCGACCCCCGTGGAATGCTCAGGTCAATGCCCTTCAGTGCCTGTTTCTCGGGCTGGCTCTTGCCACCCCGATAGGTCTTGCGCAGTCCATCGATCCTGATTGCCGCATCGGTCATGAGACCCTTGCCCCCGGTTTGCTCATCGCTCATAAACGCACCTAATGCATGCCCGCGAGGCCGACAACCAATGAAGGATCGCCAGCCGTGACACTTGATGCACCGGAAACCAAGATCGTCGAAACCGCACGTGTTGCCTGTGACGGCGGCGAAGGCGCATTGGGCCATCCGCGCGTTTGGTTGCAGATCCCCGAAGATTCGGGCTGGGTCGAGTGCCCGTATTGCGATTGTAAATACGTACTGTCGGAGCACGACGCGCAATAAATTCGGGGGCCGGATGCTTTTTGCAGTGCAGCTTTTGCGGGTGTCCGATCAGGACCCGATTGCCAGTGGCGGACATCGAGACGTGTATGCCTGTCCAGGGCAATCGAACTTATTGATAAAGGTGACGCGCCCGCGCAAACGGCCCAACCGATCTTTTTCAAAACGGCTGATCCGGCGGCTTCTGCCCGATTCTGTTTTTCGCAATGCGCTGAAGGAAATCGAGGGTGAGATGAAGGCGGCGTTGAAAAGCGGCACCGACATCGAGCACCTGCCCTTGGCGCGATGTTTTGGCATAGCGCAAACCGACATTGGCCCGGCGATAATTGTGGAACGGATCGAATCCGATGACGGACAGCTCGCACGTCCCCTTGCGAAGCTGTGCGAAGATGGAACGCTGAGCGCTGATATTCTGAGTGAATTGAACAGCTTTGCCCAAAAACTGTTTAAGCTTCAAATTGTTGCCCGCGATATTCACGAGACCAACATTGTCTACGGGCTGCGCAATCAAACCCGGATGTTTCTGCTGATCGATGGTTACGGAGAGCGCAATCTAATTCCATTGCGTACATTGAGCCGCAGATTGAACGACCGGTCGCTGCACAAGCAGATGAACGGCATCGCCGAGCGTGTGGGACTGATCTGGGACAGAACCGGGCAGGAATTCCGTGTCGCGTGATTGACGGCCTGCGTTGACGTTCCGGCGCAGTTTTCCGGCCTCTTGTGTGGATTGACCACCTTCTTTGCTGGCCACCCGCGCGGGCCTGTGGCAGAACCGTTTCCAACCAGAACGGAGCGCGCGCATGAGCAATTTCGGAAAAGGGTGTCACCTGCATCTGATTGACGGATCGGCCTTTATTTTCAGGGCCTACCACGCGCTGCCGCCGCTTACACGAAAATCGGACGGACTGCCGATTGGCGCAGTTTCTGGCTTTTGCAACATGTTGCAGAAATATGTTGAAGGGAACGCTGGCCCGGACGCACCGACCCATGTGGCGGTGATCTTCGACAAAGGCTCGCACACGTTCCGCAACGATATGTATGACCTCTACAAGGCCAACCGCGAAGCGATGCCCGAGGACCTGCGCCCGCAGATGCCCCTGACACGCGAAGCGACGAAAGCTTTCAACATCGCTTGTAAAGAGTTGGAGGGGTACGAGGCCGACGACATCATCGCGACCCTTGCTGTGCAGGCGCGTGAAGCGGGCGGGCGTGTGACCATCGTAAGCTCGGATAAGGACCTGATGCAGCTGGTTGGCGGCGGTGTCGAAATGCTGGATGCGATGAAGAACAAGCGCATCGACCGCGATGGCGTGATTGAGAAATTCGGTGTCGGCCCTGAACGCGTGGTTGATGTACAGGCACTGGCGGGCGACAGCGTCGATAACGTTCCCGGGGCTCCAGGCATTGGGGTCAAGACGGCCGCCCTGCTGATCAACGAATATGGTGATCTGGAAACGTTGCTGGACCGGGCCGAAGAAATTAAGCAGCCCAAGCGCCGCCAGACCCTGATCGAAAAGCGCGACCAGATCGAGCTGTCGAAGAAACTGGTGCAACTGGACGAGAACACACCGCTGGATTTCACGCTGGACGATCTTGAGGTGAAAGATCCCGAACCTGACACCTTGCTGGGTTTTCTGGCAGATATGGAGTTTCGCACGCTCACCAAGCGGATCGCGGACAAGTTAGGTGCCGAAGCGCCAGCGATTGCCGATGCGCCTGCGCCGGCTGCTGAGGTAGTCGAAGCCGAAGCCATCCCCTTTGATGCATCGAAATACGAATGTGTGCGGGATGCGGGTGCGCTGCAGAAATGGATAGATCAGGCGTATGAGCGCGGCTGGATCGCCGTGGATACGGAAACCACCGGCCTAAATGAAATGATAGCTGATCTTGTCGGCATCTCCCTGTCGGTTGAGCCGGGCGAGGCGTGTTATATCCCATTGATCCACCGGGAAAGCGCCACCGATGATCTGTTCGGCTCAGACGCGCTGGCCGAAGGGCAAATGCCCGTCAATGAGGCCCTGAATCTGCTCAAACCTATGTTCGAAGACCCGTCGATCCTGAAGATCGGGCAGAACATGAAATACGACGCCAAGATTTTCGCCCGCTATGGCGTGAATGTTGCGCCGATCGATGACACGATGCTGATGTCCTACGCGATGCATGGCGGTGAGCATGGGCATGGTATGGATACCTTGTCCGAACGCTATTTGAACCACACGCCGATCCCGATCAAACCGCTGCTGGGTTCGGGTAAATCGGCGATCACATTCGACAAGGTTCCGATTGATGAGGCGACCGCCTATGCGTCCGAAGATGCCGATATCACTCTGCGCCTGTGGAAGCTGTTCAAACCGCAACTGCATCAGGTGCAGGTGACAACGGTATATGAAACGCTCGAACGTCCGCTGGTGCCGGTTCTGGCCGAGATGGAGATGCACGGCATCAAGGTCGACCGCGATGTTCTGAGCCGGATGTCCAACGCATTTGCCCAGAAAATGGCAGGGTTAGAGGCTGATATCCACGAATTGGCGGGCGAGAATTTCAATGTTGGCTCTCCTGCCCAGCTTGGTGAGATTCTGTTCGACAAGATGGGGCTGGAAGGCGGCAAGAAGGGGAAAACCGGAAAATACTCGACCGGGGCTGACATTCTCGAAGACCTCGCGACCGAGCATGAATTGCCACGCCGAGTACTGGACTGGCGGCAACTGTCCAAGCTGAAATCGACCTACACCGATGCGCTGCAGACCCATATCAATCCAGATACGGGCCGGGTGCATACGTCTTATTCCATCACGGGGGCGAATACGGGGCGTCTGGCCTCGACCGATCCGAACCTGCAGAACATTCCGGTGCGTACCGAGGAGGGTCGGCGCATTCGCGAGGCGTTCATAGCCGAACCAGGCAATGTGCTGGTCAGCCTCGACTACAGCCAGATCGAGCTGCGCATTCTGGCGCATATCGCCGATATTTCGGCTCTGAAACAGGCGTTTTCCGACGGGCTGGACATTCACGCCATGACCGCGTCCGAGATGTTCGATGTGCCGCTGGACGAGATGACGCCGGATATCCGCCGTCAGGCCAAGGCGATCAACTTTGGTGTAATCTACGGCATCTCAGGCTTTGGGCTGGCGCGCAATCTGCGCATTCCGCGGGCCGAGGCACAGGGGTTCATCGACCGTTATTTCGAACGCTTCCCGGGTATTCGCAAGTATATGGACGACACTGTCGCCTTTGCCAAAGAGCATGGCTATGTGCAGACTTTGTTCGGACGTAAAATTCATACACCCGAGATTAATGCCAAGGGGCCGCATGCGGGGTTCTCGCGCCGGGCGGCGATCAATGCACCGATTCAGGGAACGGCGGCGGATGTAATCCGGCGCGCGATGGTGCGGATGCCAGATGCGATCAATGGTCTGCCCGCCAAGATGCTGCTGCAGGTGCATGACGAATTGCTGTTCGAAGTCGCCGAGGATGCGGTGGACTCTTTGATCGATGTCGCACGCGACGTGATGGAAGGCGCATCTGATCCAGCTGTGAAGCTGGATGTGAAGCTGAGCGTGGATGCCGGGCAAGGCGCCAACTGGGCTGAGGCGCACTAGAAATTCATCAAGCGGGCGGCGCTGCTCATCAGGCCCGGCGGGCCCTCTTTGCAGCGGGTCAGTCCTGCGGTCTGACCCACCCCTCGACCATACGTTTTACTGTTGGTCCAAGGGTTAGGATGACGGCGAAGGCGATGGGCCAGCAAAAAGCCCAGGAACCCATCCAGTCACCAAATGTGGACGGTCCGAAACCGACAGCTTTGACCGTGGCGATGCCAGTGACGATACAGGACATGAGGCCGGACATGATCAGTCCGAATACAGCGTGGGCCAAGCGGGCAGGGATCATTTCGGGCATCCTTAAGGTCGCGATGCCCCGGTTTTAGATATTTTCCCCCTGATTGCCAGACGGAATAGGGAATCTGGCGTCACATCCAGCCCAATGAGTGCACGGTTCTGGATGTTGACGGTGTGTATTCGGCGCTAACCCAACCGGAATATCCCGACGCCGTCATAGCGTTAAAAAGCTGAGCGAAATCCGTCGGACCGCGTCCCGGTTCAGAGCGGTCCGGGGCGGCTCCGACCTGGGCATGTACGACCCTTGGATGAAACTGTTCCCAAACAGCCAGCGCATCTCCATGGATCATATGGGCGTGAAAGCTGTCGTATTGCAGGCCGACATTCGGGCGATCCACACGGTCCAGGATGTCAGCAGCCAGGTTGTAATCGTTGAGGAAGTAATCGGGCTGAGACACGGGGTTGAGCGGTTCAATCGTAAATTGTTGGTGCGGTGCAAGGTCGGCCGTCCATTGCAGGTTGTGCACCATGCATTCAAACGCGTCCGGTCCCGAGGAATAACCTGACATGATGTGGATCAGCCCCGGGCGCAGAACCTGAGCATAGCGCAAAACGCGGCGGATATCCGACTGGAACCGGCCTTCACCACCGGGAACAGCGGCATAACCGGGATCGCCGCCGGTGTAATTGGGTGGAGGCGCATTGATCAGCACCAGATCCAAACCGTTGGCCAGCAACGCGCGGTGTGTCTCTTTGGCGGCCAGGTCGTAGGGAAACAGAATTTCAACCGCCATGAACCCGGCCTCTGCGGCGGCCTGAAACCGGTCCAGGTAGGGAAGCTCGGCAAAGAGCAGGGAGATATTGGCCGCGAATTTTGGCATCGGAAGCCTTTTGATAGCTGGTGCGCTGATCTTATCCGCGAGGCGTTTTTAACGAAAGAGACCGAAAACGACAGTTTGTCGAAATTCGACCAGATCGGCCTGACTGAATCAGCGAGGGTCGGGGCAACGCGGCGAATCATTTCAGAACGCCGTGCCAACAAAAGGTTCGAACATTATGGCGATGAGCCCAAACCCCGCGCGCGGGAACGCCCTTTCTGCGTCTGCCGGGCAAAATTCGGCCTTGTCCGGCAACGGCTTGGCAGTGGCATCCATGCTGACGTGGGCGGCTGGGTTTCCGGCGGCCGAGGTGCTGTTGCAGACATGGCCGCCAGTTGCGCTGTTGGTTGCGCGCATGGCCATGGCTGTTGCGTTTCTACTCCCGATTTGGGTCATGATAGATGGCCCGGAACGGGTTCTGCGCGCCCGTTGGGGACATGCGTTTGTTGTCGGCGGGTTTGGCATCGGTCTGGGGATGTTTCTGCTGATCGTGGCGCAAAAACTGACGGACCCGGTCACAACGGCCATCATTGCCTCATGCGCGCCATTGATTGCGACATTGCTGGAACTTGCGTCTGGTACTCGGCGACTCAAGTGGAATTTTGCTGTTGGGGTTCTGATCTCGGTAGTGGGTGGATTGATCGCCACCAGCGCGGTAGCCCCGGCACAGTTGGGTTTGGGCGCGGCCTGTGCCGTTGCAGCGACAGCCCTGTTTTGCTGGGGTAGCCAGGCAACCTCGCGAGATTTCCCCGAATTAAGCCAGACCGGGCGCGCAGCGGTCACATTTGTTGGCGGGTTCTTCATGGCAACCATCCTGATGGCCGGCGCACATCATCTGGGCATGGATATCGTGCCGTCCATTTCTATCGACACGCGTCAAATTGGGATGCTGGCGATCTATTCGCTGATTTCCATGGCGCTCAGCCAGATCCTGTTTGTCGCATCGATTGGCAAACTGGGCGTCGCGCTTACGTCCTTTCACATCAATGTCGCCCCCTTCTACGTGATGCTGATCATGCTGGTGCTGGGCGAAGAGTGGAACTGGACCCGAGCGCTGGGTGCAGGGGTCGTGGCAATGGCTGTTGTTCTGGCACAGGATCGTAGGGTCGCAAAACCGGCCTAGTCGGTCAGGCTGTCCGACCGGATAAGCGGGAAAAACTGCCCACTGGACCAGACGCCAAACCAGCCATCTTTGTGCGTTGCGATGTCCACAAGACGATAAAAGCTTTTGCGATCTATGCGCGCCTCAAGATTTGCGCGAACCAATACATATGGTGACGGCTCGTCTGTTTCGGGATCGATGACAATCCGGATCGGGTGGTCCGGGCCAGCTATCGCGGTATCACCAACACGGGTCGTAAATGTCAGTGTTTGCGCCTGACCGTCGCCTGTCGCGCCAAAATCCACGGCCACAAAGGGCGCATCCTCGACAGTGATTCCCACCTTTTCCACCGGAGTCACGAGGTAGTATTTCCCGTCTTCTTTCTTAAGAATTGAGGAAAAAAGCTTCACAAGCTCGAACCTGTTGATCGGCGACCCTAAATAAGTCCAAGAGCCATCTTTTGCGATCTGGATGTCCAGATCGCCGCAAAACGGAGGATTCCACAGGTGAACAGGGGGTAAACCCCTGGTTTTGGCCGCTTTGACCGAGGCCGCCAGCCCGTCCGGAGAGGGGGTCACAGGTTTTTGTCCGCTCATTGCTTTTGCCATTTCCTTTTCGCGCGATACACTTCAACCATAATAGTCCACGGAAGGGAAAGTCATGACCGAACCTGCCGACCTCGTGTCCGAGATCGAAGCGCTGGAAATCAAACTGCAAGAGGCCAAGGCCTCGATCACCCGTCGCTTTATCGGACAGGAAAGGGTCGTGGACCTGACGCTGACCGCGCTGCTGTGTGGTGGTCACGCCTTGCTGATCGGCCTGCCTGGGCTTGGCAAGACGCGGCTGGTTGAAACGCTGTCGACCGTGATGGGTCTGCATGGCAACCGCATCCAGTTCACACCCGATCTGATGCCAGCTGATATTCTGGGGTCCGAGGTTCTGGACACCGCCGAGGATGGCAGCCGCCACTTTCGCTTTATTTCCGGTCCGATCTTCTGTCAGTTGCTGATGGCGGACGAAATCAACCGCGCCAGCCCTCGAACGCAATCGGCGCTGTTACAAGCGATGCAGGAACGTACCGTGACTGTGGCCGGGGAAGACCGCGATCTGGGTGAACCGTTCCACGTACTGGCGACGCAAAACCCGATCGAACAAGAGGGCACCTATCCACTGCCCGAGGCGCAGCTGGACCGCTTTTTGGTGCGGATTGACGTGGACTATCCGGATCGACAGACCGAGCGCGACATTCTTTTGGCCACGACTGGCGTGGAAGAGGACGAAGCGCACGAGATTTTCAGCAAGGAAGAGCTGTTGGCCGCTCAGACCCTGTTGCGCCGGATGCCGGTCGGGGACTCGGTTGTGGAACTGATCCTCGATCTTGTCCGCGCCTTCCGCCCTGAAGAGGCAGGTGTTTCTGAACGTGTCGCTGAAACCGTGGCTTGGGGCCCCGGCCCCCGTGCAGCACAAGCGCTGATGATGACGGTGCGTGCACGGGCGATGCTGCAAGGGCGATTGGCGCCGAATGCCGAGGACGTGCTGGACGTGGCCCGCCCGGTGCTTAGCCACCGGATGGCCTTGAACTTTGCGGCGCGGGCGCGCGGTGACAGCCTCGCAGACTTGATTGAGTCCACCGCCGCCGGTCTGGTGCGCACCGAGGCTGCGGCGTGAATGCCGCGCTGACCCTTCGCGAAAGATCTGAGGCCGAGGCGTCCCGGCTGCCGCCGCTCTTGGCGCGGGCCGAGCAGCTGGCCGGTACGGTTCTGCTGGGCGATCACGGTCGACGCCGCGCGGGGCTTGGTGACGATTTCTGGCAATATCGCCCTGCTCAGATCGGCGACAGCCGCCGGATGATCGACCATCGGCGCTCTGCCAGGGGCGATCAGCAATTTGTGCGTGAACGCGAGTGGCAGATTGCGCAATCGGTAATGCTGTGGGTCGATCAGGGCGCGTCGATGCGGTTTGCGTCTCACAAGAACCTGCCTACCAAGGCCGACCGCGCTCGTCTGCTGGGGTTGGCAACCGCGATCCTGCTGGTGCGCGGGGGTGAGCGTGTCGGTTTGACTGGTACGACCCTGCCGCCGCGACGCGGTAATGCTCAGATCATCCGACTGGCAGAAGCGTGGTCCGAGGATGCTGAGAGCGACTATGCGCCACCCGAACACCGCGCCATGATTCCGCATGCCCGCGCCGTTTTCATTTCCGATTTCCTTGGTCCGCTGGACGAGGTCGAACTGGCCCTGACCAAAGCCGCCGACCGGGGGGTGCGGGGTTTGGTCCTGCAGGTTCTCGATCCCGGAGAAGAGACCTTTCCGTACCGGGGGCGCACGATCTTTGAAAGCGTCGGCGGGTCTGTCCGACACGAAACCCTAAAGGCCGGAGAACTGCGCGAGCGGTATCTGGAACGACTTGCGAAACGCAAGGATGCGCTGACCCATTTGTGCCGCGCAACGGGCTGGCAGCTGGGGCTGCATCACACCGGTGACAGTGCGCAAGCAGCTCTGTTGTGGCTCTATCGTGCGCTGGATGGGGGAACGGGATGACGGTTTTGGCGGGAATTGGCTTTACCGCACCGTGGGTGTTGATGGGTCTTTTGACCCTGCCGATCCTGTGGCTAATCCTGCGTGCCGTGCCACCCGCGCCGATCCGTCGGTTGTTCCCGGCGGTGACGCTGCTGCTGGGGTTGAGGGATGACGAAAGCGTTTCTGACCGCACCCCATGGTGGCTGTTGTTGCTGCGCATGCTGGCGGCGGCGGCGATTATCATTGGATTGGCCGGACCGGTCCTGAACCCCTCGCGCGATCAGGCAGGTTCAGGTCCGTTGCTGCTGGTTCTGGATGCCAGCTGGGCCGGGGCGACCCGCTGGTCAACGACGCTGGATCAGATCGATGTGCAGCTGGCCGAGGCCGGGCGCGCGGGGCGCACCGTGGCCATCCTGCGCCTGACCGAACCTGAAACCCCCGTTTTTCAAGCCGCCGAAGCATGGCGCGGCCGTTTACCCGGGCTGACCCCGACACCGTGGCAACCGACCCCGGCGCAAGTCGATATGGCGCTGGCTGCCATGGATCAGGTGGACGGAGGGTTTGACACCCATTGGTTCAGCGATCGCTTAACCTACGAGGGGCACGAGGCGATCCTGTCTGCCCTGCGCGCGCGCGGTGATGTGACAGTCTATCAGGCCCCGTCGCCTGCGGTTGCGATTCTGCCTGCTACATACCAGGACGGGGTCATTCAATTGTCCGCGCAACGGGCGGAACCCGGTCCGGCAGATCGCGTCACGATACTGGCTCAGGGGCGTGACCCCGCCGGTGCAATGCGTGTTCTGCAATCGGCCGAGATGGAGTTTGCCAGCGGCGAGACACAGGCGCAGGTAGAACTGTCGCTGCCTTCCGAACTGCGCGCGCGCATCACCCGGTTCGAGATTCAGGGTGAACGTTCGGCAGGGGCCGTCACGCTGACCGATGACAGCTTGCGGCGACGCGAAGTCGCCCTGATTGCCGGATCTCTGAACCGCGAAGGGTTAGAGCTGTTGTCGCCGTTGCATTACCTGACGCAAGTTCTGACCCCTACGGCGGACTTCGTCGATGGCGGATTGCTGGAAGTCCTGCCCGCCAATCCAGATGTGATCGTGCTGGCCGATGTGGCGAAACCGGCCGGGTCCGAACAGGCGGCGCTGGTCGAATGGGTGGAACAGGGCGGTTTGCTGCTGCGCTTTGCTGGTCCGCGGATGGCGGCCAGCGATCTTGGCCGGGATGCCGAGGACACCCTGTTGCCGGTGCGCCTGCGCAGCGGCGGACGCTCGGTCGGTGGCGCGATGAGTTGGGGCGAAGCCAAAGGGCTGGCACCTTTCCCGGAAAACTCGCCCTTTTATGGATTGAAGGTACCGGAAGATGTCACAGTGACCACGCAGGTCATGGCGCAACCAGACCCTAATTTGGCGGATCGGGTCATTGCCTCACTTTCGGATGGCACGCCCTTGGTGACGCGCAAAGCGTTGGGATTGGGGCAGGTGGTACTGTTCCATGTGACGGCAGATGCAGAATGGTCCAGCCTTCCCTTGTCTGGGCTTTTTGTTGAAATGTTGGACCGGCTGGCGGTGTCATCAGCGGCGAAATCGCGGCAGGAGTCACAGTTGCAAGGCACCACGTGGGAACCGATTCAGGTTATGGATGGCTTTGGTGTTCTGTCTGATGCCGGAAATCTACCGGGCGTCGATGGTGTTGAGCTTGTGGCCGGTCAGATCGGTCCCGATCTGCGACCCGGCCTTTACGAAAGCGGCAAACAGAAATTGGCACGCAACGTTCTGTCCGATGAAACGGTTCTCAGCCCAGCGGTCTGGCCGTCGGATGTTCCGATCAAGGGCCAGGAGGTCAGCACCGAAACACCCATTGGGGGCATCCTGCTGAGCCTTGCATTGTTGTTACTGACGATTGACGTCATCGCCTCGTTGGCGTTGTCCGGTCGCCTTGGTTTGGCCAGAGCAGCGGCTGTCGCACTGGGGGCGATTTTGCTGGTGCCCGAAGTACAGGCGCAAACGCCCGAAAGTACAGATTTCGCGTTGAGCGCCACACAGGAATTGGTTCTGGCGCATGTTCTGACGGGTGATCAGCAGGTTGACGATATTGCGGCTGCAGGAATGCGCGGATTGGCTCAGACGTTGTTTTTTCGAACCTCGGTAGAACCTGCTAAACCCATTGGCGTGGATCTGGAACGGGACGAGTTGGCGTTTTTCCCGCTGCTTTATTGGCCGATCTCACCCGACCAGCCGCAACCGTCGGCTGAGGCTTATGCCAAGCTCAACGCTTACCTGCGTTCGGGTGGAATGATCCTATTCGACACGCGTGATGCGGATGTGGCACGCTTTGGGGCGGCCAGCCCGAATGGGCGCAAGCTGCAACAGATCGCGGCCCCGCTGAATATCCCTTCGTTAGAGCCTGTTCCGCGTGACCATGTCCTGACCCGTGCCTTCTACCTTTTGCAGGATTTCCCGGGTCGCTACGCGGGCACCGAAGTTTGGGTCGAGGCGGCACCCATGGATGCCGAACAGATCGAAGGCATGCCGTTCCGCAACCTCAATGATAACGTGACGCCAGTGGTGATCGGCGGCAATGACTGGGGTGCGGCCTGGGCCATTGATCGCAACGGTCAGGCACTACTGCCGGTTGGCCGCGGGTATGCGGGTGAGCGGCAGCGTGAGCTTGCAAACCGCTTTGGTGTCAATCTGGTGATGCATGTGCTGACCGGGAACTACAAATCAGATCAGGTGCACGTGCCTGCCTTGCTGGACAGGTTGGGACAATGACTGGAACCGTCATCTTCGACCCGCTGATCCCTTGGCCCATTCTCGCCATCGTGGTGGCGATTGCTGTCGCTGGGGTTGTTCTGGCCCTGTGGCGCGGTCTGTCTGGCTGGGCTTTGCGCGGTTTGGCGGCGCTGGTTGTGATCGCTGCGCTGTCAGGTCCGGTCTATCAGATCGAAGATCGCGCGTCGCTGACCGATATCGTTCTGATGATCGAGGATGAAAGCGCCAGTCAGACCCTTTCGGACCGGGCGGATCAGACTGCACAGGCCACAAAGGAATTGGCGGCCGAGATTGAATCCCGTGACAATACGGAACTGCGCCGCATTCGCGTAGGCGACGGAGACGGGGACGAAGGCACCCAGGTCATGGCGGCCCTGAACGAAGCGTTGGCCGAAGAACCACGCGCGCGGATCGCGGGCATTTTGGTGGTGTCGGACGGCATCGTGCATGATGCCGATCAGGCCCCCGACCTGCCCGCGCCCATGCACCTTTTGCAGACAGGGCGTGCAACGGATTGGGATCGCCGTCTGATCGTCCGCAATGCGCCTGCCTTTGCCATTATTGATGAACCCGTTATCTTGACCCTAAGGGTTGAGGATAGCGGTGCAGCACCCACTGGGGCCTCGACCGCGCCGCTCGAAATTTCGGTCGACGGGGCCGAAGCCGAGCAATTCACGATCCCCATTGGTGTTGATGTTGAGCTGCCGATCACGCTGCCCCATGGCGGGCGCAACGTGATTCAGTTCACCGTGCCAGAGGCTGAGGGCGAGCTGACCGATCGCAACAACACGGCGCTGATCCAGATGAACGGGGTCCGTGACCGGCTGCGCGTGTTGCTGGTGTCCGGCGAGCCGCATCCGGGCGGGCGGACATGGCGCAACCTGCTAAAATCTGACAGTTCTGTGGATCTGGTGCATTTCACCATTCTGCGCCCCCCTGAAAAGCAGGACGGGGTGCCGGTGGATGAATTGTCACTGATCGCCTTCCCGACGCGCGAGCTGTTTCTGGAAAAGATCAACGATTTCGACCTGATCATCTTTGACCGCTACAAGCGGCGCGGCATCCTGCCTGCGATCTATCTGGACAATGTCACCAACTATATCAACGAGGGTGGTGCCGTTCTTGTTGCCGCCGGACCGGATTTCGCCAGCGCCGACAGTATCTTCCGCTCACCCTTGGCACCGATCCTGCCTGCGCAACCCACTGCGCGGGTGATCGAGGAACGCTATGTACCGATGGTCACCGACCTGGGGCATCGCCATCCGGTCACGACGGACCTTGGCGACTCGGATAACTGGGGTGCTTGGCTGCGCCAGATCGACGTCAATCACCGCACGGGTGAGGTGTTAATGACGGGCGTGGATGACCGGCCCCTGTTGGTGCTCAACCGTGTTGGCGAAGGGCGCGTGGCGCTGCTGGCCTCGGACCATGCCTGGTTGTGGAGCCGGGGATTCGAAGGTGGCGGACCGCAGCTGGAATTGCTGCGCCGATTGGCGCATTGGATGATGAAAGAGCCCGAGCTCGAGGAAGAAGCGCTTTGGGCAGAGGCCAATGGTCAGGTGATGCGCATCATCCGTCAAACGCTGGGGGATGAGGTCGGGCCGGTAACCGTAACCCGCCCGAACGGCGAAACGGTCGAAATTACCTTGGATGAGGTCTCGCCGGGGCGGTTCGAAGCACAGTATTTCGGGCCGGAAATCGGCCTCTATCGCCTTCAGGAAGGGGAGCAATCCACCGTCATCGGGCTTGGCCCCGCGGCACCCAAGGAATTCGAACGCACGATCGCAACGGCCGAGGTTCTGGAACCTGTGACGGCAGAATTGCGCGGCGGTACGGTGCGTTTGGAGGAGGGTTTGCCGTCGATCCGCAACGTACGTGCCGGGCGTCCCGCATCAGGGCGCGGATGGATCGGTCTGACCCCGCGCAACGCCTATGAAACACGTGACGTGACGCAGGCCGGGCTATTGCCACCTTGGCTTGTATTGCTGCTGGCGGGCGGGTTCCTTCTGGCGGGCTGGCTGCGCGAGGGACGGTGACAGGTCAGTCAAACACCACGCTTACCGTGGGATTGCCGGGCAAGCCGTCGTAAGACACAGACGCCCCGCCTTTACCCTTTGCGGGCGGGAATAACGGCCCGAATGATCCGACGGAAATCAGGTCCCCCGGTTGAAATTCAATCCCTTTGGACATCAGCCAAAGGGCGGCATTGGCCGGATGCCCCAGTACCGCTGTGCCCGGTGCCTGCGCCAAAATCTCGTCATCTGCGGCGCGGAGGGTGACGGTCATATCAGCCAAGGCCTGCACCATAGCTGCCGGATCGGACACAGGGATTTCTGCTCCCCAAACACCCAGCTTCGGAGCAACGCCAATTGCTGTCAGCGTGACCGGGGTGATCGGTTCACCCTCGGCAAAGGTCAGGTCCGGTAGCTCGATAAACGGGCGAATGGCTGAGATGCCTTGCAGCACCTCCTCTGGCGACGTGGCCTGATTGATATCCGCTGTGCCAACAACTAGCACCAGATCGGCCTCAAATACCGGTCGCGCACCCCAGTCTGATGGAACGGTCGCGCCGTCATCCAGCATCATGTCGCGGAACAATACGCCCTGAACCGGTTCGGATGCGCCAAATCTTTCTTGTGCCGGTGCGCTGGTCAAACCGGCCTTGTAGCCGATGACCGGCCCTAAATGTGGCTCTAATGCGGACACTATGAGCGCTTGCGTGCACAGCGCGTCATTCATTGTGCCATCAGATGAAAGGGCAGGTGTGGGTGCAGCTGAGAGGTAATCCGCGATGAACCGATCGATCTGATCATCCGTTGCGCAGCCTGCCGCCACAGGATGGGCAAACACGCCACAGGCCAACAAAGCGCCGAAGAAACCCTGCATATCACACCTCCGTTTTGGCAAGAGTGGCACGAGGTTCGATCATTGGGCAACGGCTTAAACAGTTCTTCACTCTCTGCCCGGATGCTGGACGCAGATTGTTCCGGAAACACCAAAGATGAGTCTTGCAGGAAAACTGTCACAGGAACGGCGCGCACGTCTGGCGGCCGAGCGGTTGTTGGAAATGAAACAGGCAGAGCTGTCGGCGGCGAATCGCAAACTGGGCCTGCATGCGATGGCATTGACCAAGCGGATCGGCGAAACCCAGGCCGAGGTTGAAACGGTCCGGGGTGAGAATGAAAAGGTCAAATCCGATCTGACGGTCGCCAACGCCAAGATCGAGGTGGCCGAGCGCCGATTGTGGCATTCTATCCAAACTATTCAGGATGGATTCGCGTTCTTCGACGAGGAAAGTCGCCTGATCGGGGCAAACGCGGCTTACTTAAGCGTCTTTGACGGGCTGGAGGAGGTTGCGCCGGGTTTGACCTATCCTAGGATTCTTGAGATTCTGACGACCGAAGGGCTGATTGATCTTGGGTCCGAGTCGACGCCCGGCTGGCGCGATAGAATGCTGCAGAGATGGGCCATGCCGCATCCACAGCCCGAAGTTATCCGGCTGTGGAACGGTCATTATATCAAGCTGATCGACCAGCGCGGTCATGGTGGCGATGTGGTGAGTCTGGCCCTGAACATCTCGGCATCCGTGCGCCATGAGGCCGAATTGACCTCTGCTCGTGAACGGGCCGAGGCGGCAAACCGCGCCAAATCGGCCTTTCTGGCCAATATGAGCCATGAAATCCGAACCCCGATGAACGGCATCGTGGGCATGACTGAATTGCTGACCGAAACACCTTTGGATGAAGAACAGCGGTTGTATTTGAACACCATCCGCAACTCGGGCGAGGCGCTTCTGGTGATTATCAACGACGTCCTGGACTATTCCAAGATCGAGGCGGACAAGCTGACCCTGCACCCGGAACAGTTCGACTTTGAACGCTGCATTCTTGAAGTCGCGATGCTGCTGCAACCCAGCGTGCGCGATAAAGGTCTGACGCTATTGGTGGATTACGATCTGTTCCTGCCCACATTGTTTGTCGGCGATCCGGGGCGGGTCCGGCAGGTTTTGACCAATCTTGTCGGCAATGCGGTCAAGTTTACGTCCGAGGGCCATGTCCTGATCCGTGTCACCGGCGTGCCGAACCCGGATGCCCAATCCTGCGATGTGCATGTCGCGATCGAAGATACCGGTATCGGCATCGACGAAGACAAGATCGGGCACATTTTTGGTGAATTCAATCAGGTCGAAGACGAGCGAAACCGGGCCTTTGAAGGAACCGGTCTGGGCCTTGCCATTACCAAACGACTGATCACATTGATGGGCGGTTCTATCTGGGTGGACAGCGAGCCGGGGCAGGGGTCCTGCTTTGGCTTTCGTGTCTCACTGCCGACCGCTGAAGGCCCGCAACCTGCCCCGCCCGATCTTGACGGGCGCCTGCGCCATGTGATGATCGTCGAGGATTTGGCCGCCAACTGCGCGATCCTGTCCAAACAGCTAGGGCGGCTGGGGGTTCAGGTCACCGTTTGCACGTCGGGGCGAGAGGCGCTGACGGCGCTGAACGACAGTGTGGACCTTCTGCTGTGCGATCATGACCTGCCCGACATGGACGGGCTTGAGCTGGCTGTCCTGCTGAAAGACAGGGGGTGGGGCGCTCTGCCGATTGTCGTGATGTCGGCCAATCCCGGTGTCATTCACGCCCACCCCGCGCGCCACCTGATCGAAGGCGTTCTACAAAAGCCGATCCCCAGGGCTGAGCTATACGCGCGCCTGAAAGCGCTTGGCCACCCACAGGGCGTTGAGTCGCTTTCGGAGACCGCACCGATCAATCAGGCACCTAACCAACCCGCATGTGAAGGAACGCAGCGTATCATGCGTGTTCTGGCGGCCGAAGATAACCGGACCAATCAACTGATCCTTAAGAAGATGGTCAAAGATCTGAACATCGACCTGCGCTTTGCCGGCAACGGGATCGAAGCGGTGCAGGCGTATCAGGAGTTTGACCCAGACCTTATCTTTATGGATATCTCGATGCCTAAAATGGACGGCAAACAGGCCACAGCCGAAATCCGGCGCCGTGAGATTGAGACTGGCCGTCATGTTCCTATTGTCGCCCTTACGGCTCATGCGATGGCTGGTGACGATCAGGGAATCTTATCTGCCGGGCTGGATCACTACCTGACCAAACCGCTGCAAAAGCAAACGATTCACCAGATGGTTCTGACCCATAGGCCGGATGATTGTTGCCCGGTTATTGCAGAGTAAATCTGGGCTGACTAGATTGAACTCATGTCTGAAGATCGTGGATTTAAGCCCCGCGCGCTGGGTGAAATTGCCATCCGCTGCGCGGATATGGCCGCCATGGTCGCGTTTTATGAAAACGTGATCGGGTTAGAGCGTCTCAGCGGTGACCACAACAGCGCGATCACCTTTTTCCAAATCGCGCCCGGATATGGTGGCCACACGCAGGTTCTGGCCCTGTTTCACCACACTGCTGCCCCGCGACCAGGGTTGCACCCGACCGGGTCGCAAAAACCGGTGACGGGTGGCACGTCATCCCTGCATCACATCGCTTTGTCGCTGCCATTCGACGAACAAGACGCTGTGATGCGATGGTATGACCACCTTGGCCAGCCCTACCGGGTCGAACAGTTCGGATGGATCGGTTGGCGCGGTATTTTCACCGAAGACCCCGAAGGCAATACGGTCGAACTGGTCGCCTATGACCCGTCGATGTTAGATCAAGCCTGATAGGGCCGCACAAAGACGGGTTTGTTTTCTTCTGACAAATCGGGGCGGTATTTATAGCCACCTGAGTCAAAGTCCAGCAGTCCTTTGGGGTCGTCCAGCCTGTGCTGAATGACATACCGTGCCATCGCACCGCGCGCTTTTTTGGCAAAAAAGCTCACGATCTTAGGCGTGCCTGCTTTGTCTTCCATGAAAACAGGGGTGATAACGCGAAGCTTCAGTGCTTTAAGGTCTACTGCGCCGAAATATTCCTGGCTGGCGCAGTTGACCAGAACGTCCGATCCAACCTCAGCACCTTGCGCATTAAGCGCTTTGCTCAGTTGATCGCGCCAATATTCATACAGGTTCTTTCCGCGGCGGGTTTTTAGCTTGCTGCCCATCTCAAGCCGATAAGCCTGAATGGAATCCAGCGGGCGCAGCACACCGTAAAGACCGGACAGAATGCGAAGATGATCCTGCGCCCAGGCCATCTCCTCGGCATCCAGCGACGCAGCTTCGAGCCCCTGATAGGTGTCGCCCGCAAAGGCCAGCGCGGCGGGGCGTGTCACATCCGCCTCGGGCGCGTCTGAGAATGCGCGATACCGGTCGCGGTTCAGGCGCGCGAGATCATCGCTTAGGTCCATCAGCTTTTTCAGATCACCCAACGTCAGATTTCGGGCGGTTTTTGACAGACGGATGGCATCGTCCTGAAAGTCTGGCTGCGTGACTTCGACATCCCGTTCCGCCCAGTCCAGCCGCTTGGCCGGGGAAATAACTACCAGCATATCCGCTCTCTTTCCTTGCCTGTACTGGGCCGTATCTAGTCCGTCTGTCGCAGCACGTCCAGAAAGGCGGCTCCAAACCTTTCGTGACGGCGGTCGCCCAGAACATGTTCCATTGCGCGCGGGTCATCTGACCGCAATTGTGCGACCTTGGCCAGTTGCGAGGCCGAGCAGGTTAGCGGCTTGTCGATCCCCTCCGGACCGCGTGACAGCTGCGACTGCACTTCAAGCAACTGGTCATAGATATCGCCCTGATCCCGGCCAGCCAATTTGCGGCGCGCGGGATGAACGGCTTCAACCTCACCGGCGACGACTTCAAGAAACGTGTCACCATAACGTTCCAGCTTTTTTGCGCCGACCCCGCCAATTCGGGCCATATCGTCCAGAGACAGGGGGCGTTTCTCAGCCATTTCGATTAGCGTGCGGTCAGGGAAGATGACATAGGCCGGTACCCGTGCGGATTCGGCCAAAGCGCGCCGTTTGGCCTTCAGGGCCGATAGCAGCGGCGCGTCTTCCTCGGACACCATCATTTTGACCGCCGGGCGGCGTCCGGCCTTGCGCAATGTGTCCTTGCGCAGGTTGATCCGGGCCTCACCCTTCAGGATGGGCTTGGCAGCCTCGGTCATTTGCAGTGCGCCGTGGCGTTCGGGGTCCGGGCGGACCAGATCATGCCCCATCATCTGTCGGAAGATGGCCTGCCATTGCGGGCGCGACCACTCTTTGCCGATCCCATAGGTCGACAGTTGGTCATGACGTCGCGCGCGGATCTTGTCGGTTTCATTGCCCAGCAGGATGTCGATCAGGTGGCCGGCGCCGAACCATTCCTCGGTGCGCAGGATTGCAGACAAGGCCATGCGGACGGGCGTGGTCCCATCGAACACTTCGGGCGGGGCGTCACACAGATCGCACTTGCCGCAAGGTTCGGCCTGTTCACCGAAGTAGCCCAACAGAGTCTGACGGCGGCATACCAATGCTTCGGCCAGACCCAATAGAGAATTCAGGCGTGCATGGTCGGCCATGCGACGTTCTGGCGGGGCCAACCCTTCGTCGATTTGCGAGCGGCGCAGGCGGATATCGTCGGGGCCAAACAGGGTCAGAGTTTCGGCAGGGCCACCGTCACGGCCCGCACGACCGATTTCCTGATAATAGGCCTCGATGGATTTAGGCAGGTCCGCATGGGCGACCCATCGAATGTCGGGTTTGTCGATGCCCATGCCAAAAGCCACGGTGGCAACCACGATCAACCCGTCTTCGCGGGCAAAGCGGGTTTCGACGATACGGCGATCCTCGGCCTCCATTCCGCCATGATAGTGGCAGGCAGAGTGACCTTCCGCGCGTAAGGCTTGCGCGAGCACTTCGGTTTTGTTGCGTGTGCCGCAATAGACGATGCCAGATTGCCCTTTTCGGGCACTGGCAAAGTCGAGGATCTGTTTGCGGGGGCCATCCTTGGCCCCAAAGGCAAGGTGGATATTGGGCCGGTCGAACCCGCGTAGAAACTTGTTGGGGGGCGTGCCGTCGAACAGTTTCTCGACGATCTCGTCCTGCGTTTCGGCATCTGCGGTGGCGGTGAAGGCGGCGAGGGGGACGCCCAGTGTGCGGCGCAGTTCTCCGATCCGCAGATAGTCTGGCCGAAAATCATGGCCCCACTGGCTGACGCAATGGGCTTCATCCACGGCAATCAGACTGACGTTGATCCGGCGCAGCATCCCCAGCGCCGACCCTGCCGCCAGACGTTCGGGGGCCATGTAAAGCAGCTTGAGCCGCCCGGCCTCCAGCGCTTCCCACACGGCATCTGTTTCTTCGGGCGTGTTGCCTGAGGTCAAAGCACCTGCTTCAACGCCGGCCTCTTGCAGCCCGCGAACCTGATCGCGCATCAGGGCGATCAGCGGGGAAATCACCACCGTCACGCCATCCCGCATCAACGCAGGCAGTTGGAAACACAGGGATTTACCGCCGCCCGTCGGCATGATCGCCAGCACGTTTTCACCTGCGGTCACGGCATCGACGATCTCTTCCTGCCCGGGACGGAAGTCGTCGAATCCAAAGACATCTCGCAGCATCGGTGCGGCGTCGAACATGTGCGGGGTTGCCCTGTTTTAAGGTTTATCTGCTCTTAAGACAGGACAATCACATACTAAGATTCGGTGAACAAGAGGGATCAGACTCAGCTCAGGGCCAGAAAGAGTTCCGGCAGGACGTAGCTTCGCAGTGAAATGATGATGATCAACACGACCAGTGGCGTCAGATCGATGCCGCCAAGATCGGGCAGCACTTTGCGAATAGGGCGATAAATCGGCTCCAGAATCCGATTCAACCCGTACCAAATCTGGGCAACGAATTGCTGGTGAAGGTTCAGAACCTGAAAGTTGATCAGCCAGCTCATTATGACCTGAATCAAGACGAACCAATAGGCGATGCTCAATACCAAGTCGATCGGGCCGAAAATTGCCATCATATTCGTATTCTCCAAGTCACGTTTCGCGAGAGGTAGTAGCTAGCGCGGCAAAGAGCAAGTGTGCGCTAACAGAACCCTTGCGAAATAGGCCAAAGACCCGTCTTATGAAAACAACGATAAACAGGGGCAGTCATGGCAGAAATTTCCAAGCGCAAGCGCATTTGGGGTTGGTGGTTTTTCGACTGGGCCAGTCAACCGTATCATACATTGCTGGTTACCTTTGTCTTTGGTCCCTACTTCGCCGGAGTTGCGGCAGAGTATTATCTGACGTCAGGTCTGGATGCTGATGCGGCCGATGCGCGGGCGCAGACGGTGTGGGCGAATTGCATGACCATCATTGGGTTGATCATCGCCTTTGGCGCACCGTTGATGGGGGCCATGGCGGATGTTTCGGGTCGCCGAATGCCATGGATTTTCGCGTTTTCGGTGATGTATGCGGTGGGGTCCGCCGCGCTTTGGTACACGATGCCCGACGGGTCGAATATGTGGCTGATGTTGTCGGCCTTTGGTCTGGGCTTTGTTGGCGCGGAATACGCTCTGATCTTCATCAATTCGCAGCTGCCCGATTTGGGGGACGAAAATGAGGTTGGTGAGATTTCGGGGTCAGGATTTGCCTTTGGCTATTTTGGTGGGCTGATCTCACTTGCGATCATGCTGGCGCTGTTCGTCGAGCAGGCCAACGGCAAGACCCTGATCGGGATGGATCCGCTGTTTGGGCTGGATGCCTCAATGCAGCAGGGCACACGTTTCGTGGGGCCATTCACGGCGGTTTGGTTCGTTCTGTTCATGATCCCCTACTTCTTTTGGGTCCGGGATGATGCGCCGACCGACAAAAAAGGCAATGTGGGCGACGCCCTGCGCCTGTTGGTCAAGTCGATTTCCAATCTGCGCCACCGGGTCAGCCTGGCCACCTACCTTGGATCATCTATGTTCTATCGTGACGCGTTGAACGGGCTTTACACCTTTGGCGGTGTTTATGCGCGACTGGTGCTGGAATGGGACCTGATCAAGATCGGAGTCTTTGGTATCGTCAGCGTTCTGGCTGCGGCTGCGTTTTCGTGGGTCGGCGGTAAACTGGACAAGAAATACGGCCCTAAGCCAGTGATTTTGGTGGCTATCTGGGTGCTGATCTTTGTTTGCATCACCATCGTGTCGATGGACCGCACACAGATCTTTGGCATGTCTTTACCCGAAGGGTCCGGCCTGCCTGATCTGGTGTTCTTTGGCTGCGGGGTTCTGATCGGCGGTATGGGCGGTATTCTTCAATCCGCCAGCCGTTCGATGATGGTGCGTCACACCGACCCCAAAGCCCCGGTCGAAAGCTTTGGGCTTTATGGATTGTCGGGGCGTGCCACAGCCTTTGCCGCCCCCCTGCTGATCGGAATAGCCACAACTGTAACCGGCAGTGCAAGACTGGGGGTGTCACCCATCGTTCTGTTGTTTATTCTGGGGCTAATACTGATGCGCTGGGTGAAACCGGAAGGGGATCAGAGCAGATGATTTTATTACGTTTTTTGACAATACTGGCCGCGATTGTTCTGACGAACACTGCTACGGCGCAGCCTCTGGCAAAGCAGTTGTTCGGGGCGCAGAAAGCAAGTTCGCAGCAAAAATCGGCAGCCTTCGGCAGTTATTCGCGTGGATGCGCTGCAGGGTCGGTGCAATTGCCCGAAACGGGACCGACATGGCAGGCGATGCGGCTGTCACGCAATCGCAATTGGGGACATCCTGAGGCGATTGATTATGTGCAGGACCTCAGCAAGTTCGCGGCAAAGCAGCCCGGGTGGAACGGGCTATATGTCGGCGATATCAGCCAGCCGCGCGGTGGGCCGATGACATCCGGGCACCGCAGCCATCAACTGGGTCTGGACATCGATATCTGGATGCTGCCCGGCGACAACATGCGCTTAAGCCGCAAGGCGCGTGAGAATATCTCGTCGATTTCATTGCGCCGATCGAATGGCGCGTTCGTCAACGGTAACTGGACAAAACAACACCATGCTGTGCTGCGTGCGGCGGCCAAGGACAAACGTGTTGCGCGAATTTTCGTCTTTCCCGGCGCCAAGGTTGAGATGTGTAAAAACGAGAAGGGCAATCGTGCCTATTTGCGCAAGATCAGGCCCTGGTGGGGACATCATTATCATTTCCATGTCCGTCTGAAATGCCCGCGCGGCTCTAAAGGTTGCGTTAATCAGGATCCTCCGCCAAAAGGGGATGGCTGTGCCGAGGCGCAGCAATGGGTGAAAAACATTCTTAATCCACCCCCACCCGACCCAAATGCCCCAGCGCCCAAGAAACGGCGTGAATATCGATTGGCCGATCTTCCTCAGCAATGCACACAAGTTCTGCAATCCAACTGATCGCCGCGGTATTGCTGGCCGGGGCGGCTTGGGCAGTTGATCTCAAGACACCCAACCACCTTGGCAGTTTCACTTGGCGTCACACGGCCGAGTGGTTTGGTGGGTTTTCTGCCGTCCACCTCTCTGATGATGGCCGCCATTTGATTGGAATGACCGATCGTTCGACACTGATTACCGCACGGGTCGAGCGTAACGATGACGAAATTTCCGACATTCAGATCACTGAAAATTGGCCTCTTATTTCCAGCAGAGGGCGCCATCTGACAGGTCGGGCCGGGGATTCCGAAGGCATAGCCATTGCCCCCGATGGCGCTCTGTTCGTCTCGTTCGAAGGCATCCACCGCGTGGTATATTACCCCGCGCCAGGGACCAAAGCGCAGGTTCTGCCGCGACCCAAGGCGTTTGACGGCTTTGAGGTCAACGGCTCGCTTGAGGCGTTGGCCATTGATCAACGCGGTCACCTTTTCACAATGCCCGAGGAAAATCGAACAGCGACGGGTGATATCCCTGTCTATCGGTGGGACGGTCAGGCGTGGTCGACGCCTTTCGTTCTGCCGCAACGGGGGGACTTTCTGCCAGTTGCAGCAGATTTCGGACCGGATGGCAGGCTTTACGTTTTGGAACGGGATGTCGGTTGGATCGGGTTCCGTTCGCGCCTGCGGCGATGGGAGTTGGACGGTGACACCCCAAGCGCCGAAGAGGTTCTGTTCCAAACTGGGACCGGTGCGCATGACAACCTCGAGGGTTTGTCTGTCTGGCGCGACGACGAGGGCCGCTTGCGGGCCACTATGGTGTCGGATGACAATTTTCTGGCGCTGCAGCGTACTGAACTGGTCGAGTATGCTCTGCCTGATTGACTCGCCCAAAGCAAAGGTCTAGAAGCGCGGCTTGCCTTGGGACGGTCCCTTGGCCAAGTCGCCGCTACCTTGTCAAAACGGGCATCTGAAAATGCAACGCGCTTATATTCCCGGCATCATTGCCATGGCTACCATTGTTGTGGCCTCGAACATTCTGGTCCAGTTTCTTCTGCTGGACGGCCTCCTGACCTGGGGTGCCTTTACCTTCCCCGTGGCCTTTCTGGTCACGGACATCATGAACCGTGTCTACGGCGTGCAGGCTGCCCGCAAGGTGGTATTCGCCGGTTTCGTCACCGGTATCATCTGCTCGCTGATCGGCACCCAGATCATTTTGCAGGGTGACGGGTTCACCTATGCCGCCGTACCGTTGCGGGTCGCGGTTGCGTCGGGCACCGGTTTCCTGATCGCTCAGCTGACCGATGTTGCGGTGTTCAACAGACTGCGCGGCGGTCGCTGGTGGCGTGCGCCGCTGGCCTCGACGCTGGTTGGGTCAGCGCTGGATACGGCGCTGTTCTTCACCATCGCCTTCTCGGCCTCTGTCACAATCTTTGGTGCCGACGCCGACGCGGCAATCAGCTGGGCATGGGAACCCGTTCCCTTCATGCTGACCGGCCCGATGGCACCCCTATGGGTATCGCTGGCCTTTGCGGATTGGCTGGTAAAACTGTCGCTGGCCCTGATCGCGCTGATCCCGTTCAAAGTGATTGTGGCGCGACTGACGGCCCAGCCCGCGTAAAAAAGTGCTTTGCGTTTCGCGCAACTCGTGGCACGATTCCGGGTAACGGAAACAGATTGAAAGGAGGTGATCCAATGTCGAGAAAGGGATTGGAGAGAGGTGTTGGAACAACCGGGGGGATCGCCTGTTAAGGCAGCCCTTGGCGGAGCGCTCGCTTCGGCTGGTCGATTGATCTAACCGACCCAACCTCCTGAGCTTTCGAAGGGCCGTCCCATGCGGGGCGGCCCTTTTTGTTTTTGGATCAGGCTTGTAAGGTCAGCCTCATGTTGCGCATCACCGACGATATCACCCTGCAAGACTGGGAAATGACCGAGAGCTTTGTTCGCTCATCCGGTCCCGGCGGGCAGAACGTGAACAAGGTGTCCACTGCCGTCGAATTGCGGTTCGAGGCGGCGCGCTCACCCTCTTTGCCTGATCCGGTCAAATCGCGGCTCAAGCGGCTGGCGGGGCGACGCTGGACCAAAGAGGGCGCGATCATCATTCAATGCGACGAAACCCGCAGCCAGGCGCGCAACCGCGAAATCGCGCGCAACCGGCTGGCCGAGCTGATCACCCGCGCTATGATTAAACCCAAGCGCCGTATCGCCACCAAACCCACCTATGGCTCGGTCAAACGACGTCTGGCGGCCAAGAAAGCACGGTCGGGCGTCAAATCCCTGCGCGGTAAAGTTTCCGAAGATTGATCTGGTATCTTTGCGGCGCATCGCTACTCTGACCCGGCGCAGTTGCAAGAGGACAAGATCATGAGGTTAGAGGGAAAAACCGCCATTGTAACCGGCAGCGCATCAGGCTTTGGTGCCGGTATCGCGCGGAAATTCCTGTCCGAAGGTGCGCGGGTCATGATTGCCGATATCAACGGCGATGCGGCAGAGGTTCAAGCCAATCAACTGGGCCCGAACGCTTTTGCCCATCAAGTCGATCTGGCCAACGGCGCATCGGTTCAGTCGATGGCAGACGTGGCTTTTGATCGTCTGGGTCATCTCGATATTCTGGTCAACAACGCGGGGGTCACTCATATGCCTACCCCGTTAGAGGAAGTCAGCGAAGAAGATTTCGACCGCGTTTTCAACATAAATATGAAGTCCGTTTATCTGACGGCGCGCGCCCTTGTTCCGCATATGAAATCGCGTGGTACTGGCGCGATCCTGAACGTGGCCTCGACAGCGGGGCTGTCGCCACGACCGAACCTCAACTGGTACAACGCCTCGAAGGGCTGGATGATCACCGCGACCAAGACGATGGCAGTCGAACTGGCACCATCAGGCGTCCGGGTGAATGCCATCTGCCCGGTGGCGGGCGAGACACCTCTGCTCAAATCCTTTATGGGCGAGGACACGCCCGAGATGCGGGCCAAGTTCCTGTCGACCATACCGCTGGGCCGATTCTCAACGCCTGAGGACATGGCCAACGCGGCCTGTTTTCTGTGTTCCGACGAGGCCAGCATGATCACCGGCACTGCATTGGAGGTCGACGGTGGCCGTTGCATCTGATCCGCTCTTCATCTGGCAAGAAATATCCCCGCCGGAGGCAGCGCGCCTACGCGCTCTTCTGCTCCAGCATCTGAAGACGCAATGACCTCCGGACCCCGAAACCTGATCACCGATGTTCCCGGTCTTTTGGTTGGAAACGCTCAGGATGACGCGCTCAAATCCGGCGCAACCGTTCTGACGGCACCCAACCCCTTTACGGCCTCCGTTCACGTGATGGGCGGTGCACCGGGCACGCGGGAAACCGACTTGCTGGCACCTGACAAATCTGTGTCGCGCGTGGATGCCATCGCTCTGTCCGGTGGCTCGGCCTTTGGCCTGGACGCCTGTTCCGGGGTAGCTGACGCGCTTAGGGCGCAACACCGCGGGTTTGAGGTTGGCAATGTCGTCGTCCCCATCGTTCCGGGTGCAATCCTGTTTGACCTGCTTAATGGTGGCGACAAAGCCTGGGCCGAGAACCCCTATCGTGCGCTTGGGCGTCACGCATTCGAGGGCGCGTCCGATCAGTTCGATCTGGGTACTGCTGGCGCAGGGACTGGTGCCTTGGCTGCCATGCAAAAGGGTGGGCTTGGATCCGCCTCGTTTGTGATGGAAAACGGGGTCACGGTTGGCGCATTGGTTGCTGCCAATCCGCTCGGCAGTGTCACCACGCCGGGTGACCGCCATTTCTGGGCCGCTCCGTTTGAAATCGGCGACGAATTCGGAGGATTAGGACCTGATTCCAACACGGGTCTTGGTCGTGTCTTGACCAGTCGCAAGGCCAAAGCAATGCGACCCGCCCAGCCGGACAAGGCCAACACCACCATCGCAATTGTTGCCACTGACGCGGCGCTGTCCAAGCCGCAATGCCATAGGTTGGCGGTGGCTGCCCATGACGGGATCGCGCGGGCGATTGTTCCCGCGCACACACCAGGCGATGGCGATCTGGTGTTTGGCGTCAGCACAGGCAATCACGACCTTCCAGAGGCTGAACTGGGGCTTCTTGGCCATGTGGCTTCGATCTGTCTGTCGCGGGCCATCGCGCGGGCCGTATTTCTTGCCTCGCCAGCGGCGGGGGATCTTTTACCCTGTTGGTCTGGCTTACATGACTTAAGTTAAGGACGGCCTATATGCCGCAGTGGCACAGTGCCCTCGCGCGGCAATCTGCGCGTTGACTCTTTTTTGCGCCGACGGTCCATTCGGTGCAGCCAATTCGTATCGGAGCAAAAGCTATGAATCGCATTCTCGCGACCGCAATCGTCGGCCTTCTGGCCCTTCCCGCATATGCCGAAGGTGACGCCGAAGCCGGAAAGAAGACTTTTAACAAGTGCAAATCCTGTCACCAGATTGCCGATCCTGAGGGTGAAGTCATCGTAAAGGGAGGTAAAACCGGTCCAAACCTGTATGGGATTGCAGGCCGGACCGCAGGCACCGTTGAAGAGTTCAAATATGGTGACAGCATCGTTGCCGCTGGTGAAAACGGTTTGGTCTGGGACGAAACGACATTCGTTGAATACGCAAAGGACCCTAAGGCGTTTCTGAAAGACTATCTGGGTGAAACTTCGGCCAAATCCAAGATGACCTTCAAGCTGAAGAAGGGTGCCGAGGATGTTTACGCCTATATCGTAAGTGTTTCTGGCGAATAAAACCGTAGACCAAACACCGTTTGAGGTTACAAAAGGCCGCAGCCCCTGCGGCCTTTCGTGCGCTTGATAACCGCGTTGAACAGCGCCAATTTGAAAGCGCGCGGTATTTCATGCATTGCACGCATAAATTCGCAGAGCCAAGCCGACCCGGTGGCAGCCAATTTCGAATTTCCGGCCCTTCGGGTGGATCGGCAGCAGGAGACGACAGATGGGAATCATGATCCCGGCCTGGGTTGATGGCGAGTTGACCCCAGTGGACAAGCTTGAGGCGCATGAAAAAGGCCTGCGGCACAAGGCGGTGTCTGTCTTTGTCGTGCGTGGGACCGAAATTTTGATGCAGCGTCGGGCTTTGGGCAAATATCATACCCCTGGCCTTTGGGCGAATACCTGCTGCACCCACCCCGATTGGGGTGAGACGCCGTCTGTCTGCGCCGTGCGCCGACTGCGCGAGGAATTGGGAATTACCGGGCTTTACCCGGAATACCGTCACCGGTTGGAATATCACGCTGATGTTGGCAACAACATGATCGAGCATGAAGTGGTCGACATCTTTCTGGCCCATGTGCGCGGCCCGCTGAAGATTGAGCCCAACCCGGAAGAGGTCATGGAAATTCGCTGGATCGATTACCACGATCTTCTGGCCGAAGTGCAGCGCTATCCCGAGCGATTTACACCGTGGCTCAAGATCTATTTGCACAATCACGCCGACACGATATTCGGACCTGATCTGATTATCTCGGCCACCTCCTGACGGCTACGCCTTGCAAGGGCCGCCCAAGCCGCATAGATCAACGCGTCATGGCTAAGCAAAAGACAGACCCGAATTACAAAGTCATCGCCGAAAACCGGCGCGCACGCTTCGATTACGCAATCGAGGACGATCTTGAGTGTGGCATTATGCTGGAAGGGTCCGAGGTCAAATCCCTGCGTGTAGGTGGGACGAACATCGCCGAAAGCTATGCCTCGGTCGATGATGGCGAGCTGTGGCTGGTCAACAGCTATATCGCCCCCTATGAGCAAGCGAAATCGTTCAAACACGAGGAACGCCGTCGGCGCAAACTGCTGGTGTCACGTAAGGAATTGTCGAACCTGTGGAACGCGACCCA
Source organism: Ruegeria sp. CDSA246 (assembly GCF_059611225.1). NCBI lineage: Bacteria > Pseudomonadati > Pseudomonadota > Alphaproteobacteria > Rhodobacterales > Roseobacteraceae > Ruegeria > Ruegeria sp. CDSA246. The sequence continues at coordinate 125,866 of NZ_JBXWPD010000002.1, read as the reverse complement.
GCGCAAAGGCATGACACTGGTGCCGCTGGTTCTGTATTTCAACCACAAGGGCAAGGCCAAGATCAAAATCGGTATCGCCAAGGGTAAGAAGAACCATGACAAGCGCGAAACCCAGGCCAAGCGTGACTGGTCACGTCAAAAGCAGCGGTTGATGAAGGATCATAGCTGATCCTTCATACCTCTCAGAACGCCATCGCAGCTGATACCGCACGCTTCCATCGGTCATAGGCGGCATCACGCTCTTTGGCGGAGAGTTCCGGTTCGAACCGGCGATCCAGCGCCCAGGTTTCCGCAAATCCCTGTTGATCCGGATAAACGCCTGCGCGCATACCGGCCAGCCAGGCCGCGCCCAATGCGGTGGTTTCCTGCATAACCGGTCTGTCGACCTCGGCGCCAAGGTAGTCCGACAATCCCTGCATCGCCCAGTTCGATGCACTGGCCCCACCGTCTACACGCAGGATGACGTCGGTATCTGCACCCCAGTCGCCCTGCATGGCGTGCCACAGATCGCGTGTCTGATATGCGATACTTTCCAGCGTGGCCTTGGCAAACTCGGCACGGCCTGAATTCCGGGTCAGACCGAACACCGCGCCACGGCAATTCGGCTTCCAGTAAGGCGCGCCGAGGCCGGTAAAGGCAGGCACCAGCACGACATGCTGGTTCGGGTCTGCCTTTTGTGCCAGCTCGCCGCTTTCTGGCGCGGATTCGATGATCTGCAATGCATCGCGCAGCCATTGCACGGCAGCCCCGGCCACAAAGATCGACCCTTCCAGCGCATAGGTTCTTTTACCGTCCAATTGATAGGCGATGGTGGTCAACAGGCGGTTCTTCGACTCGACCGGCTTATCCCCTGTGTTCAGAAGAGCAAAACAACCGGTGCCATAGGTGGATTTCATCATGCCGGGTTGGAAGCAGGCCTGACCGATGGTGGCGGCCTGTTGATCACCGGCAACACCAAGAATCGGGATATTTCCCCCAAACAGGGTCGTATTTCCAAAATCCGACGCGCAATCATGCACCTCGGGCAGCATGTTCATCGGCACGTCCAGCAGATCACAGATTTCGGCGCTCCATTCGCCCTTGTGGATGTCGAACAGAAGCGTGCGCGCGGCGTTCGTGGCATCGGTGGCGTGGCTGCGCCTTTCTGTCAGGCGCCAGATCAGAAAGCTGTCGATGGTGCCGAACATCAGCTCTCCGGCCTCGGCCCTTTCCCGCGCGCCGGGCACGGTGTCCAGCAACCATTTGACCTTGGTACCCGAGAAATAGGGGTCCAGCAGCAGCCCGGTCTGGGCGGTCACGTCATCCTCGCACCCGGCCTGCTTGTAGCGCGCGCAGATCTCGGCGGTACGGCGGTCCTGCCAGACGATGGCGTTGTGGATTGGTGCGCCAGTAGCGCGGTCCCAAACTACTGTTGTTTCGCGCTGGTTGGTGATGCCGATGCCCGCGATCTGATCAGAGGTTACCCCGACACTGTCCATAACTTCGCGGCAAACCCGCAGGACGCTGTCCCAGATTTCCTCTGCGTCGTGTTCGACCCAGCCTTCCTGCGGGAAGTGCTGGGTGAATTCGTGCTGCGCGGTGCCTGCGCGCTGCATTTCTGCGTCGAACAGAATTGCCCGCGATGATGTGGTGCCCTGATCAATGGCAAGAATGTAGGTCACGCCTCATGCCCCCTCTTTTGGTTTTGCGGGACTTTAGCGCAAACAATGACGAACGTGCCAGTACGTTCAGACAGGAATGTTGTCGATCAGTCTCACGCCATCTGCCCAGGCCGCAGCAAACAGGCGTGCAGGGCGGTTTGCGTGGGTGAGAGGTTCCAGCGTTTCGGCACATCGCAGTTGAATATATTCTACCTGCTTGAAGCCCGCGGCCAGTAGGTCGATCTCGGCCTGAGCAGCCAAAGGATCAAACGGCGCCCCGTCTTTCAGGGCGGCTGCCAATTCCCGCATGATCCGGTTTTTGTGGGCGGCAATATCCAGCCCCTCGGGCGTCAGTCGCAGATTGCGCGATGACATGGCCAGACCCGAGGGCTCGCGCACTGTGGGGCATCCGACAACTTCGGTCGGAATGTTCAGATCGCGCGCCATTCGGGTCACAATCATCAGCTGTTGATAGTCTTTTTCTCCGAAATAGGCTCGATCTGCCTGCGTTTGCAGGAACAGTTTGGCCACAACTGTGGCAACGCCGTCGAAATGGCCGGGGCGGAACTCGCCCTCCATCACATCGGTCAGGCCCGCGACGGAAACGGTGGTGGCAAAGCCCTGCGGGTAAATCTCTTCGGGTTCCGGGACATAGATCGCATCAACGCCGTATGGGGCCAATTTCTGCGCATCCTCGTTCTCGGTGCGCGGGTATTTTGCCAGATCCTCGGGGTTGTTGAACTGTTTGGGATTCACAAAGATCGTGACGATCACGCGGTCGCAACCTGCCTTGGCGGCCTCAACCAGCGACAGATGCCCCTGATGCAGCGCGCCCATAGTCGGAACCACGCCGATCTCTTCACCCTTCCGCGTCCATTCCGAGGTCAAGGCACGCAGGTCGGCCAGACGGCGAAAGATTGGGGCGGTCATGTCTTGGGTCCTTTGGTCGGGGCCTGATCGGAAAAAACGTGTTCGTCCGCCGGGAATGTTCGGGCGCGCACCTCGGCTGCGTATTCGGCGATGGCGGCTTCGGCCAATGGGCCAAGCTCAGCATAGCGTTTGACGAATTTCGGTTTGAAGGCGGTGAAAAAGCCAACCATGTCGTCGACAACCAGAATCTGGCCGTCGCACCCGGCAGAGGCCCCGATGCCAATGGTCGGGATCGCGATTTCCGCTGTAATCTGATCGGCCAGCTTCTGCGGTACTTTTTCAAGAACGACCGAGAATGCGCCCGCCTCGGCCACAGCACGGGCGTCGGCAAGAACCGCCTCGGCCTGTTCGTCGCGACCTTGAACCTTGTATCCGCCAAGTGTGTTGATCGACTGCGGGGTCAGGCCAATATGCGCCATCACCGGAATCCCGCGCTTGACCAGAAAGCGGATGGTCTCGGCCATTTCGACGCCGCCTTCCAGCTTAACCGCGCCTGCGCTGGTTTCGGACATCAGCCGGGCGGCGTTCCGGAATGCCTCGGAAGGCGAATGCTCGTAACTGGCGAAGGGCATGTCGATGACCATCATCGCACTTTCCAGACCGCGCGACACGGCCTGACCATGCATCACCATCATCTCCATCGTCACGCCCAGCGTCGATTCCAGCCCGTGCAACACCATGCCGACGCTGTCGCCCACCAAAACGAAATCACAATGATCATCCATCAACCGCGCCATCGGCGTGGTGTAGGCTGTCAGACTGACCAGCGGCTCGCCGCCTTTGCGGGCGCGAATATCCTGCGCATTCGGGGCTTTTTTACGGGCGGTGGCGCTCATTGTCGCTCCTCCGGTTGTCATGTTGCAGCGCGGCATAACAGATGGGAGCGGGCTATAGAAACCCCGGTTGCGCGAACATTTCCTTGAATGACCTAAGGTTTAAAGGGAAGTTGGGTGCAGTACGGCCCAAAAAATCGCAGGTTTCCATTTTCAGTGGGGAGTAATTTACATGACAAAGCAGACATTTCGGTCCTTTGCTTCGGTGCTGGCGGTTAGCGCCAGCCTGTTTGGTACACAGGTTTTCGCTAAATCCGACGTTACCATAGCGTTGCAACTAGAGCCGCCGCATCTGGACCCGACCAGTGCCGCAGCGCAGGCCATCGATTCGGTGGTTTACACCAATATCTTCGAAGGCCTTACCCGGTTTATGGGTGACGGATCGGTGGTTCCTGGTCTGGCTGAAAGTTGGGAAATCTCGGAAGATGGCAAGGTCTATACCTTCAAGCTGCACGATGGGGTTACCTTCCACGACGGCACCACGATGGATGCCGAGGACGTCAAGTTCAGCCTAGACCGCGCCCGATCCGAGGATAGCGCAAATGCGCAAAAAGCCCTGTTTGCCGGGATTGAAAACATCGAGGTGGTCGACCCGTTGACCGTCAAGGTGACCCTGTCTGAGCCAAACGGGAACTTCCTGTTCAACCTGGCTTGGGGTGATGCGGTTATTGTCGCGCCCGAAAGCATCGAGGGCATCAAGACCAACCCCGTCGGAACCGGCGCTTTTACCTTTGGTGAATGGGTGCAGGGCGACAGTATCACTCTGAATCGCAACCCGGACTATTGGGGCGATCAGCCTGCGTTAGAGACTGCTACGTTCAAGTTCATCTCGGACCCGACGGCGGCTTTTGCGGCCATGATGGCCGAAGATATCGACGTGTTCGACAACTTCCCTGCGCCAGAAAACCTGCCGCAATTTGAAGCTGATCCGCGCTTTCAGGTGCTTGTCGGTTCGACCGAAGGGGAAACCATTCTGTCCACCAATAACAAGATGCCACCTTTCGATGATATCCAAGTGCGTCAGGCATTGGCCCACGCGATTGACCGTCAGGCGATCATCGATGGAGCGATGTTTGGCTACGGCACGCCCATTGGCACGCATTTCGCGCCACACAATCCGGCTTATGTCGATCTGACCGGGAACTCGGCCTACGACCCCAAAAAGGCCGCCAAGATGTTGGCCGATGCTGGATATGCAGAAGGGTTTGAAACGACGCTGCATTTGCCGCCCCCATCCTATGCCCGCCGCGGGGGTGAGATTGTGGCCGCCCAACTGGCCGAGGTCGGGATCACGGCCAATATCATCAACGTTGAATGGGCTCAGTGGCTGGAATCGGTGTTCAAAGGCAAGGACTTTGGCCTGACTATCGTCAGTCATACCGAGCCTATGGATATCGGGATCTATGCGCGTCCTGACTATTACTTCCAATATGACAGTACCGATTTCCAGGCACTGATGGACACGCTGAATTCGACGACAGACCCCGAAGAACGCACCCGTCTGCTGGGTGAGGCACAGCGCCTGATCGCAGACGACTACGTCAACGGGTACCTGTTTCAACTGGCCAAGCTGGGCGTGGCCAAGGCTGGAGTTCAGGGCCTGTGGGAAAACGCGCCCACGGCCGCAATCGATCTGACGCAGATCAGCTGGTCCGAGTGACTCAAGGCAGGGGCCGCTGGTTCACGGCCCTTGCATTTAATGTTGTCGAGTGAGCCAAGGATGATTTTGTTTCGTGTCCTGTTTCTGGTTTTTGTGACCGTTGCCCTGGCGGCAACGACTGTGGAACCGGTTGTGGCGCAGAACATTCTGGACAGTCGGTTGGATACACCTATCGGGACGCCAGAGAACCCGCTGGATGTTGGCATCGGTATTCGAATCGATCAGATCACCAGCGTTGACCAGAAGGCCGAAAACTACGGTGCCGTGGTTGTGCTGCGAGTTGAGTGGACCGACCCTGCGTTGGCTTTTGACCGGCAAGAGCTGGGGCGCGATTTCCGGGTTTTCAACCCCCCGGCGCTGGCCGATCATGCCGCTGAGATCGGGACGGTGGTACCAGCATTCGTCATTCACAACCAACAATCCAACAAGTGGATTCACGAAGCCGCCGCCTCTCTGCGATATGACGGGCGGGTGTTGTATGTCGAGAAATCCTCGCTGACATTACAGGCCCCACATTTCGATTTTCGGAAATACCCTTTCGACACACAGGAGTTTCATTTCGAGGTCGTTTCGATCTTTCCATCCCAATATGTGTCCTATCATCCGATGAACGAGTTCTCGGGCCTTGGTGACCTGCTGGGCGAAGAAGAGTGGATTCTGGACAATGCGCGGCTTGAAACCTCTCAGGTCACGGGCCTTTCCGGTCAGGACAGCGATCAGGTTGCGCTGATCTTCGAAGGCCACCGGCATCTGACCTACTATGTCATTCGGGTGTTTCTGCCGATGCTGGTGCTGATCTCGGTTGGCTGGGCACTGTTCTTTCTTGATGAATACCGCAAAAGGATCGAAATTGCCGGAGGAAACTTGCTGGTATTCGTAGCTTTCAACTGGGCGATTTCTGCTGATCTGCCAAAGCTTGGATACCTGACATTTCTGGATTTCGTTCTGCAATGCATGTTCCTGATGACCGGGGCTTTGATTGTGTTCAATGTCGCCTTGCGCAGGCTCAAAGTCTCGGGTCGCGAATCCGGGGCGCGCAAGTTGGATAACTACGCCATCAAGTGGATTTACCCGCTGGGTTACGCTGCAATCGTTGGCTATGCAGTTTTTGCCTATCTTCTGGTTCCATAGGTGCTGGACCGGGAGGGCGCGCACCCCTAACGTGGCCTCGATGCTTCGCTATGCCCTCAAACGACTGATATCGCTGGTGATCAGCCTCGCCGTCGCCTCGGTCGTTATATTTGCCGTGATTGAGGTAGCGCCCGGTGATCCGGCGTCATTCATGTTGGGCGTCAATGCGCAAGAGGATACGCTTGCCGCTCTGCGGGCCGAGTTGGGTTTGGATGTATCCAAGGTGCAGCGGTATTTCAATTGGGTTGGCGGGATGATGGTGGGGGATTTCGGAACCTCTTACACCTATCGCACGCCCGTGTCGCAGATGATCGCGGATCGGCTGTGGGTCTCGCTGCCCTTGGCGCTGTATGCGCTAACTCTGTCCACCGCGATTGCGTTTCCGGTAGGCATCTATGCTGCCGCGCGCCGGGGAAGACCGGGCGATCTGACGGTAATGGGGGCAACACAGCTGGGCATTGCAGTGCCGAATTTCTGGTTCGCGATGATGCTGGTCCTAATCTTTGCCATCAACCTGCGCTGGTTCAATGCCGGAGGGTTCGCAGGCTGGGCTATGGGGTTCTGGACCGGAATGCATTCCCTGACACTGCCCGCAATCGCGCTGGCCCTGCCGCAGGCGGCCATTCTGGCGCGAGTCATGCGGTCGTCTTTGTTGGATATATTGGGTGAAGACTTCATGCGTACCGCGCGCGCCAAAGGGCTTTCGCGTCGTCAGGCCCTGTGGCGGCACGGGGTGCGCAACGCGCTGATCCCGGTTCTGACCATCATCGGGTTGCAGTTTTCCTTCCTGCTGGCGGGATCTATTATTATCGAACAGGTCTTTTATCTGCCCGGTCTTGGGCGATTGGTGTTTCAGGCAATCTCGGCCCGCGATCTGATTGTAGTGGAATCCGTGGTAATGCTGCTGGTCTTTGCGGTCATTACCGTGAACTTTCTGGTCGATCTGGCCTATGCAGCCGTTGATCCAAGGTTAAGGAGCCGGACATGAGCCGGAGCCTGATCCTTGGGGCTTGTCTGTCCTCGCTGGTGCTGCTGGCGGCGGCGGTTTCATTTGTCTGGACGCCCTATGACTACGCCGCACTGAACATCCCAGACAAACTGCAGCCCCCCAACGTGCTGCATTGGTTTGGTACGGATCATTTCGGACGCGACATGTTCTCGATGATCATGGTCGGTGCCCGTACCTCGATTGCCGTGGCTTTGGTGGCGGTGGGGATTGGCATGGCGCTGGGCGTGCCTTTGGGCCTGACAGCGGCTGCGCGCAAAGGGTCGTGGCTGGACGAGCTGATCATGCGCGGCAACGATCTGGTCTTTGCTTTCCCGTCTCTGGTCATCGCCATCCTGATCACTGCTGTGTTCGGTGCTGGTGCGATAAATGCGATCATCGCCATTGGCATTTTCAATATCCCGGTTTTTGCACGCATCACTCGCGGCGCAGCGCTATCTCTATGGGAACGGGAGTTCATCCTAGCCGCGCGCGTTTCGGGCAAAGGTGCGGCACGGATATCGGCTGAGCATATCCTGCCTAACGTCGCCAACCTCCTGATCGTTCAGGGCACCATCCAGTTCTCTCTGGGCATTCTGGCTGAGGCTGGCCTGTCCTATGTCGGTCTGGGCGCGCAACCGCCCACGCCAAGTTGGGGCCGGATGCTGGCAGATGCGCAGACAATGGTCAGTTTTTCCCCACATTTGGCTCTGATTCCGGGTCTGGCGATCATTGTCACGGTGCTTGGGTTGAACCTGCTGGGAGATGGGTTGCGCGATTGGCTGGACCCCCGGATCAGGGTGGCGCGCACATGAGTTTACTTGAGATCGAAAACCTGTCGCTGTCCATTCACGGCACGAACATCCTGAAACAGGTCAATCTGTCCATTGCGCCCGGTCAGATCGTGGCCGTGACCGGGGAAAGCGGATCGGGCAAATCGATGACCGCGCTCGCGGTGATGCAGCTTTTGCCGGACGGGGCCAAGACGACCGGGGTCATCCGGCTGAACGGCTTAGATCTGCTGGACCGCGACGAAAACGATATGTGTACTCTGCGCGGTGCCGCGATCGGTATGGTGTTCCAAGAACCTATGACCGCACTGAACCCAGTTAAAACCATCGGCGATCAGGTGATGGAGACCATCCTGATACACAAGGCCATGCCGCCCAGACAGGCGCGAGACCGGGCGGAGGAAGTTCTGACCCGTGTTGGCCTACCGCCGGATCGTTTCCCGCTGTCCCGCTTTCCGCACGAACTGTCCGGCGGGCAGCGTCAGCGTGTCGTGATTGCGATGGCGATCGCGTTGCGTCCCAAGCTGTTGATCGCGGATGAGCCGACCACAGCGCTAGATGTGACAACGCAGGCGCAAATCCTCAAGCTTCTAAAAGGGCTGGTGTCGGAATACGACATGGGGCTGTTGATGATCACCCATGATCTTGCGGTGGTCGCGGATATGGCCGACCAAATTGTTGTTATGCGCCATGGCGAAGTCGTCGAATCCGGGGCCACTGACCACCTGCTACACCACATGCAACATCCATATACCCGTATGCTGTTCAAGGCTTCGGGGTATCAGGTATCCCTGCCCGAACTCGCGCAATCCCGCCCTTTGCTTGAAGTGACAAATGTCATTCGCGACTATCGTCTGCCTCGCAAGGGGCTGTTTGATACACCGGGGCACCACAGGGCAGTGGACCAAGTCAGCTTTACGCTCAATAGCGGAGAACGTCTGGGCCTGGTCGGCGAGTCGGGGTGCGGAAAATCGACCCTAACAAAGGCGATTCTGGGCCTTGAAGAAGTTCAGGGTGGTGACATTCGTCTGGATGGCCAGCCTGTCTTTTCGGGTCACAAACCCAACCTCGCCGTGCGGCGCAAGATGCAGGTGGTCTTTCAGGACCCCTATGGTAGCTTCAATCCACGTCACCGCGTGGCCCGGCTGATCACTGAACCGTTCCATCTGCTCGATGCTCCTGTAATGGGGTCCGAGGGGCAGGACCGGATCGCTGAAATGTTGACAGCGGTGGGTCTTAGCCCGGATGACGCTGGTAAGTATATCCATGAATTCTCGGGCGGTCAGAGACAGCGCATCGCCATCGCCCGTGCCTTAATCATCCGGCCCGAACTGATCTTGTTTGACGAGGCTGTTTCGGCCCTTGATGTGTCGGTCCGGGCCCAGATCCTCGACCTGCTGGCCGAACTATGTGAGGCCTATGATCTGACTTATCTGTTCATCAGCCATGATCTGAGCGTCGTGCGCACCATCACTGACCGCGTTATGGTGATGCGGGCCGGAAAGATCGTCGAAGAAGGCGATACCGAAAGCGTCTTCTCTGACCCACAACACCAATACACAAAAGACCTGATTAATGCCGCGCCAGTGCTGCCAGACATTGGTCGGGATGTGGCGTGAACCACATATTAGAGCCGAATATAGGAGTATCTCATGCCCAGCCCCCTTTGGTTTGATCCAAGCCTGTGTCTGATCGGCGGCAATTGGGTGCCGCCAGCCTCAGAACAAACATTGCCTTTGATCAATCCTTCTGACGGTTCAGAGATCTGCCAGATCGCAAGGGGTGGCGCGCATGATGTTGATGCTGCGGTCAAGGCGGCTCAGACTGCGATTGACGGGGATTGGGGACGAAAGACTGCGCTGGAGCGGGGCCGTATCCTTACGCGTATGGGAAGGATGGTTTTGGAGCGTGTCGAAGACCTGGCCACGCTAGAGGCCATGGATGTCGGCAAGCCCCTGACGCAGGCACGCGCAGATGCGGTTGCGTTGGCACGGTATTGCGAATTCTATGGTGGGGCCGCGGACAAGGTCATGGGCGAGACCATCCCGTATCTGGATGGCTACACCGTCTATACTTTACGGGAACCGCACGGCGTGACGGGGCATATCGTGCCGTGGAACTATCCGATGCAGATCATCGGGCGGTCGGTTGGGGCTGCGCTGGCGATGGGCAATGCCTGCGTTCTGAAACCTGCGGAAGAAGCTTGCCTGACCGCGCTGGCCTTTGCGCATCTGGCGCAAGAGGCCGGTTTGCCCGCCGGTGCCCTGAACGTCGTACCCGGGTTGGGGGCCGAGGCGGGGGCGAGTTTGGCGGGCCATCCGGGCGTGCACCATGTCTCGTTCACTGGGTCAGTTGCCACTGGGGCGCTGGTGCAGCAGGCAGCGGGGCAAAACGTGGTTCCTGTGACGCTGGAGCTTGGGGGGAAATCACCTCAACTGGTGTTTGACGATGCTGACCTGGATGCTGCCCTGCCGTTTTTGGTCAATGCGGGGGTTCAGAATGCCGGACAAACCTGCTCTGCCTCGTCACGTATTTTGGTACAGCGCGGGGTTTATGATCAGGTCAAGCAACGCATGGCAGCGGCTTATGCATATTTGACCGTTGGTCCCGCGCAGGATGATCTGCGCGTTGGCCCGCTAATATCGGGCCGTCAAAAAGAGATCGTGTCGGGCTTTCTGGCCAGGGGCGCAGACCTGACTGTCGCAGGGCAAGGTCGGATTGTAGACGGTGCCCCGTCTGAGGGGGCCTATGTTGTGCCGACGCTGTTTGCGGACGTTCCGCCCGATCACGGTCTGGCCAAGGATGAGATTTTCGGCCCGGTTCAGGTGCTGATCCCATTCGACACTGAGGAAGACGCGGTAAAGATCGCCAACAGCACCGAATACGGGTTGGTTGCGAGCATCTGGACCCGCGACGGGGCACGACAGATGCGGCTGGCAAAGCAACTTCGCTCCGGTCAGGTGTTCATCAACAACTACGGTGCGGGTGGTGGCGTAGAGCTGCCCTTTGGTGGTGTCGGAAAATCCGGACACGGCCGCGAGAAAGGGTTCGAGGCCCTTTATGGCTTTTCACAGTTGAAAACGGTCGCGGCGTGCCATGGTTAGAGCCTAAACGATCACCTCGATTGCCTCTTGCGCGCCTACGCCGAACACTCGTTTGTAGCGTTCGATCTGATCCTTCGGTCCCATCGCCTTTTCCGGGTTGTCCGACAGTTTCACGGTCGGCTGGCTATTGGCGGACACAGCCTTGCAGACCAGTGAGAACGGCGCCAACGCGTCGTTTGGCACGAGTCCGCGGAAGTCGTTGGTCAGCAAAGTGCCCCACCCGAACGAGACTTTGGTTCTGTGGGCGAATTGAGTGTGCAGTTCCCGAATTTTGTCGACATCCAGACCATCCGAGAAAATCACACGCTTTTCCAGGGGGTCTTCTCCTCGAGACTGCCACCACTTGATAGCGGTTTCCGCGCCTGTTGCGGGATCACCGCTGTCGATGCGAATGCCGGTCCATCCGGCCAGCCAATCGGGCGCGCGATCCAGAAAGCCCTGCGTGCCATAGGTGTCCGGCAGAATGATGCGCAGATTGCCGTCATGTTCGTCGTGCCAGTCGCTCAGCACGTCATAAGGCGCTTGCGCCAGTTCGGCATCGTCTTTGGCAAGGGCACTGTAGACCATCGGCAGTTCGTGCGCGTTGGTGCCGATGGCCTCAACTTCGCGCCGCATCGCGATCAGACAGTTAGATGTACCAGTAAAGGACGGTCCCAGACCCTCGATCATGGCCTGCACGCACCAGTCCTGCCAAAGAAAGCTGTGTCGACGCCGGGTTCCGAAGTCAGCGATCCCAAGCCCGTCAATATCCCGCAGTTGTTCGATCTTCTTCCAAACGCGGGTCATGGCCTGGGCATATAGCACTTGCAGCTCAAACCGCCGCATGTTGTTCAGCACCGCGCGCGAGCGCAGTTCCATCAGAACCGCAAGCGCCGGGATTTCCCACAGCATGACCTCGTGCCATTTGCCCTCAAAGGTCAGCTCGTACTGATCGCCCTTCCGTTCCAGGTGATAGGGCGGCAGGCGCATGTTTTCGAACCATTCCATGAAATCCGAACGGAACATCTGGCGTTTGCCATAGAATGTATTGCCCCGCAGCCACGTGCTTTCGCCCCGGCTGAGGCTAAGCGACCGGATATGATCCAATTGCTCGCGCAGTTCGCCTTCATCGATAAGTTTTGCCAATGGGGTGTGATTCGACCGGTTGATCAGGGAAAAAGCCACATCTGTTTGGGGCTTATTTCGAAACACTGACTGGCACATCAGCAGTTTGTAGAAGTCCGTGTCGATCAAAGACCGTACAATCGGGTCAATCTTCCATTTATGATTGTACACGCGTGTCGCAATATCGACCATGGGGAACTCCTGCGATTTCCGTTGTTAGATCAATCAGTGCGTGGAATGGCAAGAGTCGCTGGAATGATGACAATGACAAGGTCAGGTCACATTGCGAGCATATTGTGTGTTCTTTTCACAGTTTAGTGAAAAGAAAGGGATGGTTGAACGAGGTTAATTTGGTGAATGGTTCTCGAGTACGATTTTGACATCGTTGTTAACGAACAAGCGGATGAGGAAACCGGTTCCGAGCAATTGGACCAGTGCGCCACACGCGCGCGATTCCGTCATGTGAAAACGGCTGACGCGCTCAGATCGGCGTCACCTAAGATTCGTTTGATTTTTCAGGAAGCCGGGTTCGATCTGGATTCGACTGACAGCGACATTATGCACGGGTATTACCCTACACGGGATGTAGCCGAACGCGAGCGGATTTTGCGCGCGTTGTTCACGAATATTCGGGAACTTGGCATCAGTGGCGAATATTGCGGTGAGTTCGATTTTCATCGCTTTTTGGACAATGTCAAAACGGCCAAACCGCGCAACGATCAGCGCCCAAAAGTCGAGAATTGGACGCCGAACCCGCGCTACAAATCACCTGCAACGCCCGAGCGCCGCACATTGCCCGGACGAATTGGCGTTGCATTGGGACTGGCGGTGATCTTGTTCGCAGTGCTCAGGTATCTTGCCGAAAAAGGCGCTACGCCTTAGATCAGCGCAACACCGGCGTCACGCATCGCGGCCTTGGCGGCTGCCAATGATCCATCCATGTCGATCGCCCGACATGCGTCCATGCGCACGGTGACATCAAATCCCAAGCGGGCAGCGTCAACAGCCGAAAAATGAACACAGAAATCTGTGGCAAGCCCAACTAGGGTCAGTTTGGTGATCCCGCGTGATTTCAAGTAACCTTCTAAACCGGTCGGTGTCTTTTGGTCGTTCTCAAAAAATGCGGAATAGCTGTCGATACCGCGTCGAAAGCCCTTGCGAATGACAAGATCGGCATGGGTCTTCAGGTCCGGGTGGAATTCCGCACCTTCGGTGCCCTGCACACAGTGATCTGGCCACAAGACTTGAGGCCCGTAATGCATGTCGGTTGTTTCAAATGGGGACTTGCCGTCATGTCCGCTAGCAAAGGACGAATGCCCCTCAGGGTGCCAGTCCTGTGTCAGGATCACGGTGTCAAACTCAGCCATCATAGCGTTGATGTGGGCCACGATCTCGTCACCTCCAGGCACAGCCAGCGCACCACCGGGGCAAAAATCGTTCTGAACGTCAACTACAATCAGGGCATGGGTCATCAGGGTCTCCTCACATTGCCCTATCGGTAGGGGGCTGGGCGGGGGGCGTCAATCCGGTCCCTTGCGACTCTGGCCCAGCGGGTTTAGACCGCGCGCATGTATACGATCGCTGCTCTCTATCACTTCACCCGTTTTTCGGATCACGTGTCCCTGCGCGACCCGCTGCTGGACCTTTGTCGCGCGCAGTCAGTTAAGGGCACCTTGTTGCTGGCTGCCGAAGGGATCAACGGAACCATCGCAGGCCCGCGTGGCGGGATCGATGCCGTGCTGGCCCATATCAAGGCTTTGCCCGGTTGTGCGGATCTTGAGTGGAAAGAGGCCACATCCGATCACCCGCCCTTTGGCAAAATGAAGGTGCGTCTGAAAAAAGAGATCGTGACCATGGGCCAGCCGGACGTCGATCCGCGTGCCCGCGTCGGCAATTATGTCGAGCCTGAAGACTGGAATGATCTGATCCGCTCTGACGACGTGGTCGTGATCGACACTCGCAACGATTACGAAGTGGCGATTGGTACTTTTGAGGGCGCAATAGACCCTGAAACAGCCAGTTTTCGTGATTTCCCGGCCTGGTGGGAAGAAAACAAAGACCGCTTTCACAACAAGCGGGTTGCCATGTTCTGCACCGGCGGCATCCGTTGTGAGAAATCCACCAACTACCTGTTGGGGCAAGGGGTCGAGGATGTGTACCACCTGAAAGGCGGCATCCTGCGGTATCTCGAAGAGATGCCCGCCGAGGACAGCAGCTGGCAGGGTGAGTGCTTTGTTTTCGATAATCGCGTCTCGGTCGGACATGGGTTGGTCGAAGGACCACACAACCTGTGCCACGGCTGCCGCCGCCCGATTCTGCCCGAGGATATGAAACGCGCGGAATACGAGCACGGCGTGTCCTGCTATCGGTGCATCAATGAGACTTCGGATGCGGACAAGACGCGTTTCAGGGAACGTCAGAAACAGATCCTGTTGTCGCGTCAGCGCGGGCAAGAGCATATGGGCGCTGAATGACAGGCGAATGATTTGGGTTGCGGGTACAGGCCGGAACCCTGATGATCGCGGAAAAACCTAGGTCATCGGAGGTTTTATGCACCGCGAACCTACAACACTGGAAGAGTGGAAATCGACGCTTATCGCAGCGGTCGGACTGGTTATTGCCAGTTTTTTCGCGTGGTATGGTCTGTCGCGCCTGAGTGAGGCGGCCGCAGGCGAAACCATCGGTACTATTGTGTCGGTCTGCCTGGTGGTTTGGGTCGCATCGCAATCTTGGTACTACATGACACAGGTGAAACTGCCGCATCGACGCTTGTTTCTGATGGGTGTGTCCTTCATTCAGGTCGTGCCGTTCTTGTTCGCGGCGGCGTATGGCGCGTTCGGCTACGCCGACAATTGCGTGGTAGGTGCAGATGCTCCAGCAGATTTCCTGTATTTTTCATACGTCACCTTCACCACTGTGGGATATGGCGACATGATCCCAACAGGTTTATGTCGCGGGCTGGCCGTCGCTGAGGCTGTTACCGGCTACATCCTCTTGGGTATGTTTGTTGCTGCTACGGTTGCGCTCTATACCCGCCACCATAAACATTAGACGGCCATCATTTGTTCTGATCAATCCAGCGGGACATCATCTGTTTGTCGCGGAAACACTCGGACGGGATAGGCCTGCGCTTGCTACGGGAAATGCGTTCGGCAAAGGCAACCTGCTTACCGGTTGGATAGTCCGCAAAGGGCGATGGATCGGTTGGCTTGTGCGCCGAAATCCAGGCAGACATCGACTTGCGATCCCGTTGTGCCTCGACCGGGATTTCCAAGGCCGACTGCTGGGCAATTGCACGAGCGTATCGCATTTGCCGGTCTGTGACGGGCAACAGGTGATAGTCGTTTGATGGGCCATCCATGGCCGGGTTGCGGGCGTGGTAAGACATCGGATTGTTTCTCTGACTATGTAGAACATAAATGGAACATTAAGCTTTTTATTCAAGAGGGAGCCGATTCACATCAGCGGGAGTCCGCCGTGAATTGCTTTTATTGACTGGTCAATCAATAAAATATAAATGCGAAAGAAAGGACTTCTAAGAAGGAAATCGGCATGAAGTTTCAGCCCAAAGCGAGCCATTTCATCAACGGCGCATATGTTGAAGATACCAACGGCGCCCCTATCGACGTGATCTACCCGGCCACCGGTGAAATCATCGCCCGGCTGCACTCTGCCACGCCGGATATTGTTAATCAGGCTCTAACAAGTGCCAAAAACGCTCAGGCAGAGTGGATGGCAATGTCCGGGACCGAGCGTGGTCGCATCCTGAGACGGGCATCTGACATCATGCGTGACCGCAATCGCGCGCTTTCGATCCTCGAAACCCACGACACCGGTAAACCCTTGCAGGAAACCCTGGTGGCCGACGCCACATCGGGTGCGGATGCGTTGGAGTATTTTGGGGGGCTGGCTGCGTCATTGACGGGTGAGCATATCCCGCTGGGCGGCGGAGACTTTGTCTACACCATCCGCGAGGCGCTGGGCGTTTGCGTCGGTATCGGGGCATGGAACTACCCGACCCAGATCGCATGCTGGAAAGGAGCCCCTGCGCTGGCCTGCGGCAACACGATGGTCTTCAAACCGTCCGAGACCACGCCCCTGTCGGCGTTGCAGGTGGCCGAGATCCTGATCGAAGCGGGCGCGCCAAAGGGCGTCTATAACGTGATCCAGGGCTACGGCGATGTTGGCGCATCGCTTGTGACCGATCCGCGCGTGGCCAAGGTTTCGCTGACCGGGTCCGTTCCGACCGGTCGCAAGGTCTATGCCGCGGCCGCTGATGGTATGAAGCATGTCACCATGGAACTGGGCGGCAAGTCCCCGATGATCGTGTTCGACGACGCTGATATCGAAAACGCTGTTTCGGGTGCGATCCTGGGCAACTTCTATTCCTCGGGTCAGGTCTGTTCGAACGGCACCCGTGTCTTTGTGCAGAAAGGCGTCAAAGAGGCATTCCTCAAGCGCCTCTCAGAACGTCTGGCCACTGCGAAAATTGGTGATCCGCTGGATGAGGACGTCAACTTTGGCCCTATGGTCAGCGAAAACCAACTGAACATCGCGCTGAGCTATGTCGAAAAGGGCAAGGCCGAAGGTGCGCGCTTAGTATTTGGCGGTGAGCGGATCGACGGTGACGGCTTCTACATGCAGCCCACAGTGTTTGCGGATGTGACGGACGATATGGCCATCGCGCGCGAAGAGATCTTTGGTCCGGTCATGTCTGTGCTGGATTTCGATACCGAAGAAGAGGTGATGGCCCGCGCCAACGACACCGAGTTTGGATTGGCAGCCGGTGTCTTCACCAACGACCTGACGCGCGCGCACCGCATTGTGGCCGGGTTCGAGGCGGGCACCTGCTATATCAATACCTATAATCTGGCTCCGGTCGAGGCCCCGTTTGGTGGATCCAAAATGTCGGGTGTCGGGCGCGAAAACTCGAAACTGGCGATCAATCACTTCAGCGAGATGAAGACGGTCTATGTTTCGATGAACGACGTAGAAGCGCCTTACTAATCAAAACCGGCCATTCAAGCTCTGTTCCCGACATTTCGCGTCGGGAACAGAGCATAAGCCACATAAGACATGTGGCTGACTTCCTCCAAAGGGTGCCGTTTTTGGTTCCGTCGGTGGGAGATCAAGTTCATGAAAACGCATGCACAGGCCGTGGTCATCGGCGGAGGATTGGCTGGCTGTTCGATCCTGTACCATTTGGCAAAGCTTGGTTGGCGGGACGTTGTCCTGCTTGAACGGGATGAACTGACCAGCGGATCAACCTGGCACGCAGCGGCCAATATCCACGGGTTGCATGACAACAACAACATCACCCGCATCCAGCATTACACAATGAACCTGTATAAAGAGCTGGAGCAGGAAACCGGCCAGAGTTGCGGAGTGTTCCAGCCCGGTTCCCTCTATCTGGCGCAGACAGAAGAACGCGAGCACCAGTTGCGTTTGCAAGAGGCCAAGGCTCGATTCTATGGGCTGAATTTCCACGAGGTAAGCCGGGAGCAGGCGAAGGAACTGCACCCTCTGGCACAATTCGACGATATCCGCTGCATCATGTACGAACCTGACGGCGGAAACGTCGATCCCTCAGGCGTACCGCATGCTTATGCTGCGGGCGCGCGCGCGATGGGCGCGACGATTGAGCGGTTTTGCCCAGTATTAGGCACCGAACAACAGCCCGATGGGTCTTGGATCGTGCGCACGGAAAAGGGTGACATCCATACTCAGTGGGTGGTGAATGCCGCAGGGCTTTGGGGACGTGAAGTGGCGGCGCTGGCTGGACTGACGCTGCCGTTGCAGCCAACCGAACACCAGTATTTCGTAACCGAATCCATCGACGAAGTCGCCAATCTGGGCCGCCGCCTGCCCTCGATTGCGGATCGGGATGGCGAGTACTATTTCCGGCAGGAAGGCAACGGGCTGCTGATAGGTGCCTATGAGAAGGACATGAAGTTCTGGGCCGAAGACGGTACGCCGCTGGACTTCGCCCATGATCTGTTCCCCGACGATCTGGACCGGATTATGGAGAACGTGATCCGCGCCACCGAACGTGTGCCAGTTGCCGCCACCGCTGGGGTCAAACGGGTGATCAACGGACCGATGATCTGGTCTCCGGACTCCAGCGCCTTGTGGGGTCCGGTGCCTGAGTTGAAGAACTATTTCCTTTGCGGCGGTCTGATACCGGGCTTTTCTCAATCAGGCGGTCTGGGTCTGCTGGCGGCGCAATGGATGATCGAGGGAGAGCCTCAATACGACATGTTTGCCTGGGATCTGGCGCGGTTTGGCGACTGGGCGGACAAGAAATTTACCAAGGCCCGGGTTGAGGACCAGTATACCCACCGGTTCGCCATCCACTTCCCCAACGAGGAACGCAGCGCAGGCCGTCCGGCCCGCGTGCGCCCGGCCTATGAAATGCAAAAGGACATAGGCTGCGTCTTTGGTCTGAACTGCGGCTGGGAGCATCCGCTGTGGTTTGCCGATCAGCCCGACACGGAAGAAACGATCGGCTTTACCCGCCAGAACTGGTGGGACCCGGTGGGCCGCGAGGTAAAAATGCTGCGCGAGAGCGTCGGCGTGATCGACATCTCGAACTTCGCCAATTACGTCATCAAGGGGCCGGGCGCTTATGAGTGGCTGGACAAGCTGGTGGCCAACCGGGTGCCGACCGTGATCGGGCGGTCCTGCCTGACGCCGCTGATCTCGGTGCGCGGGGGTGTGGCCGGCGACTTTACCATCACCAAGGTGGCCGAGGACGAATACATGATGATCGGCTCGGGTATGGCCGAGCGCTATCATCAGCGTTTTTTCAACATGATCGACCTGCCCGAAGGCACCACGTTCGAGGCGGCGACGGACCGGATTGCGGGCTTCAACGTCGCAGGGCCCAAATCGCGTGACCTGCTGCAGCGGCTGACCAATGCGGATTTGACGAACGAGGCGTTCCGCTTCATGCGCTCGGCTACGATCGAGGTTGCCGGCGTCACCTGCCTTGCGATCCGTGTCAGCTTTACCGGTGATTTGGGGTGGGAGTTACACTGCGCAGAAGAGGACCAGATCAGGCTCTACTCAGCACTGCTTGTGGCTGCGAAGGAGTGCGACGGTGGTCCGGTGGGCGGCCGCGCGTTGGGGTCACTGCGGATCGAGAAGGGTTATGGCTCCTGGGGCCGCGAGTATTCTCAGGAATACTGGCCGCAGGAGGTCGGGCTGGCAGGTCTGATCAAGCTGGATAAGGACTTCCTGCACAAGGACGCCTACCTGGCCGTCAAGGATAACGCCCCGCGCGAGGTTCTGTCGATTTTTGAGGTCGAGGTGACGAATGCTGACGCGTCCGGTGGCGAACCTATTTTTACACCAGATGGCGCACCGGTCGGACGTGTGACCTCAGGGGCCTATGGCTATTCAGTCGGCAAATCCCTGGCCATCGGTTATGCAAATCCGGCAGTCGTACAGCCGGGGGATATGGTGGAAATCTTCATCCTCGGCAAACCGCATAAAGCCAGAGTTTTCGCCGAACCGCCCTTTGATCCATCGGGTCTCCGGCTGCGCGATGTCCAACCCAAGGTGATGGAGGCAGCCAAATGACCGGCACGCTTGATCGGGTCACGGATTTTGCCCTGAACCTTTCAGCGCACGAGATGCCTGACAGCGCGAAAGAGGCCGCTGCCCTGATGATGCTCGACACAATGGGCATCCTGATCGCCTCCGGCCCGATGGAGGCCGGCGTGATCGCGCGCGATACTGCCGCGCTACTCTACGCAAGCACTGATGCGGCATTCAGCGTTCCGATGATGTTTGATGGCCGCCCCGTCAGCATGGCGGGCGCTGCCTACGCAGCAGCCACACAAACCGACAATTTGGACGGGCATGACGGCTACAACCCGACTAAGGGGCATATCGGTGTCGTCGTCCTGCCTGCGTTGGTTTCACTTGGTGCGCCTTGCCCTGACTTGTCCGGCCCCGAAGCCCTGGCTGCCGTCGTCACAGGATATGAAATTGCGGGACGTGCGGGGCTGTCGCTGCACGCATCGGTCAGCGATTATCACACGTCCGGCGCGTGGAACGCACTGGGTGTGGTGGCCATGGCCGCGCGCATGCGCGGGTACACGCCAGAGCAATTTCGACAAGCGTTGGGAATAGCAGAATACCACGGACCTCGAAGTCAGATGATGCGCGAGATTGCAAATCCGACGATGCTGCATGACGGATCGGGTTGGGGCGCGATGGTTGGCATATCATCTGCGATCCTGGCTGAACGTGGTTTCAAGGGCGCCCCGGCCATCACAATCGAAGATGCTGATGTTGCGTCGTTTTGGGATGATTTGGGTCAGTTCTGGCAGGTCGAACACCAATACGTAAAACCTTATCCGATTTGTCGCTGGGCTCATGCGGCAATTGATGGCGTTCGGGCTGTGATGATGGAGAATGACCTAGCCCACGACCAGATCCGATCCATCCATATCAACAGTTTTCAAGAAGCGGCCTGCCTGTATGGCGGGATGCCTGATACCACGTCTCAGGCCCAATATTCTCTGCCTTTTGCTGTGGCGGTTCAGGCGATCCATGGCCGGATAGGGGTCGAACATATCTCGGGTGCGGGTCTGTCTGATCCGGCGGTGGCAGAGTTGGTGTCGCGTATTCACGTTCTGGAAGATGCGCGCCACAGTGCACGCTTCCCGCAGGGGCGGTGGGCCGATGTCACCTTGAAATCGACCGATGGGCTTGTGTTCGAATCCGGCGACACTCACGCGCGCGGAGGGCCGGAGGCCCCGCTCAGCAGCGGAGATGTGATCGCCAAGTACACCGAGTTTGCCGCGCCAATTGTCGGTTCAGACCGCGCGGACGCGATCCGCGCGGCCATATTGGGTTGGGTCGAGCCTACATCCAGATTGTCGGACCTGATGCCGTTGGTCTTTGATCCGTAAAAGCGGCCGATGCGGGCTGCGGGCCGACGCTCAGCGGGCACCTATTGAAAGACAAACCGTGAATGCAGGTGGCGGCGACCTGATCCGCTATTGGTCCACCTTCGCAAGCAAATCCAGAATGTGCTGGCGTGTTTTTGCGCTGTCATCCAACAAGCCCTTCGCGTCAGCTAAAGGTTTATCCTGCATTCGTGTTGGCGGAACGGACAGGAGCTGCGTTGTTTGCTGAACTGCGAGGAACTTTGTGTCGCGTTCGGGCTCGACCGTTTCCGGATGATCGGCCAACCAAAAGAACCGATCGGCTTTTTCGTCTGCACCCACAGCCCGCAAAAGCTGACCAGCTGCCACGTAATCGTCCGTCATCTGCAATGCTTGCCCTCGCAAAAGCTGGGCCGCGTCTGATGGATCGTCGGCCAGCTCCAACATCGCTTGATGTGGTCGGCGTTGCAGTAAGGCAGCGCGCGCGCGTAACCGTGCCCTTTCTGCGCGTCGGACCTTGTCCTGTGGCCGGCTGGCCAACTCCAGCGCCGCGTCCGCAAAACCAAGGGTGACCAAACGCTCGGCCATCGCCACGCTTGTATCTGTGACTAGCGCCAGTTTCTGCTCGGGTGTCAGGGTAACGACCCGTCTAAGGAATGTCGCGTCGTCGGCGCGTTCGGTCAGGATTTGGGCGACGCGGTTCAACGTTTCGATGGCATTGGCCTGTGTATCTTGGGCGCTCAGCAGATCCATCGCCATGTCGAACTCATGGCTTAAGCTTAACGCAACGATCTGTGTTTGCAGCATGCGCGGCCCGATTTCAGACCGGCGAAACTCCACGACGTAAGAGGCCGCAAGATCAAGTTCTTGCGGAGATATTGCCCCACGTTCCGACCATCGCTTGTCGACCAGTCGCGTAAGCGCAATCGGTGCCTCCAACTCTGCACTCGACGCGGCGATGATCTCGTTCAACAGAGCTTCTGACTTCGGGCCGTCGCCTTCGGCAGCCGCGACCTTGGCCTTGGCTTGGGACGTATCGGCGCTGTCCTCAGTCGCAACGCGGTCGACCGCGCGCAACACGCGCCTTGCTGGTTCAAGTTTCCCAGCATCTGTCAGAATTTCCGCCAATGTCGGCCCAACATGACGGCGCAGATGGGCGGGCAAGCGCGCAAAAGACTGTTCGATCGATTGCAAATGGGCCTCTTCCTGCAGCACTCCTTCGATCAAAAGAGCCCAAAGCGCGGCGTCGCTTTCACACCGCTGAAGACTGGTAAACGGGTTCGGATGGGACGGCTGTGCGCCATCAAGGTACCGGGCTATGGCGGCAACCCGATCTGTTTCCGGCGCATGCCGCCCAAGCAATTCAAGCGTCCGAAGAGCCTCTGCGCCGAACCCGAAATTGGCGTATAGCTGCGCCAGCTTCAGCGTTTCATCTTCGTCGAGATGATCGAATTCTTTGAACAAGGCGGCGCGCAACGAAGCCACCTGTTCCGGAAAGGGAGTTGCCCCAGACCAACGGTCAAACCCAAGCTCAGCGCTTGAGATGCAGGGTGGGCGTTGTTCAAGCTGCGGCAGGGATGGCCCTAAAAGTTCATTCAAGCCGTCCAGAACGGATGTCACATGAATATTCGCATTAAGATCTGAGGGGCTAAAGGGATCGTTCTTGGGGACCGACAGCCTTGGTCCGACTGGAGCAAGCCTCAAATCAACGACTTCCCGGTCAGAACCGCGCAGTAGCAGGGTAGAGAGCTGTTCTTCAAATCGTTTTGCGTTCAGGCTTAGCAGTGGCAATTCGAGACTCTGCAGATTTTGCGCAACCAACGGGTCTTTCTCTTTGGACGCTTTGGGCAAAACAGGCGACGGTATATCAGTGCTGATTGTGGGTGGCGCCGAGCCTGGTGCAATATCCACCACGATCATCGTGCCCTTGAACAGAAAGGCATTGGCAACACAGTCGCAGCCAAATTGCATATCAAGTGCCGCGCCCGGTTCGAACTGAGAGATCGCGGCCAAGCGGTTTTGCGTCAAACGCTGGAAAACGGCTGCTGTGTCGAAGTTTACCTTTTCCAGTTGGACACTCAGACGCGCACCATTTTTCTTGTGCGACAGCATCCATTTAGTGCCCGGTGGAACCTGTGCGACCAGTCGCGTATACCCATCATGTTCGCCCGAGCGTACCTGCACATTTTGTGCTTGAACCTGCGCTGCCGCGGCGGTTAGCGCCAAAGCAAGAAAAACTGTCCGGATCATGCCGCTGCCTGTTTGAGTTCCTTCAACGCATCTTCCAGCTCAGAAAATCCGGGTCGGTTATGTGTCGGCGTGTTCTGGCGGCCAACTTCAATGCACATGGCTGCGTTATGGTTGTGCAGGTTGGCGACCAGAACCTCTTTGATCAGCTGATAAAAATGGTTGTCCTCTTCGACCACCGCTTTCAGCTTGCCCGCGAACGGGCCAACCAGCCCATAGGCCAGAAACACGCCCAGGAATGTCCCGACCAAAGCGCCACCGATCAGTTTACCCAGCACTTCGGGTGGTTGGTCAATGGACCCCATCGTCTTGATTACGCCCAAAACGGCGGCCACGATCCCAAGTGCGGGCAAACCATCGGCGACGGTTTGCAGCGCGTGGCTGGAATGCATGGCGTGGTGAAAATTGGTCTCCATCCGTTTTTCCAGCACTTCTTCAACTTGATGTGGATCGTCGTAATTCATCGACGCGGATCGCATGGTGTCGCAGATCAGATCGACAGCTTCCTTGTCCTTTTGAATCTTCGGATAGGCCGAGAACAGGGTTGAGTTCCCAGGGTCTTCGATGTGCTGTTCCACTTCGACCGGATTGGCCTTGGCGATGCGGATCAGAGAAAACAAAAGGCACAGCAGATCGCGGTAGTCTTCGGGTTTCCATTTCGGGCCTTTAAAAACTTTACCCATGTCCTTGATCGTATCTTTGACCGCGCTCAAGTCGTTGCTGATCATGAATGCGCCAACGGCCGCGCCGCCGATCATCATCATCTCGAAAGGGAGCGATTTCATAATGATCGTCATCTTGCCCCCGGCGGCAAGATATCCGCCAAACACCATGGCGAAAATGACGACGATTCCGATGATTCCGATCATGGGCGGTCTCCTGCAATGTCAGATGCGGGGGTAAAGTACATGTGCGCTACTCCTGCGGAGCCGCAGCATTGCGACCGGCCATGATCACACTGATCGTATAGGCGGCTTCGGGGCTGAGACCGGCCAGAACACCTGCTGCTGCGTCAGGTGGCATCCGCGACAGAAAGCCAGCCGCAAAGCCGGGGTCCATGGTTTCGAACAGGGCGGCTGCGTCCTTGGGCTTCATGCTCTGATACACATCCGTCAGGCGCGTCAGATCGGTCTCGGCGGCTTTTTCGGCGAAGGCCAGTGTCTGTCGCAGCGACTCTTCGGCCTCCTGCAAGGCAGCCAGGCGCGTTTCAATCGCCTGATCCGCGATATCGAGCGCCTTTTCCTTGTCTTCCAAAGCGGCCTCTCGTTTTTTGAGTGCGTCTTCGCGGCGTAGCAATTCAGTCAACAATTCTTGCGCACCGGGCTGTTCGGGTTGGCTGCCCCTCGCCAGCGATGGGGCGAGATCGGATCCTTTAGCCAGCGCGGGGCCGGCCTCGAATCCTATTCTGATCGCGGCGGAACCGATCATAAGCATCGCGATCACCGCAAGAACGCCGCCTTTGGGGCGATTTTCCGCCCGCTTCCGCCTCATGTCGCGGCCTCGCTGCGGCTGTGACGCAGGAACATCAACCTACCTGGACGTTTGACCTGAGTCTCGGCTGGCGCGTCTTCTTCAATAACGGGCACTGAGGTGGTTTGGGACTGTTCTTCTGAAACAACCGGCTCAGGTTCTGGTGTAGGGATCTCGGTCGCCTCATCATCGTCCGGCACTACGTCATGCATCGAGGCCATCATCAGCTCAAGCCGCTGCGCCACTGTTTCGGCGCGCTCGGTTAAATCCTTCAGCGCGACGCCAGATTGATCCGAGGCGTCGCGCGCTGAATCCAGTGACCGTTTCAACTCTTCCGCTTGGGATGACAGCACGCTCACGGCACCACCGACGCCTCTTTCAAGGTCGGTAAAGCGTTTCAACCGTCTGGACAGGACGAAACAATAAAGACCCGCACCCAAGGCACCTGCCACCAGCAAAATATCTGCAATCAGCTCCAACTTCGCCTCCTAGTTCAGTACGAATTCCATGACGAGAACATCGCGCACACGGCCTTCACCGACGACGATTTCGACACGCCGTAACAGATGTCCTCGGATGCGCATAAGCGCGAGCGAATCCTCAAGATCCGTTACCTCAATCGCGCGTAGATATCCGTTCAGCACGTCCATGATTCGCGGTTTCATCTTTTCCACATCCGCCATGTACGGCGCGTTCACCTCGAGCTGGGCGTGAAACTTCAGATGTCGCGAATCGCTGGCGTTTACCGACACGACGACTGGGGCAAGGTCAACGAATCCAACCTTTGGCAGAGCCTTGGCAGGCTTGCTTTTCTCTGTTTCCTCGGCGTTTTGTACAACGGGTCTTCCACCTATTGGCAACAGGCCGGTGGTGGTCAGGAAATACCCGCCCGCAGCACCGGCTATCGCCAGAATCGCGCCTATTATCATTCCCTTTTTCCCAGATTTTTCCTGGACTTCTGCCTGTTCTGCAGTCGCGTCGGTCATGACGTCCTCATTCCTACAATCTGCAATCGTCATAACCCGACAGGGACTAACCGATTGTTAAGGGCAATCGTCCAAACAAGGGATGCGTCGCACAGAATGTCGGCGAGTCGGAGGTGATCGTGCAGCAGATCGGAACTGTCTGGGCAAATTTGGACAGGCGTAAACAAATCATTGTCGCGGGCGCAGTCGTGCTGGTGTTTTTGGGGATCCTTGCGATGTCGCGTCTGGTGACAACGTCGTCGATGACCCTGCTTTACGCCGGATTAGAAAGCGGCGCTGCGGGGGATATCGTCCGTTCATTGGATCAGCGCGGGGTGCAGTATGAGATTCGCGGTGGCTCAATCTATGTGCCGGGATCACAACGGGATGAATTGCGCTTGACGCTGGCCAGCGAAGGCCTGCCTGCAACGGGAAACCGGGGCTACGAGCTGCTGGATTCGCTCAGCGGGTTTGGCACAACATCGCAGATGTTTGACGCCGCATATTGGCGCGCCAAGGAAGGTGAATTGGCCCGAACCATTGTAGGCAGCCCCCATATCAGTCAGGCGCGCGTGCATATTGCCAATGGATCAGCCAATCCGTTCCAGCGCAGTGTTGCACCAACCGCATCGGTCTATCTGGTCGCATCAGGCACGGACATCACGTCGGATCAGGCAAAGGCGATCCGGTTCCTGGTGTCGTCCGCAGTCAGCGGACTGGCGCCCGAGAACGTCACCGTCATCGATTCGAATGGCGCAGTGATCGGGGCACAGGACAACCCGGTGTCCGCAGATACCGCTGACGATAAATCGCGCCAGCTGCGCGAGCGGGTTCTGCGTCTGGTCGAAGCCCGGGTCGGAGCTGGAAATGCTGTCGTCGAGGTGAGTGTCGATACGGTGACCAAGACAGAATCAATCCGCGAACGGCGTTTTGATCCCAATGGCCGTGTGGCCATCAGCACCGATGTCGAAGAGCGTTCGGACAGTGCTCGCAACCAATCCGGGGATGTGACGGTTGCGTCAAACCTGCCCGATGGCGATGGCGCGGGCGGGGACGAATCCAATTCGAACGCAACCCAGACCCGAGAACGGGTCAACTACGAGGTTTCCGAAACCGAGCTTGAGGTTCACAACGGTCCCGGCGCGATCAAGCGACTGACGGTGGCTGTTCTGGTAAACGGAACGCGATCCGTGGACGCAAACGGCAGTGAAACATTCACGCCGATGCCGCAGGCCGAGATGGATGCACTGCAAGAGCTTGTGGCCTCGGCAGTGGGCTACGATGCCGAGCGGGGCGACGTTATTACGCTGAAATCGCTGGATCTTCCGGTGGTGGAGCCGCAGGGCAGTTTGGCAACCGCCTCGCTGTGGCAGAAATTTCATATTGACGCGATGTCGCTAATTCAAATGGCAGTGCTGGCGCTGGTTTCGTTGGTGCTTGGTATGTTTGTCATCCGCCCCATTTTGACGCAGCCGGCGACCGTTCCGGCGCTGTTGTCCGCAGGTACGGCTCAGGAACCTGACGCATACCTGACCGGCGAAATTGCGACGGAAGAGGGCGGGCAATTCACCACCTTGCCAGGGCAGGCGCCCACAGGGAACGTTCCGGCGCTTGCGACCGATGCCGGGGCGGACCCCGTGGATCGGCTCAGGGCGATGATCGGCGACAAACAGGAAGAAACAGTCGAAATCCTGCGCAGTTGGCTGGAAGAAGGTGAGGAGCGTGTGTGATGTCGATTGCCCATCTTCTTGAGGATTTCACTTTACAGGCCGGCGGTGGACAGCTGCACGTACTAGATGAGGACGCGTTAGAGGAACAAAGGCTGGCCTCGTTCGAGCAAGGCTATAGCGCCGGCTGGGAAGACGCGGTCCAGGCGCAAGAGCAGAGCCGGGGGCAGGTTTCGGCCGAATTGGCCAAATCGCTCGAAGATATGTCTTTTACCTATCATGAAGCGGTTAACCGGATGGCCCTGTCGCTGGAACCAATGTTTCAGAGCCTGACACAGCTGGTTTTGCCTGAAATGCTGGACCGAGGGTTTGCCGTTCGGCTTGTCGAGCAGCTCACCGATATAGCGCGCGGGCGGATCGGACAGCCCATGCAAATCTTCGTACCCTCAGGTCGTGTGAACGAGGTGGAAGACCTGATCCCCGCTGAGCTGTCATCACCTGTGCAGGTGATCGAAGACCCGTCGCTTGAAGCGGGGCAAGCGCGGCTCAAGGTCGGGGTTTCCCAGCGCGAGGTGGATTGCAGCGGTTTGCTTGCTGCAATCGATCAAGCCTTTCAGGCGTATGTTTTTCAGGCAAAAGAGGCAGTGACCAATGAGTGATCCGCAAACCCCGAAATCCGAGAAGCCCAACCCGTTTGAGGCCGTTCCGATTGAAGTCACCGTATCGGTTGGCCGGGCGCGCCCTTTGATCCGTGATCTGCTGAACATGGGGGAAAACGCCGTGCTGATGCTGGACAAACGCATTGAGGATCCGGTTGACCTGTATGTCGGCGACCAGCTTGTCGCACGCGGTCTGCTAGAGGAGATGGAGGGCGAGCACGCCGGTCAGCTGGCCGTGCGACTTACTGAAATCGCGGATCTGCAAAACGGGATCGGCTGATGCGCCGATTTCTAATTCTGGCGGTCGCGTTTGCGGTTTTGACCCCGTCTTTGACCACGGCGCAGGAGTTGTCTGTCTCGCTGGGCGAGGGGGGTTCGATATCTGCGCGAACGATTCAGTTGATCCTATTGATCACCGTGCTCAGCCTGGCTCCGGGATTGGCGATCATGATCACATGTTTTCCGTTCCTGATAACCGTTTTGGCGATCTTGCGTCAGGGTATCGGGTTGCAGCAATCTCCTCCCAATATGTTGATTGTCAGTCTGGCGCTGTTTCTGACTTATTTCATTATGGAGCCGGTCTTTTCCGAAGCCTGGACAACAGGAATTCAGCCGTTGGTCGATGAAACGATGGAGGTCGAGCCTGCATTAGAGCGTGCATTACAGCCGTTTCGCGGTTTCATGGCTGCGCGATTGGACCCCGATACGTTTCACGCCATGGCTGCCCTGCGCCCCGGTGGTGATGCCACAACGCTGTCGCCCGACGCGCCGCTGTCCATCCTGATGCCGTCTTTCATGCTGTCTGAAATTGCGCGCGCTTTTCAGATCGGGTTTCTGGTCTTTCTGCCACTTCTGATCATCGACCTTGTGGTTGCGGCGGTGCTGATGTCGATGGGGATGATGATGGTGCCGCCAGCCACAGTGTCCTTGCCGTTCAAACTGGCGTTTTTTGTCATCGCCGACGGGTGGTCCCTGATCGCCAGCGCGCTTGTGCGCAGCTATACCACCTAGTTTTTTTACTGCCGGGCGATTTGCAGACAGGCGCGCAGGCCACAGTCGCCGGCCTCAAAGCGCATTTCTCCGCCATGCTGTTCGGCCACGGTGGCGGCAATTGTTAGGCCCAAACCATAGCCGTCAGAAGATCCGGTGTTGGACCCACGACGAAATGGGGCCATCAGGTTTTCGATGTCCTCCACGGACAGATCGGTGCCCTTATCTTCGACCGTGATCGTCGCGGTGGTCGCATCGGTCGCCAACTGCACTTCGGCGTGTCGACCATATTTCAACGCGTTGTCGATCAAATTGGTCAGCGCACGCCTAAGCGATATGGGCCGCGCCATGACCAGGACGCGGCGTGTTTCGGTCAGCTGCCCGTGTCCGCGCCGGGACATGAAAACCGATGTAACCCCATCGACCGCGACGGGGTCGATCTTTTTTAGTGTCACGGGTAGGTCCATATCCTGATAATCGGCGACCAGAGCCTCGACCAAAGAGGTCAGAGAAATCTGGCGCGGTTCCTCAACATCCAGTTCGGATCGCGTATAGGTCAGGACACTTTCGATCATGCCCGTCATCTGATCCACATCCGCCTCGAGCTTTTCGCGTAGTTCATCGTCGGGGATCAGAGCGGCACGCAGGCGCACGCGGGTCGCAGGGGTACCCAGATCGTGGCTGACGCCGGACAAAACCGTTGCCCGCTTTTCAAGCTGCGCGCGCTCGGCCTCAAGATGGGCGTTCACCGCCGAGACGATATCGCGCAGTTCATCCGGGCCATCCGCCTCATAGCTTTCCGGCCCACCAAGGCGCTGCCTTTCGCGCAACGCGCGGGCAAATCGGGTGAAGGTATCTGAGACGTTACTGACTGCGGATAAGATGATCGCCATTGCGACGATCCCCATAAGAACTGCGGGCAGACGTAAATCCATTGGGGCCGCCTGACAGCCCCAGATCTGGGTCCCGTCGACCTGATGCCAGGCCTCGCGTCCAAATTTCGCGATCAGGATCGGCTCACTGCAATATGTCGCCAGCAACCGGGTCAGGTTCCCCATCTTTTCAGGCCCGGTTTGATCATTGCCTGAAACAATGTCCGACACCGGATAAACCAACCGGTTGGACAGAATCGCCACGGTTAATTCACGCCCGCTGAGCGGCGAGGAGCTGTCGGTTAGGATCGAAAGGTTGGTGACGAAACGGCGGTTTGAAAACCCGGGCAACCGCTGAAATTCACCATTTTCGGCAAGAGCAGTATCCTGGGGCGGCAAGGGCGTTATCGACAACCCCTCGGAGGGGGCCATGCCTGTTCGCAACTCTTCGTAGACGGTGAACCCTGCTACAAAGGATTGCAGCAGGTAGTCGTTCCAGGCGCGCGCCGAAGCGAACCATAACCCTGCAGACAGCAAACCGGCAGCAAAGGCTGAAAGGGTCCAAAGCCACCCCAGATTGCGCAGGCGCAGCGTCATTCTTCGACCGAAATGTCGGCGGCAAAGATATACCCGACCCCGCGTTCCGTACGCAGCATTTGCGGATCTTTAGGGTTGGTCTCGATCTTGGATCGCAGGCGACCGACCAGCATGTCGATGGCGCGGCCCTGCGCTTCGGACTTGTCACTGTCCCCTGTTACATCCAGCGCTGCGACGATTTCATCGCGGGTCAGCGGTATGTGCGGGTTGGCCAAAAGCACCTTGAGCAGGGCGGTTTCCCTTTGTGACAACGCGACCAAATAGCCTTCGGGCGAATGTAAATCATCACGCTTGCCATCATAGACCCAGCCGTCAAATCGGAAAGTGCGCGTTCGGCGTCGATAGGCCAGCGAAGACGAGCGCCGAGCGCGTTGCATCACTGCCCGGACGCGGGCAAGCATCAGTTGCGGGTTGAACGGCTTGGCAATGTAGTCGTCTGCGCCAACTTCGTATCCGGCCATACGCTGATGGTCGGCAGACAGGGCCGAGACCAGAATGATTGGCACATCCTGTTCGCGCCGCAGCCGCGCACAGATGTCGATGCCGTTTTCGTCGCCCAGCATGACATCCAGCAGGATCAGGTCTATCCGCCCGTTGGACAGGTGCGCTCGAATTTCCTGTTCAGAACTGGCGGGCAGCGCGATGAAGCCGTTTTGCTGCAGTAACTGCGTCATCATCGACCGCATCTCTGGGTCGTCATCCACCACCAGAAGCCGCGGAATGCTCACTCTGTCTTTCCTCCCGATCTTTTCCCTCTGTCGTTGTCCATTGTAACGAATGGAAACAGATTCAATGCCAACGTAACACGCTGTAACAGAAGTGGTGAAAATTTGGGCCGTTTCCGTGCTTTACTATGAATTCCGCTTTGCCAGACGGCGATCAGACCACAGTAATAGCGCCATCGCTGCTTTGGCAGTCACTGAGTTCTCAGGGAGGAGACAAAAAATGAAGCGTTTTGCATTTGCCACCGTTTCGACTTTGGCCGTTGTGGCCGGATCGTCCGTTGTGGCCGAGCCGCA
Organism: Ruegeria sp. CDSA246; assembly: GCF_059611225.1. NCBI lineage: Bacteria > Pseudomonadati > Pseudomonadota > Alphaproteobacteria > Rhodobacterales > Roseobacteraceae > Ruegeria > Ruegeria sp. CDSA246. The sequence continues at coordinate 94,305 of NZ_JBXWPD010000002.1, read as the reverse complement.
GGCGGAAGTACTGCACTGGTGGACCTCGGGTGGTGAGGCCAAGTCGGTTGCCGTTCTGCAGGAAGAATTCGCCTCGAACGGCGGTACCTGGACCGACATGCCCGTTGCGGGTGGCGGTGGTGATGCGGCAATGACCGCGCTGCGCGCCCGCGTTCTGTCCGGTAACGCGCCGACCGCAGTCCAGCTGAAAGGCCCTGCCATTCAGGAATGGTACGAAGAAGGCGTTCTGGCCGACATTTCGAACGTGGCCGAGGCAGAAGGCTGGGCGGATGTCCTGCCTGCGTCGATCGCGGGCCATATGATGTGCGAAGGCACTTGGTGCGCTGCACCCGTGAACGTGCACCGCATCGACTGGATCTGGGCGAATGCCGATGTTCTGGCAGCAAACGGAATCGAAATGCCCACCACATGGGATGAGTTCAACGCAGCGGCCGAAAAACTGCAGGAAGCTGGTGTGATCCCGCTGGCCCACGGTGGTCAGGCCTGGCAGGACGCGACCGTGTTTGAGGCGGTCGTCATGGGTATTGGTGGACCAGAATTCTACCAGAAAGCCCTGGTCGATCTCGACCCCGAAGCATTGACGTCGGACACAATGGTACAGGTCTTTGACCAGATGCGTACCATGCGTGGATATGTTGACGAAAACTTCTCGGGTCGCGACTGGAACCTGGCCACCGCCATGGTGATGAATGGCGAGGCCGCTTTCCAGATCATGGGTGACTGGGCCAAAGGTGAATTCCTGGCCGCTGGTAAGAAGCCCGGCGAAGATTTCCTGTGTGCCTCGACCCCCGGTGACGGATATCTGTACAACGTCGACAGCTTTGCCATGTTCGAAGTTGAAGGTGACGACAACCGCGCCGGCCAGGAACTGCTGGCCAAACTGATCGTCGCACCGAACTTCCAGGAAGTGTTCAACCTGAACAAGGGTTCGATCCCTGCACGGACTGACGTAGCGCTGGATGCCTTTGATATCTGCGCGAAAATCTCGGCAGAAGACATGGGTACGACCTCGGCAGGTGGTTCGCTGCTGCCGTCTTACGCCCATGGCATGGCGCTGCGCGGGTCGCAGTCTGGTGCGATCACGGATGTTGTGACCGCGCATTTCAACTCGGATATGTCCTCGGCTGACGCGGTTCAGCAACTGGCGGACGCAGTGGCCAACAGCTACTGATCCAAAACGCTCTGCCCCCTATACTGAGGGGCAGAGCACTTTTCCCCGGAGGAAAAAATGTCCGAATGGCTGGAAAACCACCTGCCCAAGGTGGTGCTGGCACCGTCGTTCATCGCCGTATTGATTTTTGTCTACGGATTTATCGGATGGACCGCATGGGTGTCGCTGACCCGATCGAAACTACTGCCGAAATACGAGATCCATGGCTTCATTCAGTATGAACGCCTGTTCGATTCCCCTCGCTGGGATACGGCAATCAACAACCTGTATATCTTTGGCGCGCTGTTCATCGTGATCGCGATGGTGCTGGGCCTGCTACTGGCCATCCTGTTGGATCAGAAGATCCGCGTCGAAGGGGTCATTCGCACCATCTACCTGTACCCGATGGCACTGTCGATGATCGTGACCGGCACCGCATGGAAGTGGATCCTGAACCCAGGTCTGGGCATTGAATCCATGGTGCAGGGCTGGGGCTTTCCGAATTTTGAATTCGATTGGCTGGTGAACCCCGATTACGCCATCTACACGATCGTGATTGCCGCGATCTGGCAGAGCTCGGGCTTTGTTATGGCGCTGTTTCTGGCCGGGCTTCGTTCGGTGGATGGTGAAATCATCAAAGCCGCACAGGTCGATGGTGTCCCCACATGGCGCATCTATACGGCGATCATAATACCGTCGATGGCACCGATCTTCCTGTCTGCCTTCATCGTGCTGGCCCACCTTGCGATCAAGAGCTTTGACCTTGTCATCGCGCTGACAGGTGGCGGTCCGGGATACGCGACTGATCTGCCAGCCACATACATGTATGCCATGGCGTTTTCGCGCGGCGATATCGGTCAGGCGGCGTCTTCCGCAATGATCATGATGCTGGTCGTCTTTGCCATCGTGGTTCCATATCTTTATTCAGAGCTGAGGGCGAAAAATGACTGATCTGTCGATGCCCCAAACCCAAACTCGCTCGCAGAGCGCCACTGGCAAGATTGCCCTTCGTTGGCTGCTTTACGTCCTGCTGGGCCTGTTCGCGCTGTATTACCTGATGCCGCTGTTCGTGATGTTGACGACATCGCTGAAAAGCCTTGAGGAAATCCGCACCGGGTCCCTGATCTCACTACCGCGCGAAGTCAGCTTTGATGCTTGGAAAACCGCATGGTCCGGGGCTTGTACCGGTATCCAGTGTGAAGGTCTGCGGCCTTACTTCTGGAACTCGGTCCTGATCGCTGTGCCTGCGGTGTTTTTGTCCACCCTGATTGGTGCGCTGAACGGCTATGTCGTGGCGCAGTGGCGGTTCAAAGGCGCGAACATCATCTTCTCGCTGATGCTGTTTGGCTGCTTTATTCCGTTTCAGGTTGTTCTGCTGCCAATGGCGCGGCTGCTGGGCATGATGGGGATCGCCGGAACCATTCCGGGCCTGATCTTTGTCCACGTGATCTATGGCCTTGGCTTCACTACGCTGTTCTTCCGCAACTACTATGTCACCATTCCGGCCGAGCTGACCAAAGCCGCTCGGGTCGATGGGGCAGGCTTTCTGCGGATTTTCTGGTCGATCTTCCTGCCGCTGTCGCTGCCCATCATCGTGGTGACAGTGATCTGGCAGTTCACGCAGATCTGGAATGACTTCCTGTTCGGCGTGTCGTTCAGCCAGGCGGGCACGCAGCCCGTGACTGTGGCGCTCAACAACATCGTAAACTCCACCACCGGCGTCAAAGAGTACAACGTCGACATGGCCGCCGCGATCATCGCGGGGCTGCCGACGCTGCTCGTCTATGTCGTTGCCGGTAAGTATTTCATCCGCGGCCTGACCGCTGGCTCTGTGAAGGGATAACCCATGGCTCCCATCCTTGATATCAACAAACTCTACAAGAATTACGGCGCAACCGAAATTCTGAAGGACATCAACATCTCGATCGAACCGGGTGATTTCCTGGTGCTGGTCGGCCCCTCGGGCTGCGGTAAATCCACCTTGCTGAACTGCATTGCGGGGTTGGAGGAAATCACCGACGGGACACTGGCGATTGGCGGCAAAGACATGACCCATGTCAGCCCCAAGGACCGCGACATCGCGATGGTGTTCCAATCCTACGCTCTGTATCCGACTATGAGCGTCGCCAAGAACATCACCTTCGGCATGAAGGTGCGCGGGGTCGATCAGGCAACGCAGGAGGCCAAGCTGAACGATGTGGCCTCACTGTTGCAAATCGAGCCGCTGCTGAACCGTCGTCCCAGCCAGCTATCCGGTGGTCAGCGTCAGCGTGTGGCGATGGGCCGGGCGCTGGTGCGCGATCCCAAGCTGTTCCTGTTTGATGAACCGCTGTCGAACCTCGATGCCAAGCTTCGGGTTGAGATGCGGACCGAGATCAAGAAGCTGCACCAGACATTGGACGCTTCCATCGTCTACGTGACCCACGATCAGATTGAGGCGATGACACTGGCCACCAAGATCGTGGTCTTGAAGGGCGGGATCGTGCAGCAGATCGGCAGCCCGGCCGAAATTTATAACAACCCGGCCAATCTGTTTGTCGCTGATTTCATGGGCTCGCCGGCGATGAATCTGATCCCTGCGCAGGTCACAAAAAAAGGATCGGGTACACAAATCGTCATCTCGCGCGATGCCGGGGAAACTCTGGTTCTGAACGATGCGCGCGATCTGGCGTTGCCCGAGGATGTGATCCTCGGTTTGCGCCCCGAGGATATTGCCGAGGCCGGTTTCCGTGCCGGTGATGGCGTGCAGGAAGCGGCGTGCATGGTCGATATGGTCGAACCCGCAGGGGCCGATACCTATGTTGTCTCAGAACTGGGCGGCAAGCAGGTGACCGCAAGGCTGCACGCGGAAACCAGTGCTCAGGCGGGCAAGATGCTGAACCTGGCCTTCGATATGAGCAAAGTATCTTACTTCGCCAAGGAAACCGGCGAGCGCCTGAATTGAACTAAGAAACGCCGCGCGAACCCTATCGCGCGGCGTTTTTCTTATACTTAACCGGGTTGGCTGACCTTGGTTTAGCCCATGTCCTTGATCAAACGGTTCAGGTCGCCGCCACGGGCGTCCAGCATAGCGCCAACCTCGGTTCGTTCGGTCAGCAGCATATTCACCCCTTCGATGAACATGTTGAAGAACTTGTCGCGGCCTGATTTGTCCGAAACCAGGAATGTCACCTCGAACGGGGACGAGCCCTGCAGCTTAACCGAGGTGCGTACCTCGTAACCGGCCTTGATTTTCCGGGCTTTCCGGACGGTGACTTGCCCACCAATGAATTCGCGGAAACGTCGACCATACTTGTTCGAGATATAGCCCTGAAACGCTTTGGTGAACTGCTTCAACTGCGACGGGCTGGCCGAACGGGCGTCCGCCCCCAGCACATAACGTGCCATGATCGGCACATCGGCATATTGCACAAAGACCTTTTCGAAATCGCGGATCATCGCCTTTTCGGATTTGCCCGAGGCGATAATGCGGTTGATGTCATCCACGACACTGACGACCAGAGCCTTGGCGCTGGCTTCAGTCTGGGCAAAGGCGGAAAAAGGCAGGGCGGTCAGTGCCAGGCCAGCAAGGCCTGTGGCGACAAAACCGCGCCGGTTCATATGGTTACTCGGCATAGGGGTCCTCATAGGGGTCCTCGTATGGGTCTAGGTAGGGATCTCTGACAGGGTCGGTCCCATTGTCTGCATAAGGGTCGTCGTAAAGACCCAGATAGGTTTCTTCGTCGTCTCTCGCCAGTTCGAAGCGGCGATTTTGTAGGTAAATGGTCCGCGCTTGTGCATAACTGTCGGCGCTTTCATATAGGATCGAGTCGACCGTGTCTGAAAAACGCCCCCGATCACCCATCCGGCGCACGACCTCGGCATAGACACCGATATTGTCGACCGGACGGACCGGAGAGAAGTTGATCGGGTTCGAGAACAGGTTGACGATAACGCCAATCGAGTCCCGCTGCGTTGACGGGCCATAGAGCGGCAGCTCGACATAGGCGCCCTCGCCAAAACCCCAGACGTGCAGCGTTTCACCGAAATCGGTATCCACAGGCGGAAGGTTCAGCTCGTCGGCGGGGGCTGACAACCCCAGACCACCAACGGTCGTGTTGATCACAAACTGCAGCAATGCGTTGCCCGACTGCTTGAGGTTGCCTTGCAGCAGGTAGTCCACGGCTTGGCCCGGCATCGTCAGGTTTTCGGCAAAATGGTTGAAACTGGTCACCATCGGGTCGGGCACGATCTTTACGTACCCTTTCGAGGCGGGACGAAACAGAAACCGGTCGACGCCAAGGTTGAACTTGTGGATGCCCCGGTTGTTGCGTTCATACGGATCAAATGCTTCACCCTGCTGAACACCCTCCGGAGGGCGTGTGGTGCAGGCGCTGAGAACTGCCAATACGGACACAACGATTAGGGGTTTTAGGCTGATTCTGCTCAACACGATCTTTGCCACTCCAAAACGTTCGGACAGTCCGTGCCCGAACACTTAATCAATACTCTTTTTGGCCGTTGTGCCCGGCCTACCCAAAGTCACATAGGCGTTTCGCCACCAATATGAAACAGATAGCGTTTAACCTGCCGAATAGGTCAACGTAAAGTGACACAGGTTCAACAGTTCAGAATAAGAAAAGTTACGCCCACAACCGGTGCAGGTCACATCGCCGTTTTCGCACTTTTCGATCCTTGCCTTCCCGGTTAGCTTCGCCCCGACTCAAATTTGGGAGGAGACCTCATGAGCATCGCGGCGAAACTGGAAAGCTTGGGTGTCAACCTACCGGACGCTCCTGCGCCGGCGGCCAACTACGTGCCCTTCGTGCGCGTGGGCAATATCGTCTATGTCTCGGGGCAGATCTCGAAGGCGGATGATCTGATCACTGGCAAGCTGGGCGACAACATGGAAGTCGAAGCAGGCGCTGCTGCGGCCAAGGTATGTGCGATCAACCTTCTGGCCCAGGTCAAAGCGGCCTGCGGTGGCGATATCGAAAAGTTGGTGCGCGTCATCAAGCTGACCGGGTTTGTGAACTCGACGGCAGATTTTACCGCGCAGCCGCAAGTCATCAACGGTGCGTCAGACTTTCTGGTCGAAGCGCTGGGTGATGCAGGTCGCCATTCGCGTTCGGCCGTCAGTGCGGCGGCACTGCCCTTGGGCGTCGCGGTTGAGATCGAAGGTATCTTCGAAGTTCAATGACGCCCGCGCTGCCTGACGTATTCCTTCAAGTCCCGTTGGCGCATCGTGCGCTGCACGACAAACAGGACAACCGCCCGGAAAACAGCCGGGCGGCCATCCGGGCTGCGGTCGACGCCGGTTATGGGATCGAGATTGATCTGCAACGGACCTCGGACAACCGCGCCATGGTGTTTCATGACTATGACATGACCCGCCTGACCGGACAGCCCGGCCCGATCCAACTGATCACGTCGGTTCAGGCATCAGGCACCACGCTGTTGCACGCGGACGATGGTATCCCGACGCTGGATGAGGTGCTGCAAATCGTGTCAGGCAAAGTACCGCTGCTGATCGAATTCAAGGATCAGGACGGCGCGATGGGTACATCCGTGGGCCCGTTGGAACAAGACGCGGTGCGTGCATTGTCAGGTTACGATGGGCCGGTGGCGTTGATGTCGTTCAACCCCAACTCGGTCGCTGAACTGGCGCGGCTGGCACCGCATCTGCCGCGTGGCATCGTGACGGGATCGTACCAGCCCAAGGTCGAACTTTTACCTCAGAGCGTTTGTGACCACCTGCGCGACATTCCGGATTTCGACCGTGTCGAGGCCAGTTTCATCAGCCATGAGGTCGAAGACCTTGACCGCCCCCGCGTGGCTGAACTGAAGGCACGCGGTGTACCGGTCCTGTGCTGGACGGTGCGGTCGCCTGAACAAGAGGCAGAGGCCCGCGAAGTTGCGGACAATGTGACCTTCGAAGGGTATCTGGCTGTACAACCGGGTTGAACCAGCCCTGCGACGTCACAGATAAAGATCAGAGGCGGAGGGCAAATGGATCAGGCACAGATCGAGGTTCGGGTGCTGGGCTCACTGTCGCAGATATCTGCGGCGGAATGGGATAGCTGTGCCTGTCCCGAGGTTGCCGATGGCGGCCGTCCGCTTGATCCGTTCACTACCCACCGGTTTCTGCTGGCACTTGAACACAGCGGCTCGGTTGGGCGCGGAACGGGCTGGCAACCGCAATATCTGACGGCCTATCTGGATGGGATGCTGATCGCGGCGGCCCCGATGTATGCCAAATCCCACAGTCAGGGCGAATACATCTTCGACCACAACTGGGCTCATGCCTATGAAGGTGCCGGGGGTCGTTATTATCCCAAGCTGCAGATCGCCGTGCCGTTCACACCCGCAACAGGTCGGCGTTTTCTGGTGCGCCCCGGCTATGAATCGGTTGGCATGTCTGCGCTGGTGCAGGGGTCGGTGCAATTGGCTGCGGACAATCAGGTGTCTTCAGTCCACGCGACGTTCTGCACCGATGCCGAGGCGCTGGCTGGCGAACAGATGGGGCTTATGCTGCGTCAGTCGCAGCAGTTTCACTGGCTGAATGACGAATACCAAGATTTCGACGGATTTCTTGCGGCATTATCGTCGCGCAAGCGCAAGAACATTCGCAAAGAACGCGCGCAGGCCATCGATTTTGGCGGCGAAATCCGCACTCTGACAGGGGATGATCTGCGCCCCGAACACTGGGATGCCTTCTGGCAGTTTTATCAGGACACCGGGTCCCGTAAATGGGGCGTGCCTTATCTGACTCGCCAATTCTTTGATATTGCACATGAAACTATGGCGGGCGACATGGCCTTGGTGCTGGCTGAACGGGACGGATACCCTATCGCCGGGGCTTTGAATTTCATCGGCCGCGAAACGCTTTTTGGGCGGTATTGGGGCTGCACTGAACATCACGCCTGCCTGCATTTCGAACTGTGCTATTATAGGGCGATCGACTTTGCCATTGCGGAAGGTCTGGCGCGGGTCGAAGCAGGCGCGCAGGGTGAACATAAGCTGGCGCGCGGTTACTTGCCCACGCGCACGCATAGCTTGCATTGGGTCAACGACCCGGGCTTTGCCGATGCGATCAAGAAATATCTGGACGCCGAGGCCCACGCAGTGGGAGAAGAGATCGAGATTCTGACGGATTATGGTCCGTTCAGAAAATCGAATCCGGAGGAACAGCAATGACGGAACTATTGTCGACCGAAACTCGCGGCCCTCTTCTTGATCCGCTGTTCGACAACGGCTGGACCATGGTCACCGACCGGGATGCTATCACCAAGACCTTCATTTTCGAGGATTTTGTCCACGCCTTTGGCTGGATGACCCAGGTGGCGATCTTTGCCGAGAAGTGGAACCACCACCCTGAATGGTCAAACGTGTACCGCACGGTTGAGGTCGTCCTGTCCACACATGATGTCGGTGGGTTATCGTCGCTGGACGCCAAATTGGCGCGAAAAATGGACAGCCTCGTTTAACGGTCTCCTCTGGATCCCATGCCGCCGGCCAGAGAAGCTATTTCACCCAGACGACGGAAATCGGCGGGTGTGACCGTGCCGTTGCTGACGTCGATATCTCGTGGAATACCGGCTGTCCGATTCCCAACCGAACGAACGCTGCGCGCCGCCGGATTGATGTCCAAACAACGCGTATCATAGCACGTCAGGCCCGAAGTGCTGATCTGGATCTGGGGCTGTCCGTTTGGTCCGGTCACCACGGGGGCCTGCGGCGCATCACAGGCGGCAAGAAACCCCAGAATGCCGAGGGCTATCCACTTTTTCATACCACGCTCCTATCGTTCAGCCCGGTCGTGCGATCAATCCAACTGGCCGTTTCCGTCCTGATCGGCGGCCAGGAAATCATCGCCCATCTGCTGGTCATACTCTGATCGTGAAATAAAGCTGTCGTTGTTGCGGTCAACGTTTTGAAACCGCTTTATGTCCAGAAACGGCTTGGCTTCTTCCAGACCCAGCGTTCCGTTCTTGTCTTCGTCCATGGCCTGAAAAGCATAATCCGAAAAAGCGTTGAACTCGTCCTTGGACAGGAAGCCATCGTTGTTGGAATCAATGGCGTTCAGTTCCTTTTCGTGCAGTTCAGCCACTGTTTCCGCCAAGGTTGCACTGGCCATCAGAATGAACGCTGTCGTCAAAATCGCTGTTTTCATCATCATTCTCTCCTCAGCACGCGTAACGCTGGCCCGAGACACCGCCCGCGACGGCCCCTGCCGCAGTCAGGATGTCCTTGCCGGACCCACCGCCGAATTGATTGCCAATCGCCCCGCCGATCAGTGCACCGCCCAATGTGCCGCCGAGGCAGGCGATCTCATGCTGTCGTGCTTGCTGCTGTTGAGGTGTCGGGGCCGGGCCACACGCTGCCAGCGCGCCTGCAGCACCCAGAATGACTGTGATGACTTTGAGCTTCATCAAAAAAACTCCCTGAATGAATGGGGCAAGTATCGACCCATCAGGAAGTTGCATCAAGTGAAATAGGGTTAACGTGGCCCCGGCTGTACCGGGGCCCGAGTGACCTAGATGGCCTCAAGCAGACCTTCGCCCGCGGAAATCTCGCAGGCACCTGGGTTTTCTTCAAGATTCAATGCAACGACTTTGCCATCTTCGACCAACATCGCATAGCGCTTTGAGCGCGCAAGCAGGCCGACGGGCGGGGCGTCGAAATCCATGCCAATGGCCTTGGTGAATTCGGATGCGGCGTCGGCCAGCATGGTCAGGCCTGCACCTGTCGCGCCAGTGGCTTCGCCCCATGCGCTCATTACAAAGGGGTCGTTGACCGAGACGCAGATGATTTCGTCCACGCCCTTGGCGTCGAACTGTTCCTTGGTGCGCATAAAGCTGGGCACATGGGCCGAGTGGCAGGTCGGCGTGAATGCGCCGGGCACAGCAAAGATCACAACTTTGCGGCCTTTGGTCTTGTCTGAAATCCGAACCTCTTCGGGCCCTTCTGCCCCCATTTGAGTCAACGTTGCGTCGGGAAGCGTATCACCGGTTGAAATCATCTTGTTCCTCCTGTCGATTGGATTTGCAGAGTCGGCCTCAGCCGCAATATAGGTGAGCCAGAGAATGAAACCACGGGAATTTGACAGGGCAGGACGAAGATGAGCCATATTGTTGTGATCGGAGCCGGGCAGGCGGGATCATCTCTTGTTGCAAGACTGCGCAAGGACGGGTTTGAAGGCGATATCACGCTGATCGGTGCCGAGCAGCATCTGCCCTATCAGCGCCCCCCACTGTCCAAAGCTTATCTGCTGGGTGAGATGGAGCTTGAACGCCTGTTCCTACGCCCTGAAAGTTTCTACGCCGAAAACAACATCACCCTGCGTCTGGGTAAACGCGTGACCGCGATCGACCCCAAGGCCAAGACCGTGACCCTGGGCGATGAGGTGATTTCTTATGACGAACTGGCCCTGACCACTGGTTCCGACCCGCGTTACCTGCCTGCTGCCATTGGCGGTGATCTCGAAGGCGTCCATGTCGTGCGCGACCTGACCCATATCGACGAGATGGAGCCCCGCGTGAAAGAGGGCGCCCGCGCCCTGATCGTTGGTGGTGGCTATATCGGGCTTGAAGCGGCCGCCGTCTGCGCCAAGCGTGGAGTCAAGGTTACTCTGGTTGAGATGGCAGAACGGATTTTGCAACGTGTCGCGGCACCGGAAACCAGCGATTACTTCCGTGCTCTGCATTCCGAATACGGTGCTGACATCCGTGAAGGCGTCGGGCTGGATCGTCTGGTCGGCGAAGACGGCAAGGTTACCGGGGCCGTCCTGACCGATGGCACCAAGCTTGAAGTTGATTTCGTCGTGGTTGGCGTGGGCATCGCACCCTCGACCCAATTGGCCGAGATGGCCGGGTTGGAACTGGACAACGGCATCAAAACGGATGCTCATGGCCGCACCTCTGATCCGGCTATCTGGGCGGCAGGCGATTGCGCGTCGTTCCCGCATTTCGGTGGTCGTATTCGGCTGGAAAGCGTACCGAATGCCATCGATCAGGCCGAGATTGTTGCTCAGAACATGCTGGGTGCCGCCAAAGACTATGTGGCGACGCCGTGGTTCTGGTCGGACCAGTATGACGTCAAACTACAGATCGCAGGTCTGAACACCGGCTATGACCGCGTGGTGACCCGCAAGGGCGACGGGCAGACGGTGTCCTTCTGGTATTACAAAGGCGATCAGCTGATTGCGGTAGATGCCATGAACGACCCGCGCGCTTACATGGTCGGCAAACGCCTGATCGATGCAGGCAAAACGGCCGACCCGGCGGTCGTGGCCGACCCAGACGCGGACTTGAAACCGTTGCTCAAAGCGTGAGGATCATCGCCGGAGAGTTCCGAGGTCGCGCCTTGGCCTCGGTCGGCAAAGGCGATGCCGGGGCGCATCTGCGTCCCACCACTGACCGCGTGCGTGAAAGCCTGTTCAATGTGCTGAGCCATCAGATCGACTTTGATGGGCTGCGTGTTCTGGACCTTTTTGCCGGCACCGGAGCACTGGGGCTTGAGGCGCTGTCGCGCGGCGCGGCGCATGTGACTTTCGTTGATGACGGGCGTGTGGCGCAGGGACTGATCCGTAAGAACATTGATCTGACCCACAGCAAGGATCGTACCGATCTGATCCGCCGCGACGCGACACGGTTGGGTGACAATCCGGGCGCGCCTTGTGATCTGATTTTTCTCGATCCGCCTTACGGCAAAAGCCTGGGACAAAAGGCGCTTGCGACGGTCACTCAAGGGGGGTGGCTGGCAAAAGACGCCTTGATCGTCTGGGAAGAAAACGCCCCCATTGAGGCGCCAGAAGGGTTTGACCTGCACAATACGCGTAAATACGGCGACACGCATATTTCGCTGATGTGGCGGGCAGAGGTCTGACATGCACGATCTGGTCATTTTCGATTGCGATGGTGTGCTGGTCGATAGTGAGGTTCTGTCCAACCAGGTTTTGATCGACAGCTTTGCGAGATATGGGCTGAACCTGTCTTTGGCGGAATGCATGGCGCTTTTCGTAGGCGGTACGATGACCGGTGTCCGCGAAAAGGCCCGGGCGCTGGGCGCGGACCTGCCGAATAATTGGATCGAACAAATCTATTCGGAAACCTATGAGGTTTTGCGTGCCGGTACACCTTTGGTTGCGGGTGTTCCCGAGCTGTTGGCGCAGTTGGATTCATTAGGTATTCCGTATTGCGTCGCCTCGAATGGCCGCCCGGAAAAGATGCAGATCACCCTGAGCCAGAACGGGTTGTGGGACAGGTTCCGGGATGTGATGTTTTCGGCGCATGTTCTGGGGGTGGGTAAACCCGACCCTGCTTTGTTCATTGCAGCAGCGCAGCATTTCGGTGCCAAGTCCCCCGTCGTCATCGAAGACAGCGAAAACGGCGTCACCGCTGCCAAGCGCGCCGACATGCGGTGCCTGGGGTATGCGGCCCATGACGACGGTGCGCGGTTGGTTGCACTAGGTGCCGAGGTCTTTGACGACATGGCCCAAGTGCCAAAGCTTTTGGGCTTATAAATCAATTATGCTAGGATTGGCGGATGGACCGCACCGCCACTTCTCTGTTCTGGACCCATTCACAGGCCGCTGAATCCCACACTGGACCCGCGCCCAAGCCTTTGCGCGCGCCTGTGTTCATCCACGACGCGATTACGCCGTGGGGAACGGAAACATTGCTGCTGAAACTGCTGCGCGAGCAGGCCGCCGATCAGGACGAATAGGTCGGATGGAACTTGTTGCCCGGTGACAGGGTAAAGATATCGACGCCATCAGCCGTCACACCCACAGAGTGTTCGAACTGCGCTGACAGTGACTTGTCGCGGGTCACCGCAGTCCAGTCATCGGCAAGTGTTTTCGTCTCAGGACGGCCAAGGTTCACCATCGGTTCGATGGTGAAGAACATGCCCTCTTCCAGAACCGCGCCAGTGCCCGGACGGCCATAGTGCAGCACGTTTGGCGGCGCGTGGAACACTCGGCCCAGGCCGTGACCACAGAAATCGCGCACGACGCTCATCCGATGCGCCTCGACATATGCCTGAATCGCGTGGCCGATATCACCGAAGGTGTTGCCGGGCTTGACCGCCTCGATGCCTTTGAACAGGGCATCATGTGTCACTTGGACCAGACGCTCAGCCTTGCGGGGCAGTTTGCCCGCAACATACATGCGCGAAGTATCGCCGAACCAGCCGTCTACGATGACCGTAACGTCGATGTTCAGAATGTCGCCATCCTTCAGCTTCTTGTCACCGGGAATGCCATGGCAGACCACGTGATTCACGCTGATACAGCTGGCATGCTGATAGCCCTTGTAGCCAATTGTTGCCGATGTCGCGCCTGCATCCTCGACCATCTGCGTGATCATGCCATCAATCGCGCCAGTGGTCTGGCCCGGAAAGACATGTTCTGCAATATCGTCGAGTATCCGCGCGGCCAAAGCCCCTGCCGCATGCATGCCGGCAAAGTCACCCTGTTCGTAAATGCGGATGCCGTCCTTGGTCAGGCGGCCACGATGTTCTTTCATCGACGCTAAGCTCCAAATGTTGCGCGCAGCCTGCCTTTTACGCTGCTTGTGCAGAAAGTTCCAGAGGGTGCGCGTTTGCGGGTGTTAGATGGCGCGGAATGCCCTCGGATCAAGGCTGCAAAGTCTGTCAAATTCGCTCAAAATCATAATTTCAGATAGAATGTTGTTTTTTCGCAGTGAGATCGTTTTGGAGGATCGAAATGTCCAGCAATTCTGCCAATTTTATCGGTGAAATTCCACACCATTACGATCAGGGTCTGGGACCGAACATTTTCGTAGACTATGCCGACAGGTTAACCGGGCTGTGTGGCGGTCTTGAAACGGGTCGCGTTCTGGAGCTTGCCGCAGGAACGGGAATTGTCAGCCGTAAGCTGCGCGACGCGTTAAACCCGTCTGTTTCACTGACGGTTACGGACCTTAATCCGCCCATGTTGGAGATTGCAAAAGCCAAGCTCGCCGGCAGTGAGAATGTCGAGTTTGCCCAAGCGAACGCAATGGAACTGCCCTTCGAAGACAATAGTTTTGACCTGATCGTTTGCCAGTTTGGCGTGATGTTCTTTCCGGACAAAACTGCGTCATATCGCGAAGTCGCCCGTGTTCTGAAGCCGGGTGGCCGTTACGTGTTCAATGTCTGGAGTGATATGTCCGAAAACCCGTTTTCCGAGACAGCCCACAAAGCGGCGATGACGTTCTTTCCCGAAAACCCACCGGGATTCTACAAGGTCCCGTTCCACTATGGCGACCCCGACATCGTACACGCAGACCTTGCGGCCGCAGGTTGGGGGACCGTTACGCACGAAACCATCAGGTTGAACAAACCAATCGCCGACCTTGAGAAATTTGCGACAGCCCTGGTGTATGGAAATCCGTTGATTGACGAAATCAGAGCGCGCGGAGGTGTCGATCCGGATGCGGTTGTGGCCGAAATGCTGTCGGCGCTGCGGTCCAGATTTGAGGCCAGTGATATGGTGATGCCCCTTTCAGCAACCCAGTTCGAATGCCGAAACAAGGGGTGAACCGGACCTGACGAGGGCAAGTGATATTATCCGGGCAGGTTAAAGTCCCCGAACCGTGTGGTATCCACCCAAACACCGTCGGGCGAAATTTGCGTACCATACACCAATCGCTCGACACCCTTCGCCTGTGCCGTCTCAAATGCCGCCGCATAGGCCGCGTCTATATCCGCCGCCAAACCAAACCGGTCGCAATCGGTGCGTTGCACCAGATACAACATGATCGCGCGATGTCCTTGGGTCACCATAGCCGTCAGCTCTCCTAGATGTTTGGTACCGCGTGCGGTGACGCTGTCGGGGAACTCTGCCAAACATGGTTCACGGGACAAGGTCACGCTTTTGACCTCGACATAGGCGTTGGGCAGGCCAGGTTGCGTCAGCAGAAAATCAATACGGCTGTTTTCGCCGTACTTCACCTCGGGACGGACGGTTTCATAGGCGGCAAGCTCAGGTATTTCACCGGCTTCAAGGGACGCGCGCAGGGCTTTGTTGGGCACCGAGGTGTCAACACCGGTAAAATGCCCGTTCTCATGATCGACCAGACGCCAGCCGTATTTCAGTTTTTTCTTCGGGTCATCGTTGGGTTCCAACCAGATCTTCTCGCCGGGTTCCGCCAGCCCCATCATTGACCCCGGATTGGCGCAATGGGCGGTTACTTCACGCCCGTCCTCCAACTGGCAATCGGCCAGAAAGCGTTTGTAGCGGCGGATCAGGCGGGCGGGGATCAATGGGGTGGCAAACTTCATGCCACCCGGCTTAACGCGCGCCCGCCCGTATGGGAAGTGTCAGACGAGGCCTGCCATTACGCCACCATCCACATCCCAGACTGCCCCGGTGACCCAACCTGCATCATCGGACAGAAGATGGGTGACGGTATGCGCCACATCCTCGGGCCGACCGACGCGGCCGATCGGGTGGAAAGCGTCGAAAGCATCGGTCAAAGTCGCCTCGATCTGGTCCGGTGCGATGAAGGCGCCATAGATGGGGGTCACCACCACCGCCGGAGAAACCGCATTCACTCGGATCTTATGTTCCGCCAGCTCCATTGCCAGATGCTGCGTCAGGGAATGAAGTCCGGCTTTGGCCATCGAATAGGCCGAGGACGGTGTGGCGCGAACTGCCTGTTTTGCCCACATAGAGCCTATGTTGACGATATTGCCACCTCCGTTGGCTTTCATGTTTTCGACCACGGCCTGTGTGATGAAAAAGGTCGCGCGGTTCAGGTCCAGATAGCTGTCGTAATCCTCGGCCGTGTGTTCCATGAACGGTTTTGGCGCGAATGTCCCGGCTGCATTCACCAATCCTTGAATGTGACGCGTGTCCGATTTGATCTGGTTGATCAGCCTTTCGACGTCTGCCGCATCGAGCAGGTTCGCGCGGTATATGTCCGCGGCGCCGCCAAGTTCCGCTTTCGCCGCGTCCAGCTTGCCAGCGGATGACCCGACAAGGGTCACGTGCCCGCCGCTTGCTATGATTTGGCGCGCTGTGGCCAGACCCATTCCGCTGGATCCGCCGACGATAAGTGTTGTTGTCAGAGTCATGATCAGATTTCCTATCTACTGATAGGTAGATATATTGAGCTTGGAAACTGAAATACAACCCCCTATCTAGTGGTAGGTTATTTTTAGATAGATGTGCAGATGCCCAAAACGGAAAAACCCTTGTCAGAAACTGCCAGCCGTATTTTGGATGTGGCCGAGCGTATGGCGCGACAAGGCGGGTATTATGCCTTCAGTTTTCGCGACATCGCGTCTGAAATCGGCATCAAATCGGCCAGCATTCACTACCATTTCCCCACCAAGGAAGCTTTGGGCGAGGCGCTGGTTACCCGTTACACTGATCGGTTCCTGGGGGCGTTGGGGCGGTTGGACGAAGCCACGCCTTTGGAATCTCTGGAACAATATGTGGCGGCATATCGACAAGCATTGATCGAACAGGACCTGATGTGCCTGTGCGGTATGTTTGGTGCTGAAATCGCAAGGTTGCCAGACCCGGTCGCCAGACGGACTCGCGAGTTTTTCGAGCGCAATCTCGTATGGCTGGAAACGGTTTTCCGGGCCGCAGGGGCCGCGAATCCCGAAGCCCGAGCAGGGGAAACGATTGCCCGCCTGGAAGGGGCGATGATTCTGGCGCGGTCGATGAACGATATGGACCTGTTCCAAAGCGTCACTGCGAATTTGCCTGCCCAAGCGCTGCGGGACTGACAAACGGGCCTTGCGAGGTTCAGCAGGAACGATATCTTGCGGCCTGTGCCATATCAGGAAAGGACAGGTCATGCCGAACCCAACCGCAGCAATGCTTGTGATCGGGGATGAAATCCTGTCGGGACGCACCCGGGATGCGAACATGCATTATCTAGCGCAGGAACTGACAAAGCAGGGCATTGACCTTAAAGAGGTCCGGATGGTCAGCGATGACGCCACTGCTATCGAACAAGCCGTTCGAGCGCTGTCTGAGCAGGTTGATCATGTGTTCACCAGCGGCGGAATAGGCCCGACCCATGACGACATCACCGCAGATTGTATCGCCCGGGCTTTTGGTGCGTCGATCGACGTGCGCGCTGACGCCCGAGCGCTGTTAGAGCGGCACTATGAGAATTCGGGGTTGGAACTGAACGCCGCGCGCCTGCGTATGGCGCGTATTCCCGATGGGGCGACATTGATCGATAATCCTGTTTCGACCGCGCCAGGCTTCACGCTTGGGAATGTGCATGTGATGGCGGGTATTCCCACAATCTTTCAGGCCATGGTCGCCAGCGTTCTGCCCAAGCTGACCGGCGGCGATCCCTTGTTGTCGCAAACGCTGCGGATCAACCGGGGTGAAGGTGATATCGCCTCGATCCTCTCGGCTTTGGCTGAGGATTACCCTGATCTCGCCATCGGCAGCTATCCGTTTCAGGTAAATGGTGTATTCGGCTCTAACGTGGTGGTTCGGGGCACGAATGGGTCGCAGGTCGATGCGGCCACGACCCGGTTGGCAAAAGAGCTGGAGCTTTGAGCCCGAACTGGGCCGACGTTGTCGACGGCACATGGCCGGCGGCTCGGTTCGAAACAATTGGCCCTTTTCGCCTGCGGCAGGGGTTGGGTGGTGGCTCGCGCGTTTCCGCGGCCAGCGCTCTGGCATCTGCGATCGACGCGGATATCAAAGCCGCTGAAGGGGCGATGCGCGCGATGGGGCAGCGACCCATATTCTGCCTGCGACCGGGCGACGAAGGGTTGGATCAGCAGCTTGCGGATCAGGGCTATGACATTCTTGATCCCGTCAACATCTACCAATGCCCGGTCGAGGACCTGACCGATACGCCCATCCCTCGGGTCACCGCCTTTACCATCTGGAGTCCGCTGGCGATCATGAACGAGATCTGGGCGCAGGGCGGGATCGGACCAGAACGGCTGGCCATCATGGACCGCGCCGAGGGGCCGAAAACGGGGATATTCCTACGTCATTCCGATCACCCGGCGGGGACCGGATTTGTCGCCATTCACGACGACGTCGCCATGGTTCATGCGCTGGAAATCTTACCGGCCTATCGCCGTCAGGGCTTGGGAAAGTGGGCCATGCGCGCAGCTGCAATCTGGGCACAGAAGAACGGCGCAAAAACGCTAAGTGTGATCTGCACCAAAGCTAATAACGGGGCAAATGGTCTCTACCATGCGCTCGGGATGGAGATCACCGGAGAATACCACTACCGTCAGCTTGTCCAAGGAGAGTGACCAACGTGACCGATCAAACCCTGCCCACCGCGCTGGACCTGCCGATGGTGGACCCGCTGCCGCCTGAGACGCAGAAGTACTTTGATATATGTGTCGAAAAACTGGGCTTTGTGCCCAATGTGCTGAAGGCATACGCGTTCGATATCGACAAGCTGAATGCGTTTACGGCGAACTACAACGATCTGATGCTGGGCGACAGCGGATTGTCAAAACTGGAACGCGAAATGATTGCGGTGGTCGTGTCCGCGATCAACAAGTGCTTTTACTGTTTGGTGGCCCACGGCGCGGCCGTCCGACAATTGTCGGGCAATCCGCAACTGGGCGAGATGCTGGTTATGAACTACCGCGTGGCCCCACTGGACAACCGCCAACGCGCCATGCTGGATTTTGCTGCCAAGATGACGACCGCCAGTACCGAGATCGAAGAACCTGATCGTCAACGTCTGCGCGATGTTGGGTTCAGCGACCGGGACATTTGGGACATTGCCAATGTGACCGGCTTTTTCAACATGTCGAACCGAGTGGCCAGCGCAACTGCGATGGCCCCGAACGACGAATACCACGCGCAGGCCCGATGATCCGAACTGCTGCCCTACTCCTGATGGTCATGGCCGGTCAGGGTCTTGCGCAGAACCTGACGTTGCCCTCCGGCGCGCGGCTGGTCAGCGAGCGGACCAGTGAATTGGACAGCTATGAGCTGCCAATCGGGCCCTTTGCGGATGGGGCGGTACCGGCGCGAGAAGTCGAAGGAAAAGTCGAGCGGTTTACCTGGCGGTTGCAATCCGGCTCCAGCACGACGCTGCAATTGCTGGCCCCGTTGCGTGACCAGATCGCAGCGCAAGGGTACGAAATATTGCTTGAGTGCCAGGCCAAAACGTGTGGTGGGTTCGACTTCCGTTTTGGCACCGAAGTTGTGCCCACACCAGACATGTACGTGGCTATTCAGGACTATCGTTTTTTGTCTGCCATCCGAGGGGGAAATGTGGTCAGCCTGCTGGTCAGCCGCAATCCGCCTGACGGGTATGTGCAGATGATCCGGGTCACCCCGGTGGGTGCAGAGGCGTCACCACCGCTTGTGATCGACGAACCGGTCACGTCGCCCGGTGATTTGTTAGCCAGTCTGGAACAAAACGGGCATACAATATTGGAAGACCTGCATTTCCGCACCGGAGAGATGACGTTGGGCGAGGGGCCTTTTTCCTCGCTTGAATTGGTAGCGGAGTTTCTGGCCAAAAACCCAAGTACCCGGCTGGCACTTGTGGGCCACACGGATGACACCGGTGCGCTGGATGCCAACATCTCGGTCAGTACCGGCAGGGCTCAGGCTGTACGCGCCCGATTGATCGAGGCGCATGGGGTCGCGGCAGACCGGGTCGAGGCGCGCGGGATCGGCTATCTTGCCCCGCTCACTTCCAATGCCACGCCGGAAGGCCGGGATCTGAATCGCCGGGTTGAGGCGGTTTTGCTGGTCAACTGAACCCTGCAGTCCTGTTCACATCATGGCCGATAAAAAAAGGCCCACGCAGCAGGCGCGGGCCGTACAGTTTACCGAGGTTAATTCACCAATCCATCGGGCCTTTTTCGTGAAAGGCATCGACGAGAAAATCTATGAATGCCCGAACCTTGGGCTGAGTAAAGCGTCCGGGCGGGTAAACGGCGTAGACGCCCTGAACCTCGTCCGGAAGCGACGGCATAGCGTCCAGTACAGCACCGGATTTCAGCGCATCTGCGTACAGATAGCTGGGCAAATATGCGATCCCCAGACCAGAGATGGCGGCGTTCAACAGGGATTGCCCATCGTTCACGCTCAGCCACCCTGCGGTGCGAACCTGTCTTTTTTCACCCGAAGGCGCGGTCAGCTTCCATACATTGCCAGAGGACTGGCTGGAGTAATGCAGTAGCTTGTGTTCATTCAGTTCGTCAATTTTCTGCGGCCGGCCGAATTTCTCGACATAGCTGGGTGCTGCGACCATCCGCTTGACGGTTTCAGTCAGTTTGCGTGCGCGCAGGGTGCTGTCTTCCAGCTCACCAATCCGGACGGCTACATCGAACCCTTCAGAAATCAGCTCGACGTAGCGGTTGTTCAGCACCATGTTCACAGTGATATCAGGATAGGCCGCCAGAAAATCCGACAGAACCGGAGACAGGTGATTGACGCCGAAATCTGTTGCAACGCTGATCCGAAGCAGACCCGAGGGGGCGGATTGCATCGAAGTCACAAGCGCATCAGCTTCGCCCGCGTCATTCAGAACACGCCGTGCGCGGTCATAATATGCCAGGCCAATTTCGGTCGGCGACACGCGCCGGGTCGTGCGGTTCAGCAGCCGTGCGCCCAGACGGGCCTCGAGGCTCGAAACATGCTTTGATACGGCCGATTTGGAGATGCCCATTTTCTTGGCCGCATCGGTGAAGCCACCTTGGTCCACCACATTGGCAAAGGCTTCCATTTCGGTCAGTCGGTCCATTCTCGTTCCCCAAGTCTTAGTCCTTTGAGCCAACCTGACGTCCAATCTGGGCGGAAACAGGGCGGACATGGGATAATATCAGGGTTTCAAATCGGATCGTTTGCATATGGGAAACGCGGAAACGATGGTTTCCGAGATGGCCACAATGCCTGTAAGCCAAGGGTTTTGGGTGATTTCGGCCGGATATGCTAGGATGACAATGGCAAATTTGTGACCACGGAGGAGATCATGAAAGCCATTTATACCGTCGCAGTCATATGTCTGTCCGCGACCTTCGCATGGGCTGGTGGCGAGACGCCGTCGAACCCGGACGCACGGGTCTATTTTGTAAACCTGTCAGATGGCGACACGGTTTCATCGCCGGTGACCGTGGTCTTTGGGTTAAGCGGGATGGGCGTGGCCCCCGCCGGAACCGAGGCGGAAAACACCGGGCACCACCATTTGCTGATCGACCGCCCGCCGATTGGTGAGGGTGAGGACGGTGCGGATGAGCTCGCCTATGGTCTGCCTTCAGACGACAATCATTTGCATTTCGGTGGTGGTCAGACTGAAGTGACGCTGGAGCTCGCGTCGGGTGATCACACGCTGCAACTGGTTCTGGGGGATGCAGGGCATGTTCCGCACGCAACCCCGATTGTGTCCCAGGTGATCAGGATTTCGGTCGAGTAATCGAGGTGCCTTCACGGCACAGGAGGCTATGCCACGTCAGGCAATAGGAAAATACGGCGCGCCAGCGCCGAATTTAGCCGTTCTTGTGGATACCATTGGCTGAGGGCTGTCTTGGCCATCAAATCGGGGTTTTCCGCAATGAACGCCTCGAAAGCGCTGGTTTTCGAACTGGCAAGACGCTCTGCGATCAGGCTCATGAACGCGTAGGTGATCGTCAGGTTGAACTTATCCGGGGTGCCAGCCTTGGCTGCAAGTGTTCGGATTCCTTTGGCGTAGATCGCTGCAGCATCGATGAAATCATACTTGCGCAGCAGATCGTAGGCGACCTGTACATGTTCGGCATGTCCGAATGTCGTGTTGTCGATGGCATGTGCTTCAAAGGCGTTGGAGATGTCGGTGCTCATTCTCCGTCCTCCTTGAAGCGGTGGCTGTCATTGGCTGTCCAGTCGAGGTCGTAGACACTTTTGAGTTGTTTGATCTTCTCCAGCGATTCCTCGGAAAACGCTGGCTTGTTCTCAAAGCTATGCAGGGCAATCCCCTCGATCAGATCGCCAAGGGTCATGTCCAGCGACTCTGCCAGCCCCTTGAGGACTTTCAGCAGGCGCTTTTCGATTCGAATTCCCGTCTGGGTGCGCTCTATTTTCTGACTCATTGCGTACATATGTATATTGATAACAAGAGAGTCAAGCGGCACAAAAAAGCCGCCTCTTTCGAGACGGCTTCCTTCAGTTCAATTGAGGTGTTGCTTTAGAACGTTGCCGCCAGTCGCGTACCTTGATTGATCGCCCGTTTGGCGTCCAGCTCTGCCGCCACATCGGCTCCGCCGATCACGTGCGGAGTGATGCCGCGTTCGATCAGCGCATCTGCGAGGCTGCGCTCGGACACCTGACCGGAACACAGAACGATTGTGTCCGCCGCGATCACGGTCGGATCAGCACGTTCTTCGCCAAAGCTGACATGCAGGCCGTCCTCATCGATACGCTCGTAGTTCACGCCGCCCACAAAGTTGACGTCCTTCATCTTGAGCGTAGCGCGGTGAATCCACCCGGTTGTCTTGCCCAGACCCTTGCCATGTGCTTGCTTCTTACGCTGCAGCAAGGTGACATCACGCGCAGGTGCCGCAGGCTGAGGGCCTTCTGGTGCCAGGCCCGAGCGATGCTCGGCCGGATCGGTCACGCCCCACTCCTTCATCCAAGCGGGCAGGTCTGTGGTGATGCTGTGGCCGTCTTCCAACAGGAACTCGGATACATCAAACCCGATGCCGCCTGCGCCGATTACGGCGACAGACTTGCCGACCGCGGTCTTCTCGCGCAGCACGTCGATATAGGTGATGACATTGTCCCGATCCTGGCCCGGGATTTTCGGATCGCGCGGAATGACACCAGTAGCGATAACCACTTCGTCAAAGTCGGTCAGGTCGTCAGCGCTGACTTCGCGGTTCAGCTCTACCTTCACACCCAGATCGGTCATCATGGTGTGGTACCAATCGACTAGTCCCCAGAACTCTTCTTTGCCCGGAACCTGCTTGGCCATGTTCAATTGGCCGCCAACCTCCGAGGCGCGATCGAACAGGGT
The DNA here is from genome assembly GCF_059611225.1 of Ruegeria sp. CDSA246. Lineage (NCBI taxonomy): Bacteria > Pseudomonadati > Pseudomonadota > Alphaproteobacteria > Rhodobacterales > Roseobacteraceae > Ruegeria > Ruegeria sp. CDSA246. The sequence continues at coordinate 71,214 of NZ_JBXWPD010000002.1, read as the reverse complement.
TACGTCGTGTCCGCGCTGCGCTGCAGTCATCGCGGTGGATAATCCCGCGGGGCCGGCGCCGACAATGGCAATCGTCTTTGGCGCTTCAGCTGTGGTGATTTCCAATTCGGTCTCATGGCAGGCGCGTGGGTTCACAAGGCACGAGGTCAGCTTGCCGCTGAAGGTGTGGTCCAGACAGGCCTGGTTGCAGGCGATGCACGGCGCAATCTGTGCTGCGTTACCTGCAATTGCCTTGTTGACGAAATCCGCATCGGCGAGCATCGGACGGGCCAGAGACACCATGTCGGCGCAACCCGTCGACAGGACCTCTTCGGCGACCTCGGGTGTGTTGATCCGGTTCGAGGTGATGACCGGAATCGAAACCTTGCCCATCAGCTTTTTTGTCACCCAGGCAAAGGCCGCGCGCGGAACGCTGGTGGCAATGGTCGGAATGCGTGCTTCGTGCCAGCCGATGCCGGTGTTGATGATCGTGGCACCGGCCTCTTCGATACGCTGGGCCAGTTCAACGACCTCTTCATGGGTCGAGCCATTGGGGATCAGGTCAATCATCGACAGGCGATAGATGATGATGAAATCGGTGCCCACGGCCTCGCGCGTGCGGCGAACGACCTCGATCGGCAGGCGCATGCGGTTCTCATAGGACCCGCCCCAACGGTCGGTGCGCTTGTTGGTGTGTGTCACAATGAACTGGTTGAGGAAATATCCCTCGGACCCCATGATCTCGACCCCGTCATAACCCGCTTTCCGGGCCAGAACGGCAGCGTTCACGATGTCGCTGATCTGTTTCTCGATACCTTCCTCGTCCAGCTCATTCGGCGGGAAGGGCGAGATCGGGGATTTCACCGGGCTGGGGGCCACACATTTCGGACCATAGGCATAGCGACCCGCATGTAGGATCTGCATCGCGATCTTGCCGCCCGCCTCATGAACGCGTTGGGTCACGATAGAGTGGTTCGCGACCTCTTTGTCATTGGTCATCATTGACGCGCCGGGCAGCACCGATCCTTCAAAGTTCGGGCCAATCCCGCCTGTCACCATCAATGCGACACCGCCACGGGCGCGGTCGGCATAGAATTCGGCCACACGGTTCCAGTCGCCGGTTTCCTCAAGCCCTGTGTGCATCGACCCCATCAGGACGCGGTTCTTCAAAGTCGTAAAGCCCAGATCCAGCGGGGCCAGCATATTTGGGTACGCAGTCATGACGAACTCTCCCTCCCGATTTGTCGACGCTAGATTGACCTTCGCGTCAACGTTGTCACGCGAAACCTAACGTCACACCCTTTGCTGGCGCCTTGGGGCTTGATACAGACGTCTCAAAGCACATTCACGAGGCTGCACATGACCCCCGAAGAGATCGCCAAACTGCCCTATCGCCCTTGCGTGGGGCTTATGCTGATGAATGCCGAGGGCAGGATTTTCGTCGGTCAGCGCAATGACCGCCACAAGGATGCATGGCAAATGCCTCAGGGCGGCGTGGACAAGGGCGAAGATCCACGGGATGCAGCCCTGCGTGAGCTGTGGGAGGAAACCGGCGTAACTTCGGACTTGGTCGAGATCGTGGCTGAGACGGACGGCTGGCTGCCTTATGATCTGCCACACGACATCGTGCCGAAAATCTGGAAAGGCCGTTATCGCGGGCAGGAACAGAAATGGTTCTTTCTGCGGTTCACCGGCCGCGACGATCAGATCGACATCCAGACCAAGCATCCGGAATTCACCCGATGGAAATGGCAGGAGCCAGGCAAGCTGATCGACGAGATCGTACCGTTCAAACGTGAGGTTTACCAGCAGGTGGTTGCCGCCTTTGCGGATCACCTGTCATAAAACAGCATGCGCATTGAAGACATCTGGCCCAAGTACCGCGCACGCCTGAAGGCGTTTCTGCATTCGCGTGTGTCCAACGCGGCAGATGTGGAAGACCTGTTGCAAGAGATCTCGGTCAAGGTCTTTACCGGTCTGCCCAACCTGAAAGACCCTGCCAAACTGCAACCGTGGTTGTTTCAAACGGCCGACCGCACGATAATCGACCATTACCGAAAATCAGGCCGTTCCGAGGCGCACCCGGATGATCTTTGGTATCACCGGGATGATCCGGAAACGCGTCAGGACCTTGAGGGGTGCGTCGAACCTTTCATTCGCGGATTGCCGCAGGAAACCGCGGACATGCTGATGGCAATCGACATCAATGGCGTGTCCCAACAGGATTACGCACAGGCGCAAGGACTGGCGTATTCAACGCTCAAATCCCGGGTTCAAAAAGGCCGGGCAGAGCTGCGAAAAGCGTTCGAGGATTGCTGCAATATCTCGATGGATGTGCGGGGTAATATCTCGGACGTTCAGGAAAAACAGAAAACCTGCAAAAAATGTTGATCCGATCGTCGTCTTTTTGATGCGGGCTTCGTCTGACAGATGAAACCAGCAAAAGGAAAGACAAATGATCCGTATCATCAGTTTCAAAATCTGCCCCTTCGTTCAGCGCGTCACTGCGCTGTTGGAAGCCAAGCAGGTGCCCTATCAGATCGACCATATCAGCCTCAGCGACAAGCCGGACTGGTTTCTGGAATTGTCGCCGACAGGTCAGGTGCCAGTTCTGGTGACCGAAGGCGGTACCGCACTGTTCGAGTCGGACGCTATTGCCGAATACCTCGACGAAGTGACCGCCCCGCTGCAGCCCAACCTGACATCTGAACAGCGCGCCCTGAACCGCGCGTGGAGCTATCAGGCCAGCAAGCATTATCTGGTTCAGTGCAGTGCGATGCAAAGCGCGGATCAGGCGATCTTTGCGGATCGGACGACCAAGTTGAACGCCTCGTTCGCGAAAGCCGAGAAGCAGCTTAGCGGTGGCCCATTCTTTGCGGGCGAGGCGCTGGGCAATGTCGATATGGCTTGGTTACCGTTGCTTCACCGGGCTGCAATCGTGGCCGATCACAGCGGGCACGATATGCTGGCTGACTATCCTAAGGTGAAGGCGTGGCAGCAGGCTCTTCTGGCAACAGGCATTCCTGAGAAAACCGTGTCTGATGACTTTGTCACCCGGTTCACTGATTTCTATCTCGCAGAGCGGACGTGGTTGGGGCGGGGTGCGAACCTGAACGAAGCGCCTGCAACCGCTCAGGTGAAACAATCCGGCGGGTGCTGCGGGTGATTCACTCACTAAGCCGCACGTTGGCGTGAGGGGGCGTGGCCGCATCTGATCGACCTGTCTAGCTTGACGGGTATGAAGGACACGGCCCCAACTCTCTCTTCTGTAAAACCCGCCGGACGCAAGTTTACCGGCACCGACCGTCGCGCGCCTTTGCGCGGCGGTCTGCAAGGGTGCGGGGAATATGGCGCAGGGCAGACGGCGGGCCGGTTCTACCCCATCGCCTGCGTCGCGCTTGAGGTCACCCAACGTTGCAATCTGGATTGCACACTGTGTTACCTCTCGGACCGAGCCGAGATGACCTATGACCCACCGCTGTCGGTTCTGTTTGCGCGTCTTGCCACGATCCACAGCCATTATGGCCCCGGTGTCTCGGTTCAACTGACGGGGGGTGATCCGACACTGCGCAAGGTAGAAGACCTTGAGGCACTGTGCCGCGAAATTCGCCGCCTGGGCATGCGGTCGTGCCTGATGACCAACGGCATTCGCGCCAGCCGGGCGTTTCTGACGCGGCTTGCGGCGGCGGGGTTGGATGACGTGGCCTTTCACGTCGACATGACGCAGGAGCGCAAGGGGTTTAACAGCGAGACTGAGTTAAATGTGGTGCGCCGCGCCTATATCCGCCACACGCGCGGACTGGGCTTGCGGGTATTGTTCAACACGACGGTCTTCGGCGGCAATATTGCTGAAATGTCTGCGCTGGCACGATTCATGCGAGACCGTCCCGAGGTGGCTTTTGTGTCCTTCCAGATGCAAGCCGATACCGGGCGCGGGGTCTTGCGCGAACGTCCCGACGCGATCACGCAGGACAGTGTAATGCGTGCCGTCGAGGTCGGATATGAAACGCCCCTGCATTTTGACACGGCCGCCGTGGGCCATGCAAAATGCAATCGCTACGCAAGTGTTGTGACTGCCGGCGGGCGTGCGGTTTCGGTTCTGTCCGCCAAACGCCTGACGCAGAAGGTGATCGCCGCGCTAAGCCGCGTCGATCAGTCGGCAGACGGCCATATCGACACCCGCGACAGCATCTGGCGCATGGTGAGGCGCAACCCGCTGTTGGCGCTGCGGGCCGGGCTACATCTGTTGGGTTGTGTGCTGCGGTTGGGTCGAGGGTTGTTGCAGGGTCCCGTCCGTCGGCAGTCAGTGTTTATCCACAATTTTATGGCCGCCGATGCGCTCGAAGAAGACCGCTGTGCCTCTTGCGTCTTTATGGTCGCAACCGCGAACGGGCCGTTGTCCATGTGTGTTCACAACGCGCAGCGTGACATGCATCTGGCCGCGCCAGAACGGGTTGACGGGCCGTCTGGACCAAGCTGGTGGAATGCCGCCGTTCCCCGCCTGTCGGGTGGACCCGATCTGCCGGATCTGAGCGATCCCGGGCTGGCCCCGCTCAAGCGGCTCAAGGGGCAGTTGCGGGCCACGCGCCGGAACCAAAAGGACGTATCATGAGAAAACTTCTGATCCTGCTGTTGCTTCCGGTTTTGACCGCATGCGCAAGTGTCGAGCGTCTAGCCTTGCCCGCCGCGGAGGCATTGCCAGGGCAGACCCTGACCAGATTTGCGTCCCCACCGGGCGAAAAGGTCGATCACCGCGATTGGACAGCTTTCCTGCACCGCTATGTCGTGACCGACGGGCAGGGCGTGAACCGGGTAACTTATGGGCAGGTGACACAGGCAGACAGGGCGCGCCTGGACGAATATCTGGTCGATCTGCAAGCCATTGACTCTGCGCGGCTGACACGTGATCAGCAACTGGCGTATTGGATCAACCTGTACAATGCGTTGACGGTGGATGTGGTTCTTGAAAACTATCTCGTTTCTTCGATCCGCGACATCAAGAACGGACGATTTTCGATTGGGCCGTGGAATCAACCTCTGGCGCAGGTGGCCGGGCAGGAGTTGACCCTCAATGACATCGAACACCGCATTATCCGGCCCACATTCGGCGAACCGCGCATCCACTATGCGCTGAACTGTGCCGCTGTAGGTTGCCCCAACCTGATGGACCGCGCCTGGCAGGCCGAGACGTTAGAGCGCGATTTTGCCGCCGCCGAGCACGCCTATATCAACGACCCACGTGGCGTGCAGTTTGACCAACGCGGCGGATTGATCCTGTCAAAGATCTTTATCTGGTTCCGTGTGGATTTCGGACCAAACGAAAAATCTGTGCTGGCCTATATCGCGACAGCAGCGGAACCCGAGCTGCGCGCCCGTCTTCAGCAGACGCCGCGTGTCAAAGCGTATCAGTATGACTGGGCTTTGAACGACGCGGCGGCTGGATCTTAATCAGCGGATTACAGCAACCCTTCGGCGCGCAGCAGTTCCTGCATGTTCGCCTCGGGTCGCGGGCCGATATGGCTGATGACCTCGCGGGCGCAGATATTGCCGATCTTGGCGCAGGTTTCGTGATCGCGGCCTGTCGCCATGCCAAACAGGAAGCCGGCGGCAAACTGATCGCCCGCACCGGTTGCGTCCACGGGCACGACTTTCTCGACCGGTACGTCGACGCGTTGCCCGTCGCTTAGAACAGTCACGCCGTCGCCGGAGCGGGTGCATACAACAAGCGGGCAGATCGCGGCGGTCTTGGCCAGCGCCTCTTCCAGATCGTCAGTTTCGAACAGGGATTTGATCTCGGCCTCGTTGCCAATGACGAAATCAAGTTCGTTTTCGATCAGCAGCAAGAAATCAACACGATGGCGTTCCACGCAGAAGGGGTCCGAAATGGCGATACCCGCCTTGCCGCCACCCTTGTGGCACGCGCGCGCGGCCTCAAGAAACGCGGCCTTGCCCTTTTCCTTGTCGAACAAATAGCCCTCAAGGAACATGATCTGGCTGTTCCCGGCTACGGCATCTGACACGTCTTGCGACGACAGCTCTGAGGAAATCCCCAGATAGGTGTTCATCGACCGCTCACCGTCGGGCGAGACAAAGATCATCGAGCGCGACGTTGGCAGTTCGCCGCCCGGAACCGGAGGGTTCACGAAATCAACGCCGTCCTCGTTCATCGCATCCGCATAGAACCGGCCCAGAGCGTCATCATGAACCCGCCCGATAAACGCTGAATCCAACCCCAGCGCACCTGCGCCAGCGATCGTGTTGGCAACCGAACCACCCGGCGTCTGAACCCGGCCTTCCATCGAGGCATAGAGGACTTCGCCACGCTCCTGCTCGATCAGTTGCATGATGCCTTTTTCGATGCCCATCAGCTCCAGGAAACTGTCGTCGGCTTGGGAAATCACGTCCACAACAGCGTTTCCGATGCCGGTCAGTTGGTAGGTTTTCATAAGTTCTTGTCCTCAAATTCGCAGAGATCGCGGATGATGCAGGTGCCGCACATGGGTTTGCGCGCCTTGCAGTGATAGCGGCCATGCAGGATTAGCCAGTGATGCGCATGCAGCTGAAAGTCGGTTGGGATATTGTCTTCGATGGCGCGTTCGACGGCGTCCACATTCTTACCGGGGCAAATGCCGGTGCGATTTCCAACACGGAAGATATGCGTGTCCACCGCCTGTGCCGGATAACGCCACCACATGTTCAACACAACATTGGCGGTCTTGCGGCCCACACCCGGCAGCGATTGCAGGGCTGCGCGGGAATTGGGAACCTCGCCGCCATAATCGTCGACCAGAATACGGCTGAGTTTAATGACGTTCTTCGCCTTTTGCCGAAACAGGCCAATGGTCTTGATGTGTTCAATCAGACCTTCTTCGCCCAGATCCAACATCTTTTGCGGTGTGTCGGCGATCTCGAACAACGCGCGGGTGGCTTTGTTCACACCGACATCGGTCGCTTGTGCAGACAGGGCCACGGCCACCACCAGAGTATAAACGTTGACATGCTCAAGCTCGCCCTTGGGTTCGGGGTCGGCTTCCTGAAAGCGCGTAAAGATCTCGCGGATCCGGTGATATCCGAGTTGTTTTGCCATCCGCGTCTTAATGCCGTTCGGGGCGAGTCGATACAAGTCCAAAGCCAATGCGCAAGTTCCGGGTCGCGAGGGCGTAACCTGCGCGCTATGGTTTGATCAAGAATATGAGGTAATAGCCATGAACGTCCAGACACCGGAAAGCGGATACCACTACAACGTCATGCGCCGCGCGATCGACCTGATTGATCAGGGCGGCGAGGGCCTGAGCCTGGAAGAGCTAGCTCGCCAGATGGATATGAGCCCGGCGCATTTCCAGCGCCTGTTCTCGCGTTGGACCGGGGTGTCGCCGAAACGCTACCAGCAATATCTGACGCTGGGCCATGCCAAGGCATTGTTGCGGGAACGGTTCACCACGTTGGAAACCGCGCATAACGTCGGCCTGTCCGGCAGTGGCCGTCTGCACGATTTGTTCCTGAAATGGGAATCCATGAGTCCCGGCGAATACGCGCGCAGGGGCATCGGGCTGACCATCTATTGGGGCTGGTTCGAATGCCCCTTTGGCCCGGCACTGGTCATGGGAACCGACAAGGGCATTTGCGGCATGGCTTTTGGTGCTGAAACCGGTGAAGAGGCCGCGATGGAGGATATGATCTCACGCTGGCCCAAGGCCAAGTTCATAGAAGATCCGATGCACCTGCGCCCTTGGGTTCTAAGCGCCTTTGGCGCAGCAAGCGACCGGCTGGAACCTACGCCGCTGTACCTTATTGGTTCGCCCCTGCAAATCAAGGTTTGGGAGGCGCTGATGCACATCCCGTCAGGCCAGGTCACCACCTATTCCGAGATCGCGCAGCGTGTGGGATCGCCACAAGCAGTGCGCGCCGTGGGTACTGCGGTTGGCCGCAACCCGGTCAGCTGGCTGATCCCGTGCCACCGGGCGCTACGCAAATCCGGTGGGCTGGGTGGCTATCACTGGGGCTTGCCGGTCAAACGCGCAATGCTGGCATTCGAGGCCGCTCAGGCCGACGCATAGTCACGTCAAAAACAAACTTTGCGCTGCTGCATCCTGTGATAGTGAGATTCTATGAAGCAGGACAGCAGGCAGATCACACAGACATTCGCGGCGTGGGCCATTCCGGTTTCAGTGGCGGTCTTGCTGCTGAAACTGCTGGCCTGGTGGGTAACGGGTTCGGTCGCCCTGCTCTCGGACGCCTTGGAATCAGTGGTGAATGTAGCGGCAGCTCTGCTTGCATTTTTTGCGGTGCGGATATCTGGCATGCCGCCAGACAAGAAACACCCGTTTGGGCATAAGAAAGCCGAGTACTTGTCGGCCGTGGCCGAAGGGACGCTGATTGTTCTGGCCGCACTGCTGATCATTCGTGAAGCTGTTTTCGCATTACCTGATCCGCATCTGGCCGGGGAACCGTTCCTGGGCATTGCCATAAATGTGGGCGCGACGTGCCTGAATGGTATCTGGGCGTTTCTGCTGTTGCGGGTTGGGCGACGAGAATCCTCGCCAGCGTTAGAGGCAAGCGGAAAGCACATTTTGACCGATCTTATGACCTCGGTCGGTGTTGTTGTCGGATTGCTGATTGCGATGGCGACAGGTTGGTTGATCCTTGATCCAATTATCGCGATTCTGGTGGCCGTCAATATTCTGTGGGAGGGGTGGAAGGTTATCCGCAGCTCGGTCGACGGGTTGATGGATGCTTCGCTGATCGACGGAGAATTGACGTCTGTCCGCGAAACAATCGAAGCCAATTTAGGCCCGGCGCTTGAGTATCATGATCTGCGCGGTCGCAGGTCAGCCAACATGATTTTCGTTGAGTTTCACCTTGTCGTCGACGGTGCCATGTCGGTCGCGGCCGCGCATGACATCTGCGACGATATCGAGGCGGCCCTGAACAGGAAGTTTCCGGGGTCAGTCTTTGTCATCCATCTGGAACCGGACAGCGAGTTGAAAAGTGCCAGCGCCTGATTGACAGATACACTCGCCGGTGCCAAAGGTTTCCTTCAGGTTTGGGTCCCCTGCCGTTCGCTGCCATTTGGCATTGGTGAAACCCGGTTGATGAACATCTGTTGCCCTTTTCTGGCGCGCGGATGGTAATGCGAACTCCGTCCTGACTTGGCGCCCGTTTAAGGAAACGAGGCAAGAAATGACACGTTCAAACAGTATTGCTCCACTTGAGGAGCTAAAAGCGCAGGCAAAACGACTGCGCGACAGGCTGCGCGGAGCGGGGGTTACGCTCTCGCATAGTGAATCGCTGGAATTGCTGGCGCATCAACATGGGGTGCGCGATTGGAATACGTTGCACGCAATGGCCGGAAATCGCATGCATTTGCGTGTTGGTGATCGCGTTGAAGGGTTCTATCTGGGGCAGCCGTTCAGGGCGGAGATCCGTGGTATGACCCTGTTGGGTGACGGGTCGCATCGGCGCGTTACCTTACACTTTGACACCCCCGTGGATGTCGTTCAATTCGACAGCTTCTCGGCCTATCGGCAACGCGTAACCGGTGAGATTGGCTGGGATGGCCGATCCACACGACATACCTCGGACGGCCAACCGCAACTGATCGTGCGACCCACGTAAAGAAAAGGGCGCGGCGGGTAACCACCGCCGCGCCCTTTTGTTAAGTTCTGGTCTGGCGTCACTCTGCCGCCCAGCCACCGACGGCTTTGACCTCAAGGAAGTCCTCCAACCCCCACAAGCCGCCTTCGCGCCCGTTGCCGGACTGTTTCATGCCGCCAAACGGTGATCCTGCACTGCGCGACTGGCCATTCATTTCGACCATGCCGGACCGCAGTACCCGCGCCATTCGATTTGCTCGCGCGCCGTCTTGTGTCTGAACGTAATTGGTCAGGCCGTATGGCGTGTCGTTGGCAATCTCGACCGCCTCTTCTTCGGTGTCGAAGGGGATCATGGTCAGGACGGGGCCAAAGATCTCTTCGCGCGCGATGTTCATCTGGTTATTGGCGTCGGCAAAGACGGTTGGACGTACATAATAGCCCTTGTTCAGCCCCTCGGGCCGACCGGTGCCGCCTGCTACCAGCCGGGCGCCTTCATCGATGCCCTTCTGGATCAGGTCCTGGATTTTGTTCCACTGCACCTCGTTCACGACGGGGCCGATATGGCGGCCTTCTTCCTGCGCGCTGCCCACGGAAACCATGCTGGCCACTTCAGCCGCCGTTTCCACGGCCTGATCGTAGATCGGGCGCTGCACCAGCATGCGGCTGGGCGCATTACAGCTTTGGCCGGTGTTGTTCATCATGTGCAGAACACCACGTTTGACGGCCTTTTCATCGGCATCGGCAAAGACCACGTTTGCACCCTTGCCGCCCAGCTCCAGATGTACCTTCTTCAAGGTGTCTGCAGCACTTTTTGAGATCGCTGTGCCTGCGCGGGTCGAGCCGGTAAAGCTGACCATATCCACATCCGGATGCGCCGACAGCTGGGAACCAACGCCCACGCCATCACCGTTCACCAGATTGAACACACCGGCGGGGAAGCCGGCCTCATCCATCATCTCGGCAAAGATCATCGCGTTCAGCGGGCTTTGTTCGGAGGGTTTCAGAACCATGGTGCAGCCTGCAATCGCCGCCGCGCCAACCTTGAGTGTGACTTGGTTCATCGGCCAGTTCCATGGCGTGATCAGGGCGGCCACGCCGACCGCCTCATAAATAATCCTGTCATTGGGCGCGTGATCGCCCAGCGGGCGGTCGAATTGGAACGCTTTGGCTGCGCGCACAAAGTTTGCAAGGTGATACATGCCCGCACCGGATTGCTGGGTGCGTGCCATGTCGATTGGCGCGCCCATCTCAAGCGACATCGCCTGTGCCAAATCCTCGGACCGGGATTGGTAAATCTCGATCAGTTTCTCGACCAGCGCGATGCGATCTTCGACCGGTGTGGCCATCCAGCCGGGCAGGGCGGCCTTTGCGGCAGCAACTGCGGCGTCGGTATCAGCTTGCGCGCCCAGTGAGATCACCGCGCAGGGTTCCTCGGTCGAGGGGTTGATCACCTCGAAATCATTCGCTGCAGATGGGGCGACCCATGTTCCGTCAATGTAGAAATTGCGTTTCTCGATCATCACGTATCCTCCTGATCCTGTGGCCCGGATGGCGGGAATTTGCGCCACTCTGGCACCGGCATATCGGTGTGGCAAGGCACAATTTGATCAAATTAATTTCCTCAAAAATGAATACCCTTTCAAGCAGCTAATGGTTTAACAATGGCGCAGAGTTATTAGGTTTCCAGCAACCGACTCGGTTTGTTTCACAAAAAAGGAGATGCCCCATGGGTTTGCGCATCAATGACACCGTTCCGAATTTCACTGCAGAGACGGATCAGGGCACTGTTCAGTTCCATGACTGGATCGGTGACAGCTGGGCGATCCTGTTCTCACACCCCAAGGATTTCACGCCGGTCTGCACTACCGAGTTCTCGGCCGTTGCGCAGCTGAACGACGAATGGGCAGCCCGCAACACCAAGGTGATGGGCGTCTCAGTCGATGGCGTCGAGGACCACAAGAAGTGGAAGAAGGACATCGAGGCGTATGGCAACGCCAACCCCGGTTTTCCGATCATCGCTGATGACGGTTTGGCCGTGTCCAAGGCGTTCGACATGCTGCCCGCCGAGGCGTACCTGCCCGATGGCCGCACGCCTGCCGACAGTGCAACCGTGCGTTCGGTGTTCATCATCGGCCCTGACAAACAGTTGAAACTGTCGATGACCTACCCGATGACCGTGGGCCGAAATTTTGCCGAAATCCTGCGCGCGCTGGATGGTCTGCAGATGAGCGCCAAGGGCGTGGCCACCCCCGCGAACTGGGTGCCGGGCGAAGACGTGATCATCCCGCCGGCCGTTTCGAATGATGAGGCAAAAGAAAAGTTCGGTGAGTTTGAAACCATCTTTCCGTATCTGCGTAAAACCAAAGCGCCCAGCTAAAGTAGCTCGGGCAGGGCGATAAGCTCTGCCCGATTCCAATCCGCCTTCAAGGGTGACTAAGCTGCGTATCGTTGAGGGTGCTGATACAGTTTCCGACGGTAGGCAGCGCGTTTGAACTCACGCGTTAGCTTGTCGGCCAGCGGCGGGCTTGCCTGTATGGTCGAACCGCCGATTTCTTGTGCGACTTCCTGATTGCCGCTTCCTTGCAAGGAAAGGATCGGCTGCCCAGTCACCCAGTGCATTTGCAGGAACGTGTCGACCGGTCGGTCAATCTGGTCGGTTACGGCAAGCAACCGCTCAGCCGCACGCCGCCCGACCACCTGGCAGACGCATTGCAAGCCAATGACTTTTGGCAGGATCAGACGCAATCCATTTTGCTTTATAAGCGTTCGTGCCGCATCCTCGCGTTGTTTCACGGGAATTCGGATATAGTGATCCGGGGTTGCAAGCGGATCCAACATCTCTAACGCATAGGCCATACGACACGGATCTATGCGCAAATCATCCTCGGTAATGATAGCGCGGTCGATCTTTTCATCAACGAGCTTGCGCCAGATTCGCCGATGGCTCGCGAAAATTCCGATCTCCGCAGGGCGTAGCGGAAAAGGGTATCTGGGGCGATACAAATCGCCCGGAAACAATTGTACATCCGCGATCTGAGCGGGGTCCTTCCCATTGACGGCCTCGAACAGTTCCGCATCGGGCAGACTGGCACACAGCCTTTCGGCATTGGGTCGCCGCGCTGTGCTTGCTGTCATATGGATGACAAAAGTCCTCATGCCACAGTGCATAGAACACGATAACGAAAGGGGGAAGAGAAACCCGAAAGAAACACTTCCCCGTGATCCATCAGAAACCGTAACGCAGTCCGACATTGACGCTGAAGGCGTCGATATCATCCTCGACCGTACCCGTAGACGCACCGTTTGGTGCCAAACGTGCCGAGGATACGTCGAATACGCGGGCATATCGGGTGTCCAGGGTCAGAGAGGTATTTGGGCTGATCTCATAGGCTACACCGGCAATAATTTGCGCAGCAAAGGTGGTGTCGGTGTCGTTAAGTTTAACGCCCGGCCCGTAGACAAAGTCCAGATCAGAATAGGTGGCACCCAGACCCAGACCGACATAGGGCGTGAAGGCCCCTGCCTGTTTGAAATCGACCAGCACATTGGCGAACAGCGATGTCTGCGACACGTCACCCGAAATGTTGCCTTCTGCGCCGGGTCCGTTGCCTGAAAAATTGACGCCATCCACGTCGTTGTCGCGGTAGGACAGCTCCAGCTCGATCCGGGCGCCAAACTGATCGTTCGACCACTGCGGGATCTCTTTGCCGACCGCGATGCCCAGCCCATAGCCGCCATCGAAATCGGTATCCACCGACTGCGACGATCCATTGATTGTGCCGCTAAAGTCGCTGTCCTGCAGCTGGCTGTACCCGGCAAAGCCCTGAAGATAGAGATCATCCGACAGGCTCTGCGCGGCCAGCGCGGACGCGCTGATCGTCAAAGCTGTCGAGGCGAGAAGAAGACGCGTAACCATGACCATGTCCTTTGTTCCACATTTGTTATGGCGCACATGTGGGCAGTAGAGGCAGGAATGAAAGGCAACAGCCCTTCACTTCAATTCACAGGATATTGGGCGTGTGTGAGTGAATAAGATCAGTACCGAGCTAACACTTTGATTCACGGTCTATGTGGTCGAATTCGACCTTTCAGAACTGTTTGTAAGCAAAGGTTCGGAAAGCAACTCATCGATGAAGTAGCTCAGCAATTGCACGCGTCCCGTAACTCCTGCCTTGCGATACACCGCCGCGCATTGCGCTTTGACCGTGCCTTCCTTGGTTTGCCGCAATGTCGCGATGTCCGCGATTGACAGACCCTTGATAGAAAGCAGGGCAACGTCGCGCTCAGCATCACTCAGGTTCCACTCAGTGAATTGAGAGGCAATGAGTTGAGCAAACGCGCCCTGCGCGACGCTCAGCTGTCGCTGCATGTCGCGCACACGCCTGTTCTGGGACCGGATCAATGCAATCGTCGCGGCAAGACCGCCGATCAATGCCAGGGCCAGAACCAGTTCGAAACTATGCAGGTGGCGAAAGCCCGCGCTTTCCCCGCCGGTCCAGTCCAGCATCGCGTCCGTCACGAAAAAGGCGGCGCAGACGGCCTGCACCACCAGAAGGAGCCAAAGCAATGACGTTTGTGAAAGCTTCATGAGGCTCCTGTGATTTTATCCGATCAATCGTCGTCCCCTTCGAGTTCGATGGCAGTTACCATGCCGTCCGTCTCGGACAGGACGAGTTCAGTTTCCACGCCATCCTTGATGAGTTCAACCTCGATCTCGCCATCTTCGAATTCGATCTCTTCGATTTCGTATCCCTGCGCCTCCAGGGCCGTGCGGATATCGGACTCGGTGGTGCCCAGTTTGTCGCCCAGCCCGACATTGGCCAGTGCAAGAACCGGCGCTGTTGCAATCAATCCGGTCAGTGTCAGCAGTTTCAAGGTTTCCATTTTGCATCTCCTTTTTGCGTTGTGGCGATGTTGTGAAACTGGGAACAGGGCGCGTGCGCTGCGATTGGCTTTTGGTTGAAACGCAAGGAATTGGACCAAAGTTTATCCCGGTAAAATGCGGTTTCAGGCCGCCTGGTTCTGCATTTGCCCGAATTGTGTTAGGTTTAGACCGGGGGAGTTCTACAGGCATATAACCAAGACGTCGGGCGTTCAGACTGTGTAAAACAGGAGAAGACGATGGCATTCACAGATTGGTACGTTGAAGGCGATGCATTCGGGAACTGCAATTGCGGCTATGCCTGCCCTTGCCAATTCGAAGAATTACCAACCCACGGAAATTGCCGCGGCTTTGAGGTGCTTGAGGTTTCCAAAGGACATTTTGGCGACACCGACCTTGCGGGCACAAAAGCTGCGCTGATCTATGCCTGGCCTGGCCCGATCTTTGAGGGCGGCGGCCAGATGCAGGTGATCATCGACCCAAGCGCCTCGGACGCGCAACGGGCCGCATTGGAAAAGGTCTTTCACGGTGAAGAGACCGAGGAAATGGCAACCCACTGGCATGTCTTCCGCACGATGTGCGACACCGTTCACGAGACCCTGTATGTGCCGATTGATTTTGAGATGGACATGGATGGGCGCACCGCCAAAGTCTCAATCGGTGAGGTGCTGAGCTCAACCGGCCGTCCCATCGAGGCCCCACATGGTGGTGGCCCGCATCGTGTACGGATCGACATTCCCGGTGGTATAGAATTCACCCTGGCCGAGATTGGCAGTGCATCGACCAAGGCAGATGCGGCGATCAAACTGGATTTGAACGACAGTTATGGGCAGTGGCATGTGATGAAACACGGGCCGTCTGGCGTGGCGCACTGACGTTCTGGGTATTTGACTTGTCAGCAAGGATCAGGCTGCAGCGGCTTCACCAGTCAGATGTTCGCTTTGGCCAGCTTCGTTCTTTTCCAAGCTTGGCTTAATCGGCCGCACGCGATCATAGATGATGTGGAACAGGTAGGTGTAAACCGTATAAGTCAGTGTCAGACCGACATTGAGCGCAAGCGCTGATCCCAGAGAATGCCCACCAACCATCATCAAAAGTGGGCAGGTGATCATGACTGCCGTAACCTCATGCAATGTGGCATGAAGAACGCGCACCGATTGGGGGCGTTTGCAGGCCAGCCGGGCCGTTTTGTCCCGCTCAATCAGATCAAAAATAGTATTGAAGAACGGGCACCAGATCATGATCACAATCGACAGCATGGCGATCATAGCGAAACCGTGCACCATCGATGCGCCGGTCAAATAAGCGTATACGGGTGAGACAAATGCGATCCCGATCAGCTCGAAGCTGCCGGTCTGGATGACGCGTTCCTTGAAGGTCCTCAGGGTCATGTCACGCCTTTCAAAACACAGGATCACGGTTCAGCCGAGCGGATTGCCCGGCTGCTGAAATACGGGTGGTCTTAAGGGATAGATTGCTTCCCTAGCGTAACCTTTCATGAAGAAATACATCTGACTGTGAACTCGCACACATTCAGATATTTATGGCAATAATTGACCGATCCGTCCTTGGCTGGGCGGTCATAGCTCGAAACGAAAAAGGCCCCGGCGTTTCCACCGGGGCCTTGGTCACTTGAAAGAAGAACAGATTACTCTGCGCTTTCCTCTTTCTTTTCTTTCTTCTCGGGAACGATCTCTTCGCCGGTTTCCTGATCGACCACTTTCATCGACAGGCGGACCTTGCCGCGATCGTCAAAGCCCAGCAGCTTGACTTTCACTTCCTGACCTTCCTTCAGAACATCCGACGGATGGTTCAGGCGGCGGTTTTCGATCTGGGACACGTGGACCAGACCGTCGCGCTTGCCAAAGAAGTTCACGAAGGCACCGAAGTCGACGATCTTCACGACCTTACCGGTGTAGACCTGACCCTCTTCCGGCTCAGCGACGATCGAGTGGATCATCTCATACGCCTTCTTGATCGATTCACCATCGGGCGAGGCGATCTTGATGACGCCGTCGTCGTTGATGTCGACCTTAGCGCCTGACACTTCGACGATTTCGCGGATGACCTTACCGCCCGAACCGATCACTTCACGGATCTTGTCGGTCGGGATGTTCATGGTCTCGATGCGCGGGGCGTGGACCGAGAAATCGTTGGTCTCGGACAAGGCTTTGCCCATCTCACCCAGGATGTGCATTCGGCCGTCCTTGGCTTGCGCCAGGGCTTTCTCCATGATCTCGGGCGTGATGCCTGCGACCTTGATGTCCATCTGCAGCGAGGTAATGCCGTTTTCGGTGCCCGCAACTTTGAAGTCCATGTCGCCCAGGTGGTCTTCGTCACCCAGAATGTCGGATAGGATGGCGTATTCGCCGTCATCTTCCAGGATCAGACCCATGGCCACACCGGCAACCGGTGCTTTCAGCGGAACGCCCGCATCCATCATCGACAGCGAACCACCACAGACCGACGCCATCGAGGACGATCCGTTGGATTCAGTGATCTCCGACACGATACGGATCGTGTAGGGGAAGTCGGTCGCCGCCGGCAGAACCGCCTGCAGGGCGCGCCATGCCAGCTTGCCGTGGCCGATCTCACGACGGCCCGGACCACCAACGCGGCCAACTTCACCTACCGAATACGGAGGGAAGTTGTAGTGCAGCAGGAAGTTCGATTTGAAATTGCCATGCAGCGCATCGATGAACTGCTCATCGTCGCCAGTGCCCAGCGTGGTTACAGCCAGCGCCTGCGTTTCACCCCGGGTGAACAGGGCGGAACCGTGGGTACGGGGCAGCATCGAGGTTTCTGCAACGATCGAGCGGATATCGGTGGTCGAACGACCGTCGATCCGCTTGCCGCCTTTGACGACGTCACCGCGCAGAATGCCAGCTTCCAGCTTTTTCATAGCCGAACCGAGGTTGCCGTCTTCCAGCTGCTCTTCGGTCAGCGCTGCTTTGATCGCTTCACGCGCAGCGGCAACAGCGGTAGTGCGCTCTTGCTTGTCGGTGATCGCGAAAGCGGCGCGCATCTGCTCTTCCCCGGCAGCTTTGACTGCGGCGGACAGCTCCGAGTAGTCGGGCGCCTGGAAGTCGAACGGCTCTTTCGCGGCGTCTTCGGCCAGCGAGATGATCAGGTCGATGACCGGCTGAATCTGTTCATGTGCGAATTTGACCGCACCCAGCATTTCGGCCTCGGACAGCTCGTACGCTTCCGATTCAACCATCATTACGGCGTCTTTGGTGCCGGCAACAACCAGATCCAGGCGCTGTTCAGGGTTCAGGCGCAGGTCCTGCATGTCGTCAACAGTCGGGTTCAGAACGTATTCACCGTCCTCAAAACCAACGCGGGCACCGGCGATCGGACCCATGAACGGCGCGCCGGAGATAGTCAGCGCAGCCGAGGCAGCGATCATCGCAACCATGTCGGGGTCGTTGACCAAATCGTGAGACAGCACGGTGCACATCACCAGAACTTCGTTTTTGAAGCCGTCAACGAACAGCGGGCGGATTGGACGGTCGATCAGACGCGCAGTCAGTGTCTCTTTTTCGGTCGGGCGCGCCTCGCGCTTGAAAAAGCCACCCGGAACCTTACCGGCGGCATAGTATTTTTCCTGATAGTGGACGGTCAGAGGGAAAAAGTCCTGACCCGGTTTTTGCTGCCGTGCAAAGGTCACGTTCGCCATGACGCTGGTTTCGCCCAGTGTCGCGATCACGCTGCCGTCGGCCTGACGGGCAACCTTGCCGGTTTCCAGTGTGAGCGTCTCTTCGCCCCACTGCATAGATTTTTTCGTTACATCAAACATATGCGTATCCTAGATGGGAGCACTCCCGCCCCTGCGGGTCTCCCGTTTGCATGGCGGCCCCATTGCCGCCGATCCCATTTTAGCTTTCGTCTGAGTGCCGGGATCAGGGCACAACGTCTCAGATACCGCGCGCATACATGAGATTGGTGTAGAAGGAAAGGGGAACCGCGCAGCGCCGGTGGAGGACTGCGCAGCCTACGCCCGATCCATTTTGGACCGGGCCAGAGCCGTTCAAAAGAGTGCGTGCGCGAGGATCATCACCACGCCGCATCCCAGAGCATAGCCAGTGTCGACCATGATCGCGAACACGCTTTTTTGCGCCCAGGCCCCGACCGAGGCCGTCTGCGCCGCCACTGCAAGGATGGCCAGAAGGGCGACGCCCAGGCTGTTGGTGGTTTCGGTGAGCGCGATCACGGTGGCCAGCAAGATCAGGAACACGATCTGCGCGGCCATCTGAGGCAATGGCGGCGATTCCGGCGGTGTCGGATCGATCCGCGTTCCTTCGGCCCAGCGTTTCTGGAATCCGACCGGTCCATAGACCAGCCATCCCAGCAGAAAGGCCGCGATCACCCCCGCTGCAAGGGCCAGCCAGTTGATCATAGCGCTGTCTCCAGCGCTGCAAGGATCGCAGTCCATCCGCCCTCATGATTGTCGCGGCTTTCCTGTGATGGGAATCGGACGTGATGCAGTCGCAATTCGGTCCCTGCATCGGTTGGCGTGAAATCCAGCGTCACGGTGGAATCATCCTGACTGTACGGAGAGTTCCAAGTAAATTGCAGCCGGTTCGGGCGGTCGATGACCTTGTATTCGCCCTCGTGCGGCAGGTCACCCGCTTCGGGTGCACGCATGATGATCTTGAACCGTCCACCGACCTTTGCATCGGAATGCGCCTCTGGCACCGTCATACCCGGCCCTGGCAGCATGAATTTGGCCAGCATATCCGGGTTCAGCCAGGCGTCGAACACCTTTTCAGGCGGGTGCGGGATTGCGCGTGTGATTTCAAGTGACAGATCCGTCATCTTCTGGGTCCTCCAAAGCAGTTTCCAAAGCGTCCAGCCGAAGCGTCCAGATCGAACGCAAACCGGCAAACCATTCATCCACGGCTGACAAGGGATCCATTTGAACCTCGATCAAATGCTCACGCCATTCCGTCCGGCGCCGCACCAGTTCGGCGTTTTCCAGCACCTTGATGTGCTTGGATACCGAATTGAGGCTCATATCGAATTGCCGCGCGATGTCCGTCACCCGCAAGGGTCCCTGCTGCGCAAGCATCGTCAGGATCGCACGGCGGGTCGGGTCGGACGCGGCCTTCAATATCGCGCTCAGATCAGAGCGACTCTCTCGTTCAACCATATGGATGAATTACATCCTTCCTCTGCTTCAGTCAACCATTTGGGTGAATAACACGGATAAAGCCCCTTGGCCAGAAGTTGGGACCAATGATCCCGGTGCCGTCCAAAGTCGTTTATCAAGTCAGATAAATTCACTAACGGGAATGCGTTTGGTGAAATTATGTCGTCAGTGTAAGCTGTTATCACGAAGCCCGCGGTCGAATTGACGGAGAAGCGCCAAGGGACAAAATCTCGTTTCCGTCCGCTGGTCGAATACCTTGGCGTTTGCACTTAGCGAACAGAAGGGCAGACGAATGGCACAAACCAAGAAAATGCTGGATCCGGACCCCCGGATTTACGACTTCGAGACCGAATACGAGCTTGGGCAAGACAACGTCCGGCCATTCGGTCTGGACATCCACAACCCGGTCTTTTTGATCTCGAGCATCCTGATCTTCGCGTTCGTTCTGATCGCATTGGCCAATCAAGAGGGTGCTGCGGCACTTTTTGGCTGGCTACGACCATGGCTCACCAGCACGTTTGACTGGTTCCTGGTCCTGTCGGTCGACGCAATCACCTTGTTCTGCCTTGTTCTGATCGTGTTGCCGGTTGGCAAGGTGCGGATCGGTGGCAAGGACGCAAAGCCCGACTATTCCTATGCCGGATGGATTGCGATGATGTTCGCGGCTGGTATCGGCATCGGGCTGTTGTTCTTTGGAGTGATGGAGCCCGTCTATTACAATTTTGCCGAAGACGGCAACGCGGTGCCACTGGGCATCGACATCGCCGTTCCGGGCAATGAATATGCTGGAGTCGTCGGTACAATCCATCACTGGGGGCTGGAAGGCTGGGCGGTCTACGCCGCTGTTGGTCTAAGCCTGGCCATCTTTGCCTATAACCTTGATCTGCCCTTAACCCTGCGGTCGGCCTTCTACCCGATCCTGGGCGAACGCGTCTGGGGTTGGTGGGGCCACATCATCGATACCTTGGCTGTGTTTGCGACGCTCTTTGGCCTGACCACCTCGTTGGGTCTTGGTGCGCAGCAGGTTGCGGCGGGCCTGAATGAGGTGTTCGGCATCGAACCCAGCCCAACCGTCACAGTCCTGCTGATCATCGGTATCACGTTGATTGCGTTGGGTTCGGTCCTGATGGGGATGGATGCTGGCGTCAAACGGTTGAGTGAAATCAACATGATCATGGCCGTCGGCCTGTTTATCTTCGTGATTGTTGTTACTGGCGTCGGCACGGCCATCGCACGGTATTTCAACGTGATGGTGGATTATGTGTACCACCTGCCGGCGCTGTCGAACCCGTTCGGACGCGAAGACACCAGTTACTTCCACGGCTGGACGACCTTCTATTGGGCCTGGTGGATCGCATGGTCGCCTTTTGTGGGCATGTTCATCGCCCGCATCTCAAAAGGTCGCACAGTGCGCGAGTTCATCCTTTGCGCCCTGCTCGCACCAACGGCTGTTTGTGCCTTGTGGATGTCGACCTTTGGCGGTGCCGCCATCGACATGTTGAACGCAGGTGGAGCCGAAGGTGTGCGTGCCACAGTGATCGACAGCTACGCCCCTGAAGGTGCCCTGTTCGGATTCCTCAAGGAGCTGCCGCTTTACAGTATTGTTGCGCCAATCGCCCTGGTCCTGATCGTGGTGTTCTTTGTCACCTCGTCGGATTCCGGTTCGCTGGTGATCGACACGATTACTGCGGGTGGCAAGATGGACGCACCGGTGGTTCAGCGGGTGTTCTGGTGCACTTTGGAAGGTCTGGTCGCCATTGCGCTGTTGCTTGGCGGGGGCCTCTCTGCACTGCAAGGTGCTGCGGTTTCGACAGGTATCCCGTTCACCTTGGTGGTTCTGATCATGTGCTACTGCTTGTGGCTGGCGCTGAAATCAGAAAAAGCTAAGATGTAGGGCCTTGATCCGATACATTCTGGACGCCCGCCTTTTGGCGGGCGTTCTTTTGCCGCCGGACAACCGAAAACGCCCGGAAACTTCGCGGAGAAAAAGCAAGGCACAGGCTAGAGGCCCTGAAGCTTAAACTTCTGCGACACTCACAGCAGTTTCGAGCGCTTGATCAAGACTGTTCGCCACCTGATCCACGTCGTCCAACGACAAACACAGCGGTGGCACCATCCGTAGGCATTGTTGAAACGGGCCGGACTTTGACAGGATAATTCCTTGTGCGCGGCAGGCTTCGAAAACTTCTGTGGTCATGTCCTTGTCCGGCGTTTTGCTATCCCGGTCTTTCACGAATTCCAGCGCAAGCATAAGGCCTTTCCCGCGAACATCGCCGATGACCTGATACTTGTCTTTCAAGCCATGCAGCCTTTCCAGCAAGGCGGCCCCTACAACGCGGGCGTTTTCCTGCAACCCTTCGTCCCGCATGACAGCAAGAACCGTACGGGCTGCGGCAGCCGAGGTCGGGTTGGCCCCATAGGTGTGGAACATGAACCTTTCCGCCATCGGTTCCGCAATATGTTTCTTGGCCACAACCGCCCCGATCGGGAAGCCATTTCCCAGACCTTTTGCCATGACGACGATATCGGGCACGACGCCGTCCGCTTCGAACCCCCAGAAGTTTTCGCCAGTGCGGCCAAAGCCGGATTGCACCTCATCCGCGATGTAGAGACCTCCTGCCGCGCGCACGCGCTCGGCTGCGCCGGACATATAGCCGGGGGGCATTTCGATGATGCCGCCATAGCCCTGCACGCTTTCGACAAATATGCCCGCTACATTGCCGGATGTGGCTGTGGCGATTGTGTGATCAATCTCATCCAGATAGGGCTGGGTCCCCTGTCCAAAGATGCCGCGGTATTGATTGGGTTCCGGCACAAAGGCCACGTTGCCGGGCATGCCCGGGTGACGCCAGCCCGAGATACCGGTAATCGACTGCGCCGCAGCCGTTGGCCCGTGATATGCGGTGCGCAGCGCAAGTAAATCCAGATTGCCTGTGTAAGTGCGCGCCATGGTCATCGCCAGATCAACCGCTTCGGATCCGGAGTTGGTCAGATGCACCACCCAGTCATGTCCTTTGGGCATCGTCGCGGCCAGTTCTTCGGCCAGATGTGCTGGTGTCGGGTGGTAGAACATTGTCGTGCAGTGGGTCAGTTCCTGCGCCTGTGCTGCTGCCGCCGCCACCACGCGCGGGTGCGAGTGCCCGACCGAGATACAGACATTCATGCCCAGCAGATCGGTGTATTTCCGACCATCCGTATCCCAAAGGTATTGTCCCTGACCTTTCTTGAAAACGATAGGTTCGCGAAACGGTGTGAACCGCGTTAGTGAGGCAGCATAGTACTGGTCCCGTCGCGCGGCGGTGTTCGAAAAGTCCCAGTCGGTGTGAAGGGCGTGGTCGGTCATTCGGAACCTCCGGTTTTCAAGCGTGAGTTTTCGGGGTCAAAGGGAGCCTTTGGCAGGATGGTTGCCGCACGATGCTGGCCCAGTATTGAGATGGTCAGCCCGTCTCGCGCGGTCTGGTCGCGCAGATAGGCCAGGGCCAGAACTTTTCCGGTCCGGTGGCCATAGGCACCCGAGGTGGCGATCCCAACGGGCAGATCGTCTTTCCAGATCGTGTGGGAGTAGAACGGGTCAATCTCACCGGCCTCGACCTCAAGCAGCACCATATCCCACGTGTTGTCTCGGCCCAGTCCGTGGCGCAGGTCCTTGCGGACAAACGGGGTCAGACCGGCCTCAAGCGGGCTGCGTTCGGTCGTCAGGTCACTGCCCCAACCGCGATACCCTTTTTCAAGGCGCATGGAGTTTGCTGCATAGGCCCCATAGAACCCAAGACCAAGCGGTTTGGCGACCTCTTCCAGCGTCGTGAAAAGCTGCACGGCATTTTCTTTGGCCACATGCAATTCCCAGCCACATTCGCCCAGATAAGACACCCGCAGAGCGCGCAGGGAAATCCCGCCTACATGGGTCTCTTGCGCGGTGAGCCAGGGCATATGGTTCAACTCGGGCAACACATCGGCGGATTTGGGTCCCATGACGCCGATAACTGCCAGATCCTCAGACACGTTTCGAACGGTGACGTCAAAGCCTTTGGCAACCTGTGTCAGAAGATCCTGGTCGATCTGCTCGGCCGCGGCGGCGCTGGTCAGATAGGCGTGATCCTCGGCCAAGCGTGTGACGGTGAATTCCGACAATACGCCGCCTTTGGGTGTCAGCGCATGGGTCAGACCGATCCGGCCCGGCTGGATGGCGCGGTTTGCGCCCAATGCTTGTAGGAAGGCCGCGATATCGGGGCCGGTGACGTCGAATTTCGAAAACACCGACAGGTCGCCCATGGCGACGCGGTTGTGTGCGGCCTCGACCTCTTGCGCCACGGGTTCGAACCAATTGGCGCGAAGGAAGGTTTCGTCGGCGACTGCTCCGGGTGTGTCCGAGAACCAGTTTGGACGTTCCCACCCATAGGCCGCACCCATCACCGCGCCGCGTTCGACCATCAGGTCATGCAGTGGAGACAGGCGTAGACCGCGCCCGACGGGGCGTTCTTCGTGCGGATAGTGCACGCCGAATTGCAGGCCGAAGCACTCGACGGCCTTGGCCACGCGATAATCACGATCAGCCCAGGACCCAAAGCGGCGCGAGTCCACGGCCAGCGCATCCATCGGCGGCGCGCCGTGGGTCATCCAATGCGCAAGGAACCAGCCCGCGCCGCCGCCTTCCATGACGCCCATCGACGAGCCGGTCAAAAGCCACGCGTTTTGAAGCCCATGCGCAGGCCCGATCAGCGGATTGGCGTCGGGCGTGAACGTGATCGGGCCGTTGATCACCGATTTTACACCACCGGTTTCCAGCGCCGGAATCCGATCCATCGCGGCCATGATGATATGTTCCACACTGTCCAGATCCGGCGGCATCAGATCCGCGCCAAACTCCGGTGGCACACCATCAACGGACCAGACCTTGGCGTCCTTTTCATACGGCCCAAGGATCAGCCCATCGCGTTCCTGCCGCACATACCAGCTTTCTTCGGGGTCGCGGATGATCGGCAGCTCTGGCAATCCCTCTTTGATCCGCGATGACACGGCTTCCACCGTGTCCGTCACCAGATATTGGTGCAGCACCGGAACAGACGGGATGTTGAGGCCCATCATATGTCCGATTTCCCAACCCCAGGTGCCTGCAGCGTTGACCATGTGGGTGGTTTCGATGATCTCTTTCGCAGTCGCAATCCGCCAATGGTCCTGCTGACGCTCAATCGCGGTGACTGCGCAATTGCGTATGATCCGAGCCCCGCCACGCCGAGCAACCTCAGCCATTGCGTGGGTTGCCAGCGTAGGGTCTACATGGCCGTCATCGGGTTCATAGATCCCCCCGATCAGCCCATCCAGTTTGGCCAGAGGGAACAGCTCGGCGATGCGCTCGGGCGTCAGCACCTCCAGCGGGTAACCGGTGAATTCGGACAGGCCGGCCACATGGCGGAACTCGTCCATTCGGTCGGGGTTGCGTGTGATCCGCATCGCACCCGAGCGGTGAAAGCCGCAATCGCGTCCTGTTTCCTGCGGAAGTATATCGCGGTAAAGCCGAACAGAGGTAGCACGCAATTCCTGAATGGTGGGATTATGCGCGAAATGAGTACACAGTCCCGCCGCATGCCAGGTCGATCCGTGGGTCAGGTCGTTTTTCTCGACCAGCAGAACATCGGACCAGCCAGCCTTGACCAGATGATACATCAGCGACACGCCCATGGCCCCGCCGCCGATGATAGTAACCTGCGCCTTGATCATGCGCGCATCCTTTCGCCTGAGGGATCAAAGGGTGGGCGTCGCAAGGGCTGAGCGGGATAGTCCTGCCCGGCGACCCGAACCGTGAATTTTCGATCGCATGTCTGGGCCAACGTCTCGCCCGGTTGGACCGCGACCATGGCAAAACACAGGTTCAGCCCCGTACGCGGCCCGCGCCCGCCCGAGGTTGTCAGCCCCACATGGGTGCCATGCTCGAACACCGGTTCGTCATACAGCATCAGGGCATTGCCGTGAACCTGCAGAAGGATCAGGCGCTGTTGCAAGCCGTTGGACTTTTGCTGTTCCAGCGCCGCTTTGCCCTGAAACTCCTTGTCCCAGTCGATGGTGAACCCCAGGCCGGCTTCCAGCGGAGTGATCTTGGGGCCAAGTTCATGCCCCCAGTGTTTGAAGCCCTTCTCCAACCGGCAGGCATCCACCGCATAGTGACCCAGCGGGCGCGCGTCTGCCTTGTGGAGGGTGTCGAACAGCTGAGGGGCCTGCGCGTTGGGTACGGTTAGTTCCCAGCCCAATTCTCCGACAAAACTAACGCGCGTGGCGCGGCAAGCAATGCCTGCCAATTCGGCCGTGGCGGCATAGCCAAATGCCATTTCTTGAAGGCTGCCAAGACCCTGTAGCAGCGTCCGGCTGCCACCTCCCATTACACCGATTGTGCAGAATGCTTCGGTCACATCCCTGACAGACACATCGCCCTTCAAATGCCTGCGCAGGAACATCAGATCGCGCATCCGCGTGGCAGCGCCTGAAGTCAGATGAAACGCATCCCGACCCAACCGCGTGATGGTCACATCCATTTCGATCCCACCGCGCGCGTTGAGTATCTGCGTATAGACAGCCCGACCAATGGGCACGTCCATCTGCGCGGTCGTCAGGCGGTTCAGCGTTGCAAGAGCATCCGGCCCGGTGATGTCAAGTTTGGTAAACGGACTCAGGTCAATCAGCGCAGTGCCCTGATCCAAGATTGCCGCTTCGGTCTCAGCCAGCGACCACCACCCCTGATCTGTTGTCGAATAGGGCTGTGCCGGGCCGTAATACAGCCCGCGTTCCCACCCGGCCGTCAGGCCAAAATGCGCCCCAGCCTCAGCCCAGAAATCGTGCAGTGCTGTGGTGCGCAGACCTCGGCCGGCGTTGGGCTGTTTATATGGCCAATGCAAAGCGAAAAGATCCGCGACGGCCTCTTCCATGCGGTCGGCCATATGTTCAGCGCTGGCT
Organism: Ruegeria sp. CDSA246; assembly: GCF_059611225.1. NCBI lineage: Bacteria > Pseudomonadati > Pseudomonadota > Alphaproteobacteria > Rhodobacterales > Roseobacteraceae > Ruegeria > Ruegeria sp. CDSA246. The sequence continues at coordinate 44,663 of NZ_JBXWPD010000002.1, read as the reverse complement.
GTGTGCGGGTCGACCCGGGCGACATCGACCTCCCACATGTCCATCGGGGGGTGGCCGTCGACCATCCAATCCGCCAGCGCCCGCCCAATCCCCGCCGAAGACATGACCCCGACCGAGTTCATACCCGCAGCCACAAACAATCCATCGACCGTGGTTTCACCAACAAGCGGCCTTGTGTCTGCGGTAAAGCTTTCTGGGCCATTCATGAAATGCTGGATGCCGACCGTTTCAAGGCTGGGGCACAGCTCTAATGCGGCCTTCATGAAAGGGGCAAATTGATCCCAATCCTCGGCCAGTTCAAGAAAGGGTCGGTCGCCTTCGGGGCCGTATGCGTCCCAGCATTTGGCGTTGGGTTCAAAGCCGCCGATCACAAGCTTGCCCGCATCGCCCTTGATGTAGATGCCCCGGTCCAGATCTCGGATCACCGGGAACGGGTTGGGCAGGTCGAGCATGGGTTCGGTGACAACATACATGTGCTCGACCGCCTGTAACGGAAGCGCGACGCCAACATTGGCGGCCAGCTCACGTGACCAAGCGCCGGTGGCAAGAACGACCTGATCGGCGTCCAGTTTCGTCCCATCGGTCAGGGTTACACCCGTGATCCGCTGACCCTTTTTCCGCAGGGACTGAACCCCGGTATGTTCGCGGATTGAAACGCCACGATCCCGTGCACCTTTGGCGTATGCCATGCACAAATCGACCGGATTCACATTGGCGTCTTCCGGCACATGCAGCGCACCGAAATGGTTCCTCAGTTCAAGGTGTGACAGGGGCACGTCCGAGGCCTCGATCATGCGTGGTGTCAATCCCAGGGTCTGGCCCAGATCCGCAATCCGGCGCAGCTCGTCCAAACGGGCAGGGTCGCGGGCCAGCCAATAGCCAGAGGTTTGGCGATATCCAGTGGACATGCCAGTCTCGGCCTCAAGGGTCGGAAAAACCTCAAGTGCGGCCATTGCCAATCGGGTCATGTTTGGCGTTGCACGCAGTGGACCGACAATCCCCGCCGCATGCCAGGACGTGCCCGAGGTCAGCTGATTGCGCTCCAGAACAGTGACGTCATTCGAACCGCGTTTGGCCAGATGGTAGGCCAGGCTGAGGCCAATGGCGCCACCACCGATAATCAAGAAACGGCTCATCAGAAGTAATCCTGATCTGGCTTCTCGGCCTTACGCTGCGCGATATAGTCCTGCAGCGCGGCGTCGATGCCGGGGTCGAGACCGGGGTCTTGATATGCGTCAAGCCGCTCTTTCCAGATTGCATTGGAGCGGGCTGCGGCATCCAACTCTCCGGCCGCGTGCCATTGTTCGAAAGAATTGTCATCCGGGGTCCAGGGCCGGAACAATGCGGACATGAAATTGGCCTGCGTATGCTCAGAGCCCAGAAAGTGCCGCCCCGGTCCAGTCGCGGCAATTGCCTCCATCGCCTGAGCGTTCTCGCTCATGTCGATTCCATCGAAGAACCGTCCGACTTTGCCACACAGATCATGATCCAAGATCGTTTTTTCGAACGAGGTCACCAACCCACCTTCGAGCCATCCCGTGGCATGGTTGATCAGATTGGCACCCGCGAACATCGACATCATCAGGCCCCATGTAGCCTCTTGCTGGCTCTGGGCGTCCGCAACTTTTGAGGCGCTGAGCGTGCCAACCGTGTGCAGCGGCACCCCCAGTCTGCGGGCAAGCTGACCGGCCGCCAAAACCATCAACCCGGCTTCGGGCGTACCAAAAGTGGGCGCACCGGATTTCATCGACATGGTTGAGGCGAAACTGCCCATCAAGCAGGGTGCCCCGGGGTTCACCAGTTGGGTCAGCGTCATCGCTGCCATGGTCTCGGCCAACACCTGAGCCAACGTTCCTGCTACGGTGGACGGCGACATGGCCCCGGTCAGAACCCAGGGGGTGCAAGCGACCGGTTGCCCGGCCCGGGCATAGGTTTTCAAGGCGCCCGACATGTGGCTGTCCATCACCAGCGGCGCGTTTGTATTCGAGACACAATACAGGACGGCGTTTTCCGCCACGAAATCATCACCGAACACAATCCGTGCCATGTCGATTGCGTGGCCCGCGCGTTCGGCCCCGATAAAGGCCCCCATAAAGGCGCGGTCAGAATGGCGAATATGACCATAAAGCATGTCGAGATGGCGTTTATTGGCCGGTAAATCCACCGGTTCGCAAACCACGCCGCCCGAATGGTGCAGCCAGGGCAGGCTGTGATGCAGCTTGACCAGATCGACGAAGTCCCGATGCGAGGCATAGCGCCGCCCCCGGTCCAGATCGTGCACAAAGGGCGGACCCCAGGCCGGGCATAGCACGCTGGCTTCGCCGCCCAATTGAACGTTGTTGTCCGGGTTTCGGGCGTGTTGAACGAACTGTGCAGGCGCGGTTGCCATGATCGTATTGCGGCAGAACCCCGGCGCGAACCGAACGCGAGAGCCGTCGACGTCACAGCCTGCATCGGCAAAAATGCTCAGGATTTCCCGGTCGTCCTGAAACTCCATCCCGGTTTCGGCAAGGATGGTATCAGCATTGGCCTCGATCTGTTGCAGGCCGGCCTCGCTGAGGACATTGAAGGTCGAAAGTTTGCGCAGAATGAACGGCGCGCGCACCTCGGGAAGAGTGCGAGATCCAGCGGCCCTGCGGCGTCGAGATGAGCGCGAACGTGTCATGGCCAAAGCGTTGACCGAGTGCTTGACGTAAACCAAGAAAATTCCAACAGTATAAATATTATTTATACTAAGGATGAGCAATGCTGGATCATCGTAAACTCTCACCAAGTCTGATGCGTTCACTTGAGGTTTTCGTCGCCGTTGCGGAAACGGGTCAGATGCGGGCTGGCGCAAAACTTCTGAATTTGTCGCAGCCGGCGGCTTCCCAGCACGTCACTGCGTTGGAAAAGGCTTTTGGTACTGTGCTTCTGGATCGCAGTACGCGACCGGCACGGCTGACCTATGCGGGTGCGCGTTTGCATGGGAAAGCGCAGAAAATTCTGGATGCACTTTCCGACATGGAAACGGAACTGCGCCACGTTGGCCAGAAATCCCTGACGCTGCTGCGGGTCGGCATTCAAGCCTCAATCGCCACAACGCTGACGCCCTCTTTGGTCGATTTTGCGCAGCGTGAGTTCAACGTCGAAGACATCACCCTGCACGCCGGTCAAAGCGGCAATCATGAACACCTGCTGCGGACGAAACAAGCGGACCTCGCGATCACATCCAATCCGTTTCTGGATATGGATGGGTTAGAGCGTCACCACGTTCTGACCGAACGATACCTTCTGGTACTGCCGGAAACATATGACGGCCCGACGGACAGCCTGGAGGCGATCCAAACGCGGCTTCCTTTGGTTCGGTTCGGGGATACAACCAACGCGGGCCGCCAGATTGCGCAGCATCTGCGCCGATTACGGTTTGAGCCCGACAAGGTCATCCAGGCGGACCGCTCCAGCATGGTTACGTCCTGTGTTTCCGCAGGTCAGGGGTTCAGCCTTTTGACGCCGACATTGCTGATTGATGGTTTGGTTGAGAATATGAGCCTGCAGTTGAAAGATCTTCCGGTCTCGGGCCTTTCACGCACTTTGACAGTTGTCGCCAGAAAGGAAGAGCTTCAGAGTTTTCCGGAGGCGCTTGCAGACATGTCCAGGCAGAAATTGGTGCAGCGCATCACCGGCCACATGGGCGACATCGGAGCCAAAAGCGTAGAGTACGATATGGTTTAGCGCGCCGTCACAAGCTGAACAGTGCGGGGAACTTCGGGCTAAGTTTTAGCCCAAAGTCGCTACCTGTTGATGAACTTCGACAACATTGCCTTCGGGGTCGCGAAAGAACACTTGGTGCCACTCTTTCGAAAAGGCTGTGCCATAGTCCGAATAAGGAACCGCGTTTTCATCAAGTATCCTCAAGACCGCGGCAAGATCATCCGTTCGGAACGCAATGTGTCCGCGGCTCACTGGATTGATGACCTGATCATTTTTGAAAGCGACGTCAAAGTCCCGTTCCGCAAGGTGCATCTGCATGCTGCCGTCCGTTGCAAAGCGGATTTGGCCGTCATAACCCGAGTCTTCGGTTGCTTCAGAGCGCGGGAAATTATGCTGCGGAATATCACCCAAACCCAAGACGTTTGTATAAAAGTCGTGTAGGCGGTCAACGTCGTCTGCCACCAGGTTAATATGATGAAATTCCAGCTTCATTTGGTTCCATTTTACTTGTCGTCACACACTGGATGTGTGCTTGGGGGACTGAGGTATTGAGCAGCTGTTGATCAGGTCCCGGGATAGTGCCGACAGAGTTTGTGAACTGCAAGCCGGATTGAGCCCCACCATACCGCTACTCCGAGCGCGCGTTCCCTGATCCAACAAAAAACGCCCGCCAATTAGGGCGGGCGTCCGAAATCCAAAAGCGGTAAGATCCGAAATTAACGACGGATGCCCAGCTTTTTGATCAGGTCCTGATAGCGCGCTTCTTCTTTGCCCTTCAGGTAGTCCAGCAGCTTACGGCGCTGGGCGACCATTTTCAGCAGACCACGACGACCGTGGTTGTCTTTTTTGTGGGTCTTGAAGTGCTCGGTCAGGGTGGTGATGCGCGAGGTCAGGATGGCAACCTGGACTTCTGGCGAACCGGTGTCGCCGTCCTTGGTGCCGAATTCTTTCATGACGCGTGCTTTTTCAGCGGCAGTAATCGACATCGGGGTCTCCTTTAAAAGGTTAGAGTTGATGGCGCAGGCCGGGATGTCGTCCAGCACAGGCCCATGGAGAAAACCGCACCGATTCCGATGCGGATGGGCGCGTATAAGCGGATTTCAGGCAAATGGCAAAGGGATTCTATTGCTTCAACTCAGCGCATTGAGCTGCGGCAGTTCCTGACCGTTGATCAATTGGATATCGTCCAGGGTCAACCCTTTGGCACCCAGCAGTTGGGCGACGTCTTGTCCGTCGACCATGACACGGGTCAGGTTTTCGTTTTCAGTGTCTGTTTCAATGTTGATCTCCGGATCTTCCTCGCCTTCCCACGAGATCAACAGCTTGTCCTGCCCGGGTTCAAAATCCATGACCTTGACGGCATCGTCGTCATCCTCGGGGTTCAGGTGGATGCTGTCGGCGCCTTCGCCTCCGGTCACGATATCACCGCTATGGGCAGCAATAATGTCGTCGCCGGCACCGCCATTCAGAAAATCCACGGAGTCTTCGTTTTCGCCATCCTCACCGGTCAGCACGTCGTCACCGTCGCCGCCAAACAAGACGTCTTCACCTGCGCCACCAGCAAGCTCATCGTCGCCATAGCCCCCATGCAGCGCATCGGCGCCCGCGCCTCCGGTCAGCGTGTCGTTGTCCTGACCGCCGTACAGGTCGTCATCCCCATCGCCACCGTCCAGCCTGTCGTCGCCGAAATGACCAAAAAGCTTGTCGTCGCCATCCTCACCGGACAGGACGTCATCGTTACCTTCGCCATGCAAAACATCATCGCCTTCGCCGCCCTGGATTGTATCAACGCCATCGCCGCCATGCAGGGTGTCATCGCCCATGCCCCCCAGCACAGTGTCGTCGCCACCGTAGCCGTTGATCTGGTCGTCGCCATCTTGCCCGGTCAGAATGTTTGTGTCGTCGTCCCCGGCCACAACCAAATCGCCTTCGAATTCCGAGACTGTGGTCCCGGTCGAGGGCTCTTCGACTTCGTCGATGTTTTCACCAATCTCAAGATACCTGCCGTCAGAGACCTCTTGCGGTTCATCTTCGATGATCTCGTCTTCTTCGGTGTCGTCGTCAGCCTCGATAATACCGCCCATCGCATAGGCTGCTCCGCCCATTGCGGCCAGGCTCAGCAATCCGAACAGAAACATGGCAACCCTCCGAGAACGCACTGCTCCGAGGGTGAAATATCCCATGTGATCAGTCAGTTGGTCAAAGCCAAGCTGAACTTGTGGTTAACCGTCGGTCACCACGGTTCGGGCTGTTGGGTATAGGCGATGTAAAGCGGGTGCTTGGGGTGTCCGGCCTTGGTCAGCCCCAAATGAAACAGTTGCTGACCGGTGCCGCGCAGCAGCGTCTCAACCGCCGGGCCGCGGTCCAGATGTGCACCATGGGTGCCCCATGCGGCGATGACCTGATCGGCCCATTGAACACCATCCAATATGGCCGCGTCGTTCTCGGGTCCTACCGGGTCGGCAGCAGCGCGCATCTTGCGCGGGTCCGTGTCGCGCCATGCGAAGATGTTGGTTACCTGAAACGCTCCGAACCCCAGCGCCCGCGCTCGGCGCTCGCAGCGTTCCACCGTCGGGTCGTTCTGAACTTCGGTCGCGGTTGACGGGTTCAGCATCACGAACAGAGCTTTGCGCCCCGCAGGATCCCAGATACGGGTCAGGCTATAGCGATATTTCTCGCAGTCGGAATAGATGGCGGTCGAGGGCGCGTCGCCCTTGGTGTGCGTTCGGGTAATCATGCCCTTCGCCTAGCACGTGGCTTAGGTAACGAACACCCGGCTGGGGTGCAATTCGCCCGATTTGTAGATCCCTACCGCCACGGCCTTGCCGTCTAGCGAAGCCCAGGCTTCATCGCCGTATTCCACGTCCGAGGCCAGAACCATGCCCGGGTTTCCGTTGCGCAGGCGGGTTGCGCCTTCGGGTGTGCATTTCAATTCAGGCAGATCGGCGAGGCCGGTTTCCAGCGGGTGCAGGTAGTCGTCCAGTGCGGTTGTCTTGGCCATTTCATCGATCTGTTCGATGCTCAACCCGTCTTCAACGCCGAACGGGCCGGACCAGATGCGGCGCAGTTCCCGGACGTGGCCGTGGCATCCCAGCGCTGCGCCCAGATCGCGGGCGATTGAGCGGACATAGCCGCCCTTGCCGCAGGTCATTTCCAGCGTCACGTGGTCTTCGTCGGGGCGGTCGACCAAAATCAACTCCTCAACCCATAGCGGACGTGCGGCCAGTTCCACATCTTCGCCATCGCGGGCCAGCTTGTAGGCGCGCTGGCCGTCGATTTTCACGGCCGAGAACTTGGGTGGGACCTGCATGATATCACCCAGAAACGGGGCCAGTGCTTGTTTGATATCGTCATCCGATGGGCGCGCATCGCTGCTCGCAATCACTTCGCCTTCGGCATCATCGGTATTGGTGGCCTGACCCAAACGCACGGTGAATGTGTAGGCTTTCAACGCATCGGTGATGTAGGGAACGGTCTTGGTCGCCTCACCTAGTGCCACGGCCAGTACACCAGTCGCTTCGGGGTCCAGTGTGCCCGCATGGCCCGCCTTCTTGGCATCCATCGCCCAGCGTACCTTGTTGACTACTGCGGTCGAGGTCATGCCCGCGGGCTTGTCCACCACCAGCCAACCGGAAATGTCGCGACCCTTGCGTTTGCGTCCCATTCTTCACCCTGAATCTTGTCGAGGCGCGCGACCTAACGGATCGCTCTGCCGCTGTCAATTTCAGGGCGTATCTTCGACCACGCCCACAATCGGGCCAAGCGAAAACCCGACATCCGACCGATTGCCTGCGCGTTCATACATCCGGGAGATATTGCCGTCGAAGAACAGAGCATTCGGCGTTTCAAGGACATCGCGGAACAGGCTGCCGAATTCGTGGAAGGTGACATAGTCATCCGAGATTGCGAATACTGCCCGTGTCCCATCTGCGCTGGTACCAACACCGTTGCGCACATAACGCGAGGTCGAATCGGGCAGGAAGCGCGGGTGCAGTTCACCATCTATGACCAGCATCGGGCCGGATTGCGTGGCGAAACGGCACTGCGGGGCCTGATCCACATAATCCAAGGTTTCAAACACGTCGGCGCGGCCTTCGCGGATACAAAACACTCCGTTCGGCAGCAACCCGAAATTGCCCGGCCCTGCATTGGGGATCACGCGCATCTGTTCCTGACCGCCTTCGACATAATGCCCGACGGGCGAGCGGTCGTCATGATACATGCCCGCGTTCATGGCAAATGCCAGTCGCTTTCCCTGTGGAGCCAGTGCCTCGTTCACAGATGAGAAATGGCCCAGCACGTCGCCTTCTTCATCATTGAGAAATAAACGCAGCTCTTCGCCTGCGGCATCCACCTCACATACGGTGTACCGCTTGTCCTCATGGGTCACCTTCTCGCATGTGACCGCCGAAGCCTGCGCGGCCCAGAAGGCCGCGCCCAAAATGACAAATGCGCGGATCACTCGTCCAGATCGCGGCGCACCGCGTCCTGATCGAACATGCGGCGGGTGTCATCCATTCGGTCAAACGTGTCATCCAGCCGGAACCGCAGATCGGGAGAGAATTTCAGACCGACCTTCTTGCCGACCGCCCGCCGCAATTCACCCTTGTTGCGGGCCAGCAGTGCGATCACATCCTCCTGCCCCTTGCCGCCCAAGGGCAACACATAGGCGGTGGCAATCTTCAGATCGGGTGAGGTGCGCACCTCACCTACGGTAATCGACATACGGTTCAGGTCGGGGTCGTGGACATCTCCGCGCGCCAGAACTTCGGACAGGGTGCGGCGGATCAGTTCGCCGACACGCAGCTGTCGTTGGGACGGGCCGGGGCCATCGTGGAATTTGTTCTTTGCCATATCCCCGATCTAAGCGCAAAGCAGGGCTTTGCCAAGCGGGCGCGAACCGGGTAGGAGGCTTTGAGCCGAATTCAACAAAAGGACCAGCGCAATGACCCATATTCCGGGGATCGTCATCACAGGGGCTTCGGGCCGTATGGGGCAGATGCTGATCAAGGCCGTAACCGACAGCGATCAGGCGCGTCTGGTGGGTGTCGTCGAGCGTAAGGGCCATGACTGGATCGGTCAGGATGTGGGCGAGGCGATGGGCGGTCAGGCGCTGGGTGTGAATGTCACCGATGATCCGCTGGAGGCGTTTGCGCAGGCGCAAGCCGTAATCGATTTCACCGCGCCCGAGGCGACGCTGGAGTTTGCGGCACTGGCCGCGCAAGCCCGCTGCGTGCATGTGATCGGCACCACTGGCATGTCGGATGAACAGATCGCCGCGCTGGAACCAGCCTCACGCCATGCAGTCATCGTGCGCGCGGGGAACATGAGTCTTGGCGTCAATCTGCTGGTGCAACTGACCAAGAAAGTCGCGGCTGCACTGGATGAGGATTTCGACATCGAAGTGATCGAAGGGCACCATCACCACAAGGTCGACGCCCCGTCGGGCACAGCATTGATGCTGGGCGAGGCCGCTGCCGAAGGGCGCGGCGTGAAGCTGGAAGATGTGTCTGACCGGGGCCGCGACGGCATCACCGGCGCGCGCAAGCGGGGCGACATCGGCTTCCACGCCATTCGCGGCGGCGACATTGTGGGTGAGCACGACGTCCTGTTCGCCGCCCCCGGAGAGCGCATCGTCCTGCGCCATTTGGCCACCGACCGCGCCATCTTTGCCCGTGGCGCTTTGAAGGCGGCACTGTGGGGGCAGGGCAAAGCGCCTGGTCAGTATGACATGGTGGATGTGCTGGGACTTTAAGCGCCTCTAACGGAACGCCGCAAGACCGGGCGGTTCGGCGCCCTCGTCCTCGATCTTGGAAAACAGTGCGCCTAGTCGCTGATCCCAGGTCGGGTATTGGCCTGTACGCGCATAAGTCAGGCGTTCGGCCCCTATGGATATGCCAAGGGGTGCTGCCTGCCCGCCAATCACAACCTCACCGATTTCGGTCCAGTTGTCCGACGGCGGGTAAGCGGTGGGGGCCGTTTCATCCGTGCCGCCCAGCCGATAGTAGACGCCCATTGTCACAAGGTACTCATCACCAAACGGGTCGGGGAAGAAAAAGCCCGAGGCATCGCGTGCAGCCAATGCCTCGGCCTCATCCCGCAACAGAACCTTTTCGGTGAATGGCAAGCCTAACGCGTCCAGCACCGGGCGCATGTCATCGGCTTGCGGCACACTGACAAATGCGATGCGGGGCGGGTCGAGGCCAAAGCTCTGAGTCAGAATTTGCATCATCAGCCGGATCATGGCTTGCCCATTAGCATCAGCGGGATGACAGCCGACCTCGTGAAACATCGGCAACACATCGGCACGTGACTTTTCGTCAACATCAGCAACGCGCGCCAAAGGCTGAATCACATAAGCGCCCGAAGGCAGAACGGACTGATCGAAATCATGCCGCAACCCGCCATTATAGTCGTCGACCCCCGAGGCCAGCGACAGGGGCTCAACCTCGTTTAAGTCAAGCTCTGACAACGCGGTTCTCAGTTGATTGAGCGTGTTTGCGAATTCCTGTTCGAACCTGTCATTCTGGTCAGTGGCAGCAGCGCCGACGCCCGAAATCAGGGTTCCGATCGTTGCTGCGCTTCCAAGCTGAACCACTCGACGCCTATTCAATCCCATCAGAGGCCTCCCCTTTGAGCTGGACATTGTCGAGCGTATCACAGATGTGGCCGCCAACGGTTAAGGGATTGTGAAAATGCGCGATACTGGCGTTTTGCCCTGTACTTCATAGGTCCTTGATTTTGTCGGCCTGGAGCGGGCAGGCGAGATACACGCCAAATTCAGTCCCGATATCGGCACTGACACGGGCGTGAACCTTGCCTTGCCGGTCGAGGAAACGCTGATTGTCTTCGACCGGGAAAATCCCCTCGTGCCAGATACCGGGATGAATATAGAGGCCACGCGTACCATCACACCAGAAAGCCACCACCTTATCTGGCGTCAGGTTATCGCCGGGCAGCGCGACAGGCACGATGAAGGGCTTGTTGTCCAATGGCCAGAACATCTGTCCGCCATCGGGGTGATAGTTCATGTGCCATAGCAGAACCTGATCGCGCTGTACCGTCTGCAGTCCGGTCTGCGCCTGTTGCGGATCAGCGGACCAACCCAGAACATAGTGGCCCTTGACGGCCTCGTTCTCACCATAGAGCACGTCACCCCGCCAGTCGCATTTGAACGTGCCTTCGACCCAGCCGCCTTCGTCGCCTGTTCCCTCGTCAATCGGTCGCCAGCCTTGTTGCGGCCAACGGGTGATTTCAATCTCGAAGATATCGGGATCGTCGACCAAACAGCCATAGCCTTTGACCGACGTGTCCGTGGCCCGGATCAGCGGAACCTCGTGCCACGGCAGTGACGGTTTCGAGTTGGCCTCGAAGATGTATTCCGGTGCACTCATGACGCCCCCAGATGCCTGTCGACCATGCGCTGCACCATCGGTGCGAAATGGGTGAAATCGGGGGTTTCCATGTCAGCCCGTTTGCCCGCCTCGTCCAAATAGCGCACCTGGATGATCTCTTTCAGGTTTGGGTTGCTCTCGAATTCAGCGACCTCTTCAGCGCTCATCGGCCCGCCCTGCAATTCCAGCGTATGGACCGAGGCGGCGGAGAGACGGTTGAAATACTCAGGCTTGGTCGCGCAGAGATACCGTTTGGCCGCCACGTGATAGCGGCAGCAATCGGTGATGACCGAGGGGAAGAACTGTTCCAGCACTTCGGCACCCGCATCCTCATGGTGGCGGTCTTCGGTATCGTCCGGGTGGTAGGTGCCGAACTCGGACGTGAAATGTCCGATATCGTGCAGCAATGCACCGACGATGATTTCCTCGGGCTGGCCGTTCTGCTCGGCGATCGTTGCACCTTGCAACATGTGTTCAGCCATGGTGACGGGCTCACCCAGATATTCCTCACCGCCGCGGCGGTCGAAGATATCGCCGATGAAAGCCACGATATTTTCCCGGCTCAGGGTCGAGAAATCGGGCTTCATTCTGCGGCCTCCGGTTGACTCATTTCCATCGCGGCCAATGTGGACAGCAACCCGTCCTTGTCGGCATAGCAGCCCTGTAACCAGCGCGAACCCGCGCCGGAATAGCCCAGACGGGCATGCAGAACGCGGGTGTTGTCGACGATGAAGCTTTCACCCGGTTCCAGTTTGAACGACACGCCCATGGCGGGGTCGTCGATGATCTCGCCCAATTGGCGATAGGCGGCGTAGTAGGCCTCCATCTGATCAAAGGGCACGTCGACGAACGGCGCGGATGAGCGATTGTTGAACCGGATACCGACCAATTCACCATCTGGCGATAGCTCGATCATCGGGCGGCGTGAGCGCAGGCAGATACCGTCCGAGCCCTTGTATTCGAACCGGGCGGGATAGCCTGCCAGCAAGGCAAAACCTTCCGGGTTCTGTTCGTGCAGTTTTTCAGCGGCGCGGAAGCCGTCAACCACGATGGAATCACCACCCTCGGCACTGTTTTCCAGGCAATACAGAATTTGCAGCGTCGGAACCGGATCACGATAGGGGTTGTCGGTATGCGCCTGCAGACCAAGGCCGGTATAGGCGAGGTTGGTCGGGTTCACCTCGGTCCGGACCTCAAAATAGGGGCCGTAGTTGGTTTGGCGGACATAGCCGAACAGATCAGCGACTTTCAGCAGGGATTCCGGCTCGGTCGGTCCGCGGGTCAACTTGGCAAAGCCGTATTCGGCCACCGCAGCCAGCCAGCCACGCTTGGCGACGGGATTGGCGTGGACCTCGTCCCAATCTGCGCTGGGCGCGTCGATGCCGCGTCCCCAGGTGGTGATGCCGGGAGCCGTCCGACCCATGGGGCGGTTTTGATCGCGGTCATAGCTGTGCTCGGCCAGCCAGTCGGCGGGAAAGGTGACAATCTTGCCTTCTGGCTGAAAGGTGACTGTCAGATCACCATTGCTGATTTCGGCGGCGCTGACCGAAATGTCTGAGGGGATATCGCCGATGGTGATCAGACGTTGGCCATTGCCGGGCGCGCGGGTTTCGGGGTCCAGCGCGTTGTCGCGTAGCCAGATGGCGTGAAAGCGAGCCTTTGTGCCGGTGTCGAATTCTACGGTCACAACCGAGGCGTCATGGGTGGCAAAGCGCAGCATGGGGGGTCTCCTGTTCAGCGCGGGCTTTGGTTGAGGAGATACGCCCCTTGTGGCATTACGACAATTAATCCTTCTTTCTGCTGAGGCTTGGAAAAACTTATGGCTAAGAAAAAGATCGGGTTGCCACCCTTGGACTGGCTGCGCGTTTTTGAGGCGGCGGGGCGTCTGGGCGGGTTTTCCGCAGCGGCGAGGGAATTTGGTCTGACACAAGCGGCCGTAAGCCAGCGGATCGGCAACCTTGAAGCCTGGCTGGGTCGAACATTGTTTGTGCGTGAGGCGCGTGGCGTGTCACTGACTGTCGAAGGCGAAAGCTACCTACCACTGGTGCAAGACAGTTTGCAGGCGCTTGAACGCAATACCGAGGATCTGTTTGGAAAATCCCCGCGCGAATTGCGGGTGGCCGGTTTGTCATCGCACATCCATGCGCTTGTGGTGCCAAGTCTTGCCCGGTTTCAGGAGATGCAGCCGAAGGTGCGTGTTCTGACCGATTCCGTGGCGCGGCGGTCGTCGCTGGATGAAGAGCGGACATGGCTACAGATCCGTTATGGTCGGGGCGCTTGGCCGGGGCGGGATTCCGAATTGATTGCAGCTGAAGTGCTGGTGCCTATGGCGGCACCGGGCGTGGAATGGGGCGCGCCTTTGATTGATCTGCGCGGAGAACGACCGGGGTGGCGAGATTGGGCGCGAAAGGCAGATCAGGGCGATGTGACTACGTCGAACATCAGCTTCGATTCAATGGAACACGCGTTGTCTGCGGCACGTCAGGGTATGGGCGTAGCGTTGGGGTCGGTGCCCTTGGCCAAGGCGGATCTGCAGGACGGACGGTTGCGCCGGTTACGCCTACCAGAGCTGAAAACGAAGGATGGGTATTGGCTGACCTGGCCCGAGGAACGGGCGAAATCCAAGAAACAGCGCGCTCTGATCGCGGATTTTCTGGAAGCTTTGCGGGGATAGGCGATCAGAAATCGATCGCTATGCCCTTCTTCTCCCAATCACCGTACCGGGCCGGATCGGGGCCGTCGCGACCGCCCAGTTCCTTGGGCATATCTTTTGCCTCAGCCTCGGCTTTGCGGCGCCGCTCTTCAGCTTCGGCAAGGGCGCGCTGGGCAGCAGGCGGCAGGTCTTTGCGGTCGTTACTCATGACATCGGGTTCCTTTCCGTGCATGGGCTTGATATACGCCCGCGTCCGCTATTGGCAATGCGGGCGAGGATTAATTCAAAGGCGATTCCATGTCCGACAACGCAACAGCGGCCCGACGCAGCGCGATCTATCTGCTGGATCAGATACTGGGCGAAGGGCGCCTGCTGTCCGAATGTCTGGCCGCAGGCGCGCTGGACCGGTTGGCCCCTGAAGATCGCGCGCGGGCGCAACGCCTGACGCTGGAAACCCTGCGCGGATTGGAGCGTGCGGATCGTCTGCTGGAAAACCACCTGAACCGCACGCCGGCTTTGACCGTGCATAACGCCCTGCGCCTTGGCGCGGTCGAGCTGTGCCACGGTGAAGCGGCACATGGTGTTGTGAATTCAATGGTCGACATCGTAGGGCGTTCACGCAAGCACGGGCGGCTGAAAGGCCTAGTGAATGCCGTGTTGCGCAAAGTGGCCGCCGAAGGCCCCGATGCATGGCCCAAAATGCGCGTGCCGCGTTTGCCCGAATGGCTGCGTGATCCGCTGATCATGGCATGGGGTGAGGATGCAATCGTGGGAATGGAAAAGGCGCAATTTGCTGGCGCACCGCTTGACCTGTCTGTGAAGCCGGGCGCCAGCGGACCGGGTGAGGCCCTGCCTACCGGTTCGATGCGGCTGCACGATGCCGGTCAGGTCACCGCCCTTCCGGGCTATGGCAAAGGTGATTGGTGGGTGCAGGACGCGGCGGCCGCTATTCCAGTGCGCATACTTGCTCCGAAATCGGGCGAAAAAATCCTCGACCTTTGTGCCGCTCCGGGTGGAAAAACACTGCAACTGGCGGCGGCTGGGGCCGATGTTACGGCGCTCGACGTCTCTGAATCGCGATTGGCGCGGGTGCATGAGAACCTCAAACGCACCGGACTGACTGCCACTGTCGTCGCGGGCGACGCGCTTGAACATCAGGGCCAGTATGACGCCATCCTTTTGGACGCGCCGTGTTCTGCCACGGGAACGATCCGCAGGCACCCTGACTTGCCTTTTGCCAAAGACGGATCGGAATTCGGTGAGCTGATCGAGCTGCAGGCCCGGATGCTGGCCCACGCCTGGAGCTTGCTGAAACCCGGCGGGCGGCTGGTCTATTGCACTTGCTCTCTCCTGCCGGATGAGGGCGAGGTGCAGGTCGAAGAAGCGCTGGACCAACACCCCGATATGTCGGTGGATCGGGCGGCTTTGAACATTGCCGGAATCGAGTCCGAATGGATCACCGAGGAAGGCGGCCTGCGTCTGCGGCCCGATTACTGGGCTGATCTTGGTGGAATGGATGGGTTCTACATCGCGCGCCTGAACAAATCGGCGTAGTTGCATGCTTTTCGATGACTTGACGATCGCCCCGGTCTATCGTTGGGTCTCAGGCGCCAGCAGAGCGCAAGGGGCAGAGTAACGAGCGTCATGTCGAAGACAGATACCATGACCAATCAGTGGACACGGTTTCAGAACCGTCTCTACGCGCGGCTCAGTCAGCGACGCAAAGCGGTCTCGGGGTTTGTTGGCGATCCGGAGCCACGCACGGTCGGCTCATTTGCGCGCGGGCGTCAGTTGGTCGCCGGAAATCTGCTGTTCGCAGGCTATCTGGTCGAAGCTCAGGATACCGAGCTGTGGGATGTGACCGCGCCCAGTACCGGGTTTGACAATGAACGCCACGGCTTTGCCTGGCTCGACGATCTGGCGGCTGTTGGCGATATGCGCGCGCGTGAAAAGGCCCAGCGGTGGGTCTGGGGCTGGATTAACGCGCATGGCCGCGGTCAGGGGCCGGGCTGGGCACCTGATCTGACCGGTCGACGCGTTATACGCTGGATCAACCATGCGATTTTCCTGTTGCGCGGCGCAGATGAACACCAAAGCAGGATGTTTTTTCGTTCGTTGGCCCAACAGACATGGTTTTTGTCCAAGCGCTGGAAGGCAGCGACTCCCGGTCTTCCCCGGTTTGAGGCGCTTGCCGGGCTGGTGCAGGCTGGTCTGGCGCTGGAGGGGTTGGAGCAAATGGCTGATCCTGCCCTTCGTGCTTTGGCACGCGAGTGTGACAGTCAGGTAGACGAACAGGGCGGTATCCCAACCCGCAACCCCGAAGAGCTGCTTGAGGTCTTTATGCTGCTTTCATGGACCTCGGCTGCGCTCAGCGCGTTGGGCCGGGGCACGCCCGGGGCGCAGGCAAGTGCCATCAAACGCATGGCCCCCACCTTGCGCAGCCTGCGCCATGCGGACGGGGCTTTGGCCCGGTTTCACGGCGGTGGGCGCGGTGTCGAAGGGCGTTTGGATCAGGCACTGGCGCAAAGCGGTGTCAGGCCACATCACACCACGGGGCTGTCCATGGGATTTGCCCGACTTTATGCGGCCAGAACCAGCGTGATTGTGGATGCCGCCACTCCACCCAAGGGGGCGGCGTCATACAACGCCCATGCTTCGACCCTCGCTTTCGAACTGACGTCGGGCCGCAGACCACTGGTGGTCAATTGCGGATCGGGCGAAAGCTTTGGGACGGAATGGCGGCGTGCGGGTCGGGCGACACCGTCGCATTCGACACTGTGCCTTGATGGGTATTCAAGCGCTCGGCTGGCGCCACCGACGCAGGGAGTCGAACGCGAGGCACTGGTGGATGCGCCGCATGAGGTTCCCATTGATTTCGAGGATGCCTTTGAAGGCACGCGATTCATGGCCGGGCATGACGGGTATACCAAGGTCTTCGGATTGACTCATGCGCGTACCTTTGAGCTGCGCTTTGATGGGCGTGAGCTGGCCTGCGAGGATATTCTGCTGACGGCCACCGACAAGGCGAAGCGCCAATTTGACAAGGCGATGGACGCCTCGGGCCTGAAGGGCATCGCCTTTGACATCCGGTTTCACCTGCATCCGGACGTGGATGCGGCACTGGATCTGGGGGGCGCTGCGGTGTCGATGGCGCTGAAAAGTGGTGAGATCTGGGTTTTTCGCCATGACGGCGTCGGAAAATTGTCTGTAGAACCAAGCGTTTATTTGGAAAACGGGCGTTTAAAACCACGCGCGACAAAACAGATCGTTCTATCTGGCCGCGCAATGGAGTATGCGACGCGCATCCGGTGGACGCTGAGCAAGGCCCAGGACACAGCCTATGCCGTGCGGGATATACACCGGGACGAGCCCGAGTTTGACTGACGCCAAAAGGACCTTTGACCCCATGACCGATCTTCACCCCGTGCGCCGCGCGTTGCTTTCCGTTTCCGACAAGACCGGGCTGATCGAGCTGGGAAAGGCACTGGCCGAGCGTGGGGTCGAATTGCTGTCTACCGGAGGTACAGCCAAGGCGCTGCGCGATGCAGGGCTTGCGGTTAAGGATGTCAGCGAGATTACCGGCTTCCCCGAGATGATGGATGGCCGCGTGAAAACGCTGCATCCGATGGTGCATGGCGGGCTGCTGGCCCTGCGCGACAATGACAGCCACGTGGCGGCGATGGACGAACATGGCATCGGCGCGATCGACCTGCTGGTGGTGAACCTCTATCCGTTCGAGGCCACCGTGGCCAAAGGTGCGGGTTACGACGAATGCATAGAGAATATCGATATCGGTGGCCCGGCGATGATCCGCGCGGCCTCGAAAAACCACGCTTTTGTGAATGTGGTTGTGGATGTTCAGGATTACGACGCGCTGCTGGCTGAGCTGGCGGCTAACGATGGGCAGACATCCTATGCGTTCCGTCAGAACCTGGCGCAGACAGCCTATGCTCGTACCGCCGCTTATGACGCGGCCGTGTCGAATTGGATGGCCGATGCGCTGGCCGCCGAGGCCCCGCGCCGTCGCGCCTTTGCCGGAGAATTGAAGCAGACCTTGCGTTATGGCGAAAACAGCCACCAACAGGCGGTCTTCTACACCGATGGCACCAACCGCCCCGGTGTGGCGACAGCGGTGCAGCATCAGGGCAAGGAACTGAGCTACAACAACATCAACGACACAGACGCGGCATTTGAACTGGTGGCCGAGTTCGACCCGGCGCAAGGCGCAGCCTGCGCGATCATCAAACATGCCAACCCCTGCGGTGTTGCCAAGGGCGCGACATTGATCGAGGCCTATAAGGCCGCGTTTGATTGTGACCGCACTTCGGCCTTTGGCGGGATCATTGCCCTGAACCAGCCGCTGGATGCCGAAACCGCGCAGGAAATCACCGGAATTTTCACCGAAGTTGTGATCGCTCCGGGTGCGTCGGATGAGGCCAAGGCAATCTTTGCCGCCAAAAAGAACCTGCGTCTGCTGACAACCGATGGCCTGCCAGATGTGACCACAGGTGGCAAAACCGTCCGTCAGGTAGCCGGTGGCCTTCTGGTGCAGGATAAGGACAACGGATTTGTCGGCCTGGATGACCTGAAGGTCGTCACTAAGAAATCCCCGACCGAGGAACAGATGCGCGATCTTCTGTTTGCGTGGAAAGTGGCGAAACACGTCAAATCCAATGCCATCGTCTATGTCAAAGACGGAGCAACCGTGGGTGTGGGTGCCGGGCAGATGAGCCGCCTGGACTCGGCGATGATTGCAGCGAAGAAAGCCGAGCGTATGGCTGATGCTCTGGGCTTGGCCCAACCACTGACAATCGGGTCCGCCGTGGCGTCGGATGCGTTTTTCCCGTTCCCGGACGGTCTGATGGAAGCGGCCGAGGCCGGCGCGACCTGTGTTATCCAGCCCGGTGGCTCGATGCGCGATGACGAGGTGATCGCGGCCGCGGATGAGGCCGGTCTGGCCATGGTCTTTACCGGCATGCGCCACTTCCGCCACTGATGCGCTATCTTCTGCTTCTCTGGGCCGCACTGGCTGCGTTACTGATCGACCAGATCAGCAAGTATCTGGTCGTTCACGTGATGCGCGTAGCCGAAGGGAACATTGATGTTCTGCCGCCGCTGCTGGTGTTCAAATACGGTGAGAATCGGGGCATCAATTTCGGCTTGTTTCAGGGCAATACCGATGCTGCCCGATGGGCGTTGATCGGAGTTTCCATGCTCATCGCAATCGGTGTGCTGATCTGGCTGATGCGCACAGCCCCGTCGAAACTGATGCTGGTTTGCGGCGGGTTGCTGATTGGCGGGGCGCTGGGCAACGTCATGGATCGCTTGCTTTATGGCTATGTTCTGGATTTCCTGAACATGTCCTGTTGCGGCATCAACAACCCTTTCGTGTTCAACCTTGCTGATGTGTTCATTTTTGCGGGAGCGATTGGTCTGGTGCTGTTCGAAGGCAAAAAGGCCTCGTGACGCGCCATTTGAAATGCGATAAAAGCGCCTGAAACAGGCTGGAGACTCTGATGCGGCTGCCGCGTTCCATATTTGCTTTGACATTGGCCTTTGCGGCTGCAGGCTGTTCCGATATCGGATTGCGCCACTTGGAAGCGCCCGGGCAGGGGCCGGACGAATTCTCGGTCCTGCCTGTCAAACCACTGACTCAGCCCAAGGATTACGCTTTTCTGCCTGCGCCCACGCTGGGGGGGAATAACCTGACCGATCCGAACCCTAAGGCCGAAGCTGTCGTTGCCCTTGGCGGAAACGAATCTTCGCTGAACGCAAATACGGCCATCCCGTCCACGGACGCCGCCCTTGTGACGGCCTCCAGCCGGTATGGGGTTCCGGCGAATGCCCGGCAGGTGGTTGATGCCGAGGATGCAGAATTCCGCAGAAAGCAGAGTCGCCTGACGCGCTTGCGCTTGTTCAACGTGGATCGTTATTCGCAAGTTTATCGCCGCGAAACGTTGAACCCCGACCGTCAGAATGAGGCTGCACGCCAAGCCGGGATCGAAACACCATCGGCGCCACCGGTAGATGAATAATCTTTAACTTTTCGTCATTAGCCTTGAACCCGCGCGGCGCAACCGTAGTTTGAACAGCATAAATCAAACGGAGGACGCCCTATGGTTCGGGCCCTGGCACTGTCGGCTGCCCTGATCGCCGCAACACCTCTTGCCGCAAGCGAGGGGCACGAAGCGGTGACTACATTTACGCTGGACAACGGCATGGATGTCGTCGTGATCGAAGACCACCGCGCGCCTGTTGTGCAGCATATGGTGTGGTATCGCGCCGGGTCGGCGGATGAACCCGTAGGATCATCGGGTGTGGCGCATTTCCTTGAGCATCTGCTGTTCAAAGGCACTGACACTTTGGCCCCGGGCGAATTTTCCGCCACCGTTGCGGCCAATGGCGGCACCGACAACGCCTTCACATCATATGACTACACCGCTTATTTCCAACGCGTCGCTGCTGACCGGCTGGAATTGATGATGCGGATGGAAGCGGATCGGATGCGCAATATCCGACTGAGCGAAGATGATATTGTCACTGAACGCGACGTGATCCTTGAGGAACGCAACCAGCGCACCGACAACAGCCCGCGTGCGCTGTTCGGTGAACAGATGAGCGCGTCGCAGTACCTCAACCACCGCTACGGTGTTCCGATCATCGGCTGGCGCCACGAGATGGAGACGCTGGACATGGAAGACGCGCTGTCCTTCTACCAAACCCATTATGCGCCCAATAACGCCATTCTGGTCGTCACCGGTGATGTCGAACCTGACGAGGTCAAATCGCTGGCCGAGCAGTATTACGGTGTGATCCCCGCCAACCCTGACTTACCCGAACGGGTCCGGTCACAGGAACCGCCGCAAACGGCAGAACGCCGTCTTACTTACAAGGATGCGCGCGTGTCGCAGCCTTATGTTCAGCGTAGTTATCTGGCCCCCGAACGTGATCCGGGCGAACAGGAGAAGGCAGCTGCTCTGTTTCTGTTGGCAGAACTGTTGGGTGGAAGCACGACATCCTACCTGAACGAAAAGCTGCAGTTCGAGCAGCAGAAGGTTGTCTACACCGGGGCGTTCTACCGGGGTGTCTCGCTGGATGATACGACCTTTGACCTTCTGGTTGTTCCAGCCGCCAGTGTATCTTTGCAAGAGGCCGAGGATGCAATGGATCAGGCGGTTGCCGACTTCATCGCTGAGGGTGTGAATGAAGAAGACCTTGACCGGATCAAGATGCAGCTGCGGGCTTCGCAGACCTATGCGCGCGACAATGTGGATGGGATTGGCAACCGCTATGGTCGCGCTCTGACCAGTGGTCTGACGGTCGAGGATGTGCAGGCCTGGCCCGATATTCTGCAGGCTGTCACCGGGGAAGAGATTATCGCCGCCGCGCGCGAGGTGATACAGCCGGAAACATCGGTCACCGGCTGGTTGATGCGCGATGATGAGGTGACGCAATGAAACGGATATTCGCAACCCTGATCGCGTTCGTTGTTGCTCTGCCCGCGTGGGCCGATATCGAGATCGAAGAGGTTACTTCTCCGGGTGGTATCACCGCATGGCTAGTCGAGGATCACTCAATCCCCTTCACCGCGCTGGAGCTGCGTTTTCGCGGCGGCACATCGCTGGATGACGCGGGCAAACGCGGTGCGGTCTACCTGATGAGCGGCCTGATTGAGGAAGGCGCAGGCGACATGGATGCCCGCACCTATGCGCGTGAACTGGAATCGCTGGCGGCCTCGTTCCGGTACAATGCAACTGATGACACGGTGTCGATCACCGCGCAGTTCCTGACTGAAAACCGGGACGATGTGTTCGACCTGCTTCGCACCACAATTCACGAACCCCGCTTTGATCAGGATGCGGTGGACCGGGTAAAGGCGCAGGTGCTGTCCGGCCTCAAATCCGATCAAACCGACCCGAATGACATTGCGGGTCGTAACTTTGCGCGCATGGCCTATGGCGATCATCCCTATGGCACAGAAGGCAAAGGCACGATCGAAAGTGTGACAGCCCTGACGCGCGAAGACGTGGTCACAGCGTATCAGTATGTCTTTGCCAAAGACCGGATGTATATAGGCGCGGTGGGTGACATCACCCCCGAAGAATTGGGCGCGTTGCTGGATAAACTGCTGGCCGACCTACCGGAAACAGGCAAGCCGATCCCTGAACGTGCCGATGTGTCCATTCCTGGTGGCGTGAGCGTGGTCGAGTTCGACACGCCGCAATCTGTGGCCCTGTTCGGACATGCGGGCATTGACCGCGATGATCCCGATTTCTTTGCCGCCTTTATCCTGAACCACATCCTTGGCGGGGGCGGGTTTGAAAGCCGCCTGATGCAGGAGGTAAGAGAGAAGCGCGGCTTGACCTATGGCGTCGGCACTTACCTGGTGCCCAAGGATCTGGCCTCGGTCTATCTGGGATCCGTTTCATCCAGCAATGATCGCATTGCCGAAGCGGTCGAAGTGATCCGCGCCGAGTGGGCACGGGCCGCGTCCGAAGGTGTGACCCAGAAAGAACTGGACGATGCCAAAACCTACCTGACGGGCGCTTACCCGCTGAGGTTTGATGGGAATGGCCAGATTGCGGGGATCATGGTCGGGATGCAGATGGAAGACCTGCCCATCGACTATATCGCCACCCGCAACGACAAGGTGAATGCGATCACGCTGGAAGAGATCAACCGGGTCGCCAGCGAATTGCTGGACCCTGATGGGCTCCACTTCACCATTGTCGGCAAGCCCGAGGGTCTGGACGGCTAAACCCGTTCAGGCCGCGACGGGCTGTTTCTGTGCCCGAATCGTATGCTTGTTGCTGCTCAGAAGCTTTTGCCGCGCGTGCCTGAAATGTGCGGCTTTAAGCGCGTCGTCGATATGCCGGTTGCGGCGTAGCAGGCGGGACAGACGGAAATTGTCGAACACCAAGCAAGTTGTCGGCTCTGAGGCGATAACGGTGGCCGTTGCGGGTAGGCCAAGGCCGAATGTCAGCTCTCCTAGTGTCTCGTCCGAGCCGCAAATATTGATGACCTGACCATTTTGCAGGATGGTTGTTCGCCCGCTCAGGACATAGCCAAGGAAATCTGTTGTTTTGGCTTCTTCGATCAGAATGTCGCCTTTGGCGAACTCCTGAACCGACGCAGTGTTCAATAGCTTTCGGGCATGATGCGGTTTCAGTGACCCAAGATGATGCGAGATGAACTGGCGCTCGGCTGCGGAAAAGCGAATGAGATGCCGCGAAAGGTATCCGCGCAGCAATCCGATGACCGAGATCGCGATATAGGCCATCTGTATGATCGAACCGGCAAGATTGAATTCTTCAACCATGCTGATCAGAACGCAGGTTGCTGCAACGATAACCAGAACCGGGTAGAGCACGCCATTGCCGCGGACTATGCCGATTTGCAGTAAAAAGTAGTTCAGAATGTAAAGGCCAGCCCCGGCTACGCCGATCATGGTGGCCAATTCGACAAACTCGGTAAATTCAAATGGACTATTCAGCATGTAAGGACCCACCCTCGCAATGAATGGGTCTTACGCTGTGCCAATTACGTGAAGCCGTAAATGAACAACCTCACAGGTTAATGGGTCTTATGAGCGTGCTTTCGCCTGCGCGCGCAACATTTGCCCCATCATCTGGCCGAACTTGCCCGAGCCACGCTGGTACAGCGCGCCGTCTACGGCCAATACCGTGCCGCTGATATAACTGGCCAGGTCGGAGCTTAGGAACATACAGGCGTTCGCCACGTCCTGCGGCTGACCCCAACGGCCCAAGGGGACGTCCTTGCGCAACGCTTCTCCGGCATCTGGCGTAGGGGCCAGACGCTTGGCCCCTTCAGTGCCCTCGATAAAACCCGGCACGACCGAGTTCACACGGATACCCTCGACACCCCATTCCATCGACAGGGTGCGGGTGATTTGATCCACGCCTGCCTTTGCGGCGCAGACGTGGGACTGACCTTCATAGGGCAGATAGGATTGCGGGGCCGAGATGTTGATGATGCTGGTACCCGGACGCTTGAGGAAAGGATAGGCCCCCTTCATCACGTGGATCGTGCCCATTAGGTCGATATCGATCACGGTCTTAAACGCATTGACCGACATCTCTGCCGCCAATGCCGGGAAGTTGCCCGCCGCGCCCGATACCAGCACGTCGAAGTCACCGAACGCGTCGTGGAACTGTTTCAGCCCGTTTGCCACGGCCTCCGGGTCACGTACATCGAACGCCGCGCCGATGGCGTCCTGTGCGCCCGCTTCTTTCAGCGCGGCAACAGTGTCATCGACCTTTTCCTGCGACCGGCTGGCGACGGCCAGTTTGGCACCCGAGGTCGCAAAGGCCTCGGCAATGCCGCGATTGATACCGCTGGTTCCGCCAATGACGATGACGGTTTTTCCTGAAAAGTCCATGTAGGCCTCCCTTGGCGGGGAGCCCTACTCGCCGTAGGGCACCCAGATGTTTTTGACTTCGGTCGCAGCCTGCAGGAAGCGGCGAGAATGGTCCACGCCCCAATCGATTGCCGTCGCGTTATTCACCCAGGTCCGTTTCAGGTTCCCGGCCGAAACGACCTCGATCTCTTTCGACAGGTCGGTGGATGAGAACGACCAGACTGCATCGACGTTCAGGTGCGAGGCCAGCGGTTTCGCCAGTTCCGCGTGGCTGCCGGTCAGGATGTTGACCGCGCCAGCGGGGACGTCCGACGTCTCGAGAATCTGGTAGAAATCAGTCGCTGCCAGCGGGTAGGGCTCCGAAGCCACCAGGACTGTCCGGTTCCCCATCGCAATCGCCGGGGCCATGGCCGAGACCAGACCCAACAGAGGTGCCTCATCCGCGCACAGCGCGCCGATGACACCCACGGATTCCTTCATGGCAATCGCCACGCCACGGATCGGAACGCCGTGCACCTGACCGTCGTACTTGTCGGCCCAGGCTGCGGCTGTGAACAGACGCTGGATTGAAGCCTCGACCTCTTTCGCGCCGTCCTTCTTGCCGGTCATTGCGTCGATGCGCGCGGCGAATTCATCGGCACGGGCCGAGAGGTTTTCGCCGATGTAATACAGGATCTGTGCCCGCAGATGGCCGGTGGTCTTGGACCATCCATTGGCCCCTGCCGCAGCTTCAACTGCATTGCGGACGTCCTTGCGATTGGCGAGGCCCACGTGGCCCAACAGCCCGGATTTACCCCAGACGGGTTTCGAATAGCCGCTATCAGGCCGCGCCTGCTTGCCTCCGACATACATCTTGGCGGTACGGTCAATCGGATCGACCGGAGCGCCTTCGCCGGTCCCCGCTTCGACCTTCGCCAATGGCTTAGCTTTGCCTTTGGGCTTGGTGTACGCGGTCAAACCTTCCCAGCCGCCTTCACGGCCAAAGCCGCTTTCGCGCACGCCACCGAATCCGGCTGCCGCGTCGAACAGGTTGGTGGCATTCACCCAAACCACGCCCGCGACCAACTTAGGTGCGATATCCAGCGCCAGGTTCACATTCTCGGTCCAGACCGTCGCGGCCAGCCCGTAACGGGTGTTGTTGGCCAGTTCGACCGCCTCTTCCGGTGTACGGAAGGTTGAGGACACCAGCACGGGGCCAAAGATCTCTTCCTGCATTAGCGGGTCGGAAGTTTCGAGGCCCGAGATCAGCGTCGGGGGGTAATAACACCCGTTCGCCGGCAGATCGCACGCGGCTTGGTGCACGTGACCAGCGGTGTTGCTTTCGACCATGCTTTTGATGGTTTGCAGTTGGACCGGGTCTACAACCGCGCCCACATCAATGCATTTATCCAGCGGATCGCCGATGCGCAGCTTGTCCATCCGTGCGCGCAACTTGTCATGGAAACGATCAGCGATGCCTTCCTGCACCAACAGGCGTGAGCCGGCACAGCAGACCTGCCCCTGATTGAACCAGATCGCGTCGACCAGACCTTCGATGGCACTGTCGATATCGGCATCATCAAAGACGACGTAGGCCGACTTGCCGCCCAGCTCCAATGTCAGTTCCTTGCCGGAACCCGCGGTTGCTTCACGGATGCGGCGGCCCACAACTGTCGAGCCGGTAAAGGCGATCTTGTCCACATCCGCGTTCACGATCATCTCGCCCACTGCGCCGTCACCAGTGACGATGTTGACCACGCCATTGGGCAGCCCGGCCTGCGTGCAAATGTCAGCAAACAAAAGTGCGGTCAGCGAAGTGTACTCGGCTGGTTTCAGAACCACGGTGTTGCCCATCGCAAGTGCCGGGGCAATCTTCCACGCCAGCATCAGCAAGGGGAAGTTCCACGGGATGATCTGCCCGCAGACACCCAACGCCTCGGCATCGGGCAGTTCGCTTTCCATCAGCTGCGCCATGCCCGCGTGATAGTAAAAATGCCGCTGCGCCAGCGGGATGTCGATATCACGTGACTCCCGGATCGGTTTGCCGTTGTCGAGGCTTTCCAGCACGGCAAACAAACGCGAATGCTTCTGCAACAGGCGCGCGATGGCATAGAGGTACCTAGCGCGGCCTGCGCCGCCCTGCTTCTCCCATTTCGGCTGCGCTTTACGTGCGGCAGTAACGGCGGCATCCACATCGGCTTGTTTCGCCTGTGTCAGCTTAGCCAGCACCTCTCCGGTCGCTGGGTTGCGGCTCTCAAACCCCTTACCCGGCTTGGTAAAGGCACCGTCGATGTAGTGACCGAACTTGTCGCCCTGATCGACTAGCCAGGCCAGCGCTTCAGCCGCGCTTTCGGGGGCGGGGCCATAGTCCATGGTTTCGAAAATCTCTTTGACTGTCATTGTTCTTGTCCTCAGCCCATAGAGTGACGGTAACCGGCGGAATACGCGCCCGTTACATAATGTTCCAATTGCCGTTCGATATCGCCCAGCAGCGATGACGCGCCAAAGCGGAACAGGTCAGGTTCCAGCCAGCGGTCGCCCAGTTCGTCCTTGATCAGCGACAGATAAACCAGCGCGTCCTTGGCTTTCGAGATGCCGCCTGCCGGTTTATAGCCGACCCGGTATCCGGTTCGGTCATAATAGTCGCGGATCGCGCGGATCATGACCAGCGAAACAGGCAAGGTGGCGTTGACGCTTTCCTTGCCGGTTGAAGTCTTGATGAAATCCGCCCCGGCCATCATGCAGACCAGCGAGGCGCGCGCGACGTTGCGCAGGCTGCCCAGCTCTCCGGTGGCGAGGATGGCTTTGACATGCGCATCGCCGCAGGCGACGCGGAAGGCCTTCATCTCGTCATACAAAGCTTGCCAGTCGCCAGACAGGACGTGACGGCGCGAGATCACGATGTCAATTTCCTCGGCACCGGCCTTCACGCTTTCTTCGATCTCGGCCACGCGCAGATGGAATGGCGACAAACCTGCCGGGAAGCCGGTGGAAACCGCAGCAACAGGGATGCCGGTGCCATGCAGAGCGTCCACGGCGGTTTCGATCATGTCGTGATAGACGCAAACGGCCCCGGTTGTGATAGGCGGCATATCCAGCGCTTTCAGAACCGAAGGTGCAACGGGTTGCCGTGCCTTGGCACACAGACGGCGCACACGTCCGACCGTATCGTCACCCGACAGGGTGGTCAGGTCGATCATCGTGACCGCCTTCAACAGCCATGCGGCCTGATACTCTTTTTTGACAGACCGACGACCGGGCAGGGTCGCGGCGCGGCGTTCAATGGCCGAAGTATTGACCTGCACGGCGCGTACCCAGTCCAGATCCAATTCCATTCCAGGGTTTCTAGGCTCGGTCACTTGCGGCAGATGCGCGGTGCGCACGGGGCTTTCTGAGCTCTGCGTTTCCATCTTCACATCCTTTGGGAGGTTTGCGCCAAATTCGCACGGCTTGGCGCTAATTGGAAGGCACGGCGGCCTTGCGCGTGCAATTTTTTTGACCAAATGGACAAATTTAATGTTTTCTTGCGAATAATTCGCAATGACGTTGACTTAGTTGCGAATGGTTCGCATATTCATTCTCAAGAGGATACCTAAATGGGGTCAGAAATGATTCGTCGTAGTTTTCTTGCGGCTTTGGCTTTTGCCGCCGCTTTGCCGGTCACAGCCTGGGCCGAGGCACCGCTGAAAGTGGTTGCAACCACAGGCATGATCGCTGATGCGGCGCGTCAGATCGGTGGGGAACGGGTGGAGGTCAAAGGCCTGATGGGCCCGGGCGTCGACCCGCATGCTTACCGTCAGACCCGCAGCGATATCGTGGCTATGACCCGGGCGGATTTGATCCTGTGGCACGGTCTTTACCTTGAAGCGCAGATGGAAAACTTTTTCCATGATCTTGGGCGCAAACGTCCGGTCGTGGCTGTTGCCGAGGGTGTCGATAAGTCCAAGCTGCGCGCACATGACGATTATGCCGACAAGTATGACCCGCATGTATGGATGAGCCCGGCCGTCTGGCGCGATGTGGTGGTCGAAGTTCAAAAAGCCCTGACAGACGCGCGCCCCGAAGCTGCTGATTTTTTCGCCGCGAACGCGCAGACACATCTGGCCGAGATTGATCAGTTGGAAGCCTACGGCAAACAAGTGCTGGCCGACGTGCCGGAAAACAACCGTGTGCTTGTAACGGCGCATGACGCCTTTGGCTATTTCGGTGAGGAATACGGCTATGAAGTGCTTGGCATTCAGGGCATCTCGACCCAGTCCGAGGCCGGTTTGAACCGGATCGGCGAACTGGTCGATACCTTGGTAGATCAACAGCTGACGGCGGTGTTTGTCGAAAGCTCGGTTTCTGATCGGTCCATGCGCGCGCTGATCGAAGGGGCCGCGGCCAAAGGCCATGATGTTGGCATCGGTGGAGAGCTGTATTCCGACGCGATGGGTGAACCGGGCACGTACGAGGGTACGTATATCGGGATGCTGGATCACAACATCTCTGTGATTGCCGGGGCGTTGGGCGCAGACGTGCCCGAGCATGGCATGAACGGCAAATTGTCGGCGGGGTCCTGAACGATGCTGTCGCTGGCTGCGCATCAGGGTGCTTCGGTTGCTGAGAAAACTACAAAGGACTGCCCTCTGGTCATTCGCGGTCTGACTGTTTCTTACGGTCAGAAACCCGCCGTGTTTTCGGTGGATATGACCGTGCAGCCCGGCGCGATGACGGCGATCATCGGACCAAACGGGGCGGGGAAGTCTACGCTTCTGAAGGCGGCGCTGGGTATTGTCTCACCCCTGTCCGGGCAGGTTTCGGTTTTTGGTGAACCGCTTGAGAAACAGCGTGCCAGGATCGCGTATGTACCACAACGCGCCAGCGTCGACTGGGATTTCCCGACGCGTGTGATTGACGTTGTGTTGATGGGCCTGTCCCGCGAGCTGGGGTTGTTGGGCCGCGTCCGTGCTCGGCATATGTCCCGGGCTATGGACTGCCTGAACCGGGTCGGGATGCGCGATTTTGCCGACCGCCAAATTGGTCAGCTTTCAGGCGGCCAGCAACAGCGCGTTTTCCTTGCGCGTGCTCTGGCGCAGGATGCCGATCTTTATCTGCTGGATGAGCCCTTTGCCGGTGTCGATGCCGCGACAGAAAAAGCAATAATCGCAGTGTTGAAGTCGCTGAAAGAGGCTGGCAAGACCGTTGTCGTCGTACATCACGATCTGGCCACGGTGACTGATTATTTCGACCATGTATTCCTGATCAATACCCGCAAAGTGGCTGAGGGAACTGTGGCCGAGGCCTTTACCGCTGAAACCCTGCAATCGGCGTATGGCGGCCGTTTGGCCACAGCCCAAATCGACCAGATTTCACGCGCATTGGGGTAAATCATGCTTTGGGATGCTCTGACCCTTCAGCTGGGCTATAACGCCACGCTGGTCGCGATTGGTGCGACCTTGCTGGGTATATCCGCTGGTGTGACCGGCACGTTCCTGTTCCTGCGCAAACGCGCGCTGGTCAGCGACGCCATCAGCCACGCGACGCTGCCCGGCGTCTGCCTTGGGTTCATGGTTTTGGTCGCCCTTGGCGGCGATGGGCGCAATCTGATCGGTCTGCTGGCCGGATCGGCGGTGTCGGCTTGGGTCGGTTTGCTTTGCATGAACTGGCTGACTCGCCACACGCGACTGGCCGAGGATGCCGCCATTGGTGCCATCCTGTCGGTGTTTTTCGGTCTCGGCATCGTTCTGCTGACCGTGATCCAGACCATGGGCGTCGGTCGTCAGGCCGGGCTGGAAGGGTTCCTGCTGGGCTCAACCGCAGGGATGTTGTGGGCGGATGCGCTGGTCATCGCAATCGGTGGGGCAGCGACGCTGTTGCTCGTCATGATCATTCGCCGACCTATGACCATGGTCGCCTTCGACCCTGAATACGCTGCTGCCCGGGGCCTGCCGGTGCACCGGATTGATCTGGCGATGATGGGGCTGGTCATGGCAGTTACTGTGGTGGGCCTGAAAATTGTCGGGCTGATCCTGATTGTGGCGCTGCTGATTATCCCACCTGTCACGGCGCGTTTCTGGACGGACCGTTCGGACCGCGTGGTGCTGCTGGCTGGACTGGCCGGAGGGTTGGCGGGCTATCTGGGTGCGGCGATGTCAGCCTCGGCCCCCAATCTGCCCACCGGCCCGATCATTGTACTGGTCAGCTTTGGCTTTTTCGCACTGTCACTGTTACTTGCGCCTGTCCGTGGAGTTCTGGCAGCGGTTCTGCGGCACCTGCGGTTCCAGCGCCGGGTTCATATTCGGCAGGGTCTGCTGGCACTGGCGCAAGGGCAAAAGATCTATGAGCCACTGACCTTGCGTCTCTTGCGGCGTGCCGGTTTGGCGCGGGCGGATGGCGTGGCCACCGAAACAGGCAAGGCGCGCGCGGCCAAGGCGTTGCGCGATGAAAGGCGCTGGGAAATCGTCAGGGCTGATCAGATGCATGAGGCAACGGCTGCGCTCTATGACGGGTTGCGGGACATCGAAACCGTCCTGACCCAAGATCAGATCGCTGAGATCGACCGCCAGATCGGCGGCCCGCAGGAGGTTCCGGCATGAGCGGTGAAGAATTCGTACCCCTGTCTTTGACACCCTTGCTGATCGGCACGTTTGCCGCCATCGCCTGCGCTTTGCCCGGGAACTTCCTGGTCCTGCGCAAACAGGCCTTGATCGGGGATGCGATCAGCCATGTGGTGCTGCCGGGTATTGTCGTGGCCTTTCTGCTGACCGGAACGATTTCGACCTGGCCAATGATGCTGGGCGCCGCGGGCGCGGCAGTGGTGGCTGTGGTTCTGATCGAAGCTGTCAGGCGGCTGGGGCAGATCGAGGCGGGTGCCGCGATGGGGGTGGTTTTCACCACGATGTTTGCAGCCGGTGTGCTGCTGCTCGAACAAACCGATACTTCGACCGTACACTTGGATGTTGAACATGCGCTTTATGGCAATCTGGAAAGCCTGATCTGGTTGGACGCTGTGGGCTGGTCTTCGGTGTTGGATCCTGTGGCGCTGGCGGGGTTGCCGCCGGAATTGCCTCGGATTGCGCTGACTTTGCTGGCGGTATCTGTCTTTGTATGGCTGTTCTGGCGGCCGCTGAAGATTTCCACCTTTGACGAAGGGTTTGCGCGTACCATTGGTGTTCGGACCGGAGTTCTGGGTATGGCTTTGGTGATCACGGCAGCTATTGCCGCCGTGGCGGCATTTGACGCCGTGGGTTCGATCATTGTGATTGCCATGTTCATTTGCCCACCCGCAGCGGCGCGCATGATGACCAACCGGCTGGAAACCCAGATCGCATGGAGCATCGTCTTTGCCATCCTGTCGGCCGTCTCCGGGTATGTGCTGGCCGGATATGGTCCGCTCTGGCTGGGGGCGGCGGACGCGGTCAGTGCTGCGGGCATGATCGCAACAATGTCCGGCCTGATCCTTGCGCTTACGGCTTTGTGGGGGCCGTGCCGGACCCGGGCGGGTGCACCCGGAACCGCGTGACCCGGCATTTTCTCGCCGCTGGGTCCTGCGTGGTATCGGCCAAACTTCGCCACCCGACTTGAGGCCCAGAGAGTCTTCGCATCGTGAAACCGTATTCGTGGTATGAAATGACCCGTTGATTATTGGATGACCACCACTCACTCCGGATCGTTCGAGCAATCGCGCCCAGACTGACCGCAAGTCTAGGCTGGCACCGTGCGATTGTTCGAACGCCCCCTCCTCACATTAAATGCAAGCCAAAGCGGTGGCAGAATCGCGCGCGTATGTGCTAGGTCTGGTGGTATGGCGCAGGCACACCCCAATATCAGCGAAAATCGACCGGTCATCCGGCAACTTGACGACGCAGCAATCAACCGTATTGCCGCAGGCGAGGTTGTTGAACGTCCGGCTTCTGCAGTCAAGGAATTGGTGGAAAATGCCATCGACGCTGGCGCAACCCGCGTCGCGATCGACATTGCCGATGGGGGTAAGACGCTGATTCGCGTCACCGATGATGGCTGTGGGATTGCCGCTGAGGATCTGCCATTGGCCCTGTCGCGCCACGCGACCTCGAAAATTGATGGGTCCGATTTGTTGAATATCCACACCTTCGGGTTTCGGGGTGAGGCGCTGCCATCGCTCGGCGCCGTCGGGCGCCTGACCATTACCAGCCGGGTGCCGGGGGGCGAGGCGGCCTCGGTCCATGTGGCGGGTGGTCGGATCGAGGCGGTGAAACCTGCCGCCTTACGTGCTGGCACGGTGGTTGAACTGCGCGATCTCTTTTTCGCCACGCCTGCGCGATTGAAATTTATGCGCACCGACCGGGCTGAAGCGCAGGCGATTTCCGATACAGTCAAACGTCTTGCCATGGCCGAACCTGCGGTAACTTTCACTCTGCGTGACGTCTCTGGTGGTGGAGAGGGGCGCGTGACCTTCCGCGCCGACCGCGAAAATGGTGATCTGTTTGACGCGCTTCACGCCCGACTGGCCCGCGTGATCGGGCGCGAGTTTGCTGAAAATGCCCTGCAGATCGATGCCACGCGCGAGGGGATCCGGTTGTACGGTTACGCCGCCTTGCCGACCTATTCGCGCGGTGCGGCGGTGGAGCAGTATCTGTTCGTCAATGGTCGTCCTGTGCGCGACAAGATGCTGACGGGCGCGCTGCGGGCGGCCTATTTCGATTTCCTCAGCCGGGATCGTCATCCGGCAGCAGCATTGTTCATCGACTGCGATCCGACGTTGGTCGACGTGAATGTGCATCCGGCAAAGTCCGAGGTCCGGTTCCGCGATCCGGGCGTCGCGCGCGGGTTGATCGTCTCGGCCTTGAGGCACGCGCTGGCCGAGGCCGGGCACAGGGCCTCCTCCTCAGTGGCGAATGCGACTTTGGGCGCTATGCGTCCGGAACCGGCACAACCTGCGCCGGCACGCGTCTATCAGATGGACCGTCCCTCGCCAGCTGCTCGAAAAGTGGCGTATCAGGCACAGGCACCGGGATTTGCCGAACTGTCTCAGGACTACAGCGGCAGCATTGTCGAACCGGCTTCGGTCCCAGAAACACCGGTCGAAGACCTGCCTTTGGGGGCGGCGCGCGGGCAGGTGCATGAGAACTACATCATCGCCCAAACTGCAGACGGCATGGTGATCGTAGATCAACATGCGGCACATGAGCGGCTGGTTTATGAAAGGCTCAAAAACCAGATGGCCGAGAACGGCGTCGCAGCGCAGGCGCTTCTGATCCCGGAAATTGTTGAACTGTCCGATAGCGATTGCGCGCGCCTGATGCAGGTTGCGGATGACCTGACAAAGCTGGGTCTGACGATTGAACCCTTTGGCGGCGGTGCGGTCGCTGTGCGTGAAACGCCCGCCATTCTGGGCGAGGTGGACGCGCGGGCGATGATCCTTGATATATTGGATGAACTGGCCGATCAGGGCGAAAGCCAGATGGTACAAGCGCGGATTGAGGCGATCCTCAGCCGGGTGGCCTGTCACGGCTCGGTCCGGTCGGGTCGCCGTATGCGGGCCGAAGAAATGAACGCCCTACTACGGGAAATGGAGGCCACGCCCCATTCCGGTCAGTGCAACCACGGGCGGCCGACTTATGTGGAATTGAAGCTGAGCGATATCGAGCGATTGTTCGGCCGCAGTTGATCCATTGGCTTGGTTGGGCTATGGAGAATAAAACAAGAACACCCGAGGCGACATGATCGAGATTGCAGGAACACAATATGCACTGAACGACCCCGTGATCCTGACCGTGGGTGGGGTTGTTACGCTGATCTTGTTGTTGCTGTTCCTGTCGCTACGCGCAGCCAACCGGTCGGCCAGGATGGCGGAACCTCTGTCCCGCCAGATGGCGCACCTGGGCCAGCATGTGCAGCAGTTGGGGCAAGGGCAGGAACAATTGCGCGGCGGATTGCAACATGTTTCGGACACACAGGCCAATGCGCAGGTGCAGGTGATCCAAACGGTTGAATCCCGCCTGTCCTCGGTCCAGCAGCAGATGAATGACCGACTGGCGGATAACGCGATTAAATCGGCACGTGCCTTGGGCGAGATGCAGGAGCGGATGAAGGAATCCCTGCATGGATCATCCAAACAAACCGCGACATCGCTGACACAACTGCAGGAACGTCTGGCCGCCATCGACAAGGCGCAGGACAATATCACAAAACTGTCGGGCGACGTGCTGTCTTTGCAGGATATCCTGTCGAACAAGCAAACGCGTGGTGCTTTCGGAGAGATTCAGCTGAATGATATCGTCTCTAAGGCGCTGCCTTCGGATAGTTTCCAGCTGCAGGCAACCCTGTCGAATGGACGGCGCGCAGATTGCCTGATCAACCTCCCGAACCCTCCAGGACCGATTGTCATCGACAGCAAGTTCCCGTTGGAGGCCTATGAGGCGCTGATCGGTTCGACCAATGACATGGAGTTGAAGGCGGCGGTTCAGATGTTCCGCAGCACGGTGCGTAAGCACATTACAGATATTTCCGAGAAGTACATTCTGGACGGTGAAACGGCAGATGGAGCACTGATGTTCCTACCGTCCGAGGCGGTCTATGCCGAACTTCATGCCAAATTTCCTGAACTGGTGCAGGAGAGTTTCACCAAACGCGTGTGGATCGTCTCGCCCACCACCTGCATGGCGACACTGAACACGATGCGTGCGATCCTCAAAGACGCGCGGATGCGGGAACAAGCTGGGGCGATCCGCAAAGAACTGGGTTTGCTGCACAAGGATGTTGAGCGTTTGGGTGATCGGGTCGGCAATCTGGACCGCCATTTTGGGCAAGCGGCCAAGGATATCTCGGAAATCAAGATCAGCGCGGAAAAGGCTGGCCGCCGGGCACAGCGGTTGGATAACTTCGATTTCGAGGAACTGGCGCCTGACGATCAGACCAACGTTGTGCCTCTGGGCCAGTCCGAAGGCTAGGCATTACTGGATTGACAGATCCAGATTGTAGCCGACCGTCTTGTCCGAATCGCGGTCATTGCCCATCAGGTAGACCCGGATTGTGTAGTCTCCATCCTCAGGCAATTCGATGCGCGCGGTATTCCCGTCGATCGAGCCGTTGTAGATCGCGAAACCATCACTGTCCGGCGGCAGGATGTTGAAGTAGATCACGCCATAGCCATTTGTGTCGCTTACCTTCAGGTCGGCAAACATCTCTTGTCCGGCTTTTGCACCCAACTTGTAGTCGAAGTACTCGTTTCCAGTGACGGTACCATTGACCATTGTCCCGAAATTGCCCGGTTCGAACTTCACGTCAGCGACCAACTGGGCAGAAGCGACAGATGAAAAACCCATAAGGGCAACGATAAACAACATAGTCCGGATCATTTCAAATGCCTCCACCACTCAGCTTGCAGGGCAGGGTACCACATGAGCGCTGATTGCGTCAGATCTTCAGGAACGGTTGGAACAGACGCGGCATCAGCTTGTTGAATTTCAGCGGCGCGTCAGTGACAGCCAGACAAATGCAATCTCCGCTGATGTCGGCTGTCGGCGTATGGTGCAGGTCTTCATCTGCAATCTCCACATCGCCACGGGCAAAACGGTCGACCTCATCCGAAAACGCGCCCTGCAGAACCATTGTCAGCTCTACACCATTATGGCTGTGATCCGGAACTGCGGTCCCCGCCGGAATGAACAGCAACCGAGCTGTTGCTTCGCCGGTCGTCGGCAGGATCGCCTGTTTGACCCCCATGCCGATTGGCCGCCAGCGGATGTCATTCACGTCACCGCCCACGTAATCCTGCAACGGGGTTGGCAAAACCGAGCAGCCGGGTCGCCTGGGTTTGGCAATCGGCGCACCGTTTGCGATCAAAGCCATCGTTTCCGCAAGTGCTTTGTCGTTCATCGCAACGGTCTCGTCCTGTTCTTCCAGGACATATCCGCCAACGGCGTCAAAGCTTTCGGCCTGCGCACGACATTGATTGCACAGGGACAGATGTGTCGCGACCATCAGGTCGAAAGCCTCGGGCAGAGTGCCTGCGGCGTAAGCCATCAGCAGGTCGTCTGTCAGGTGATGTTTGATCTTATTGCTCATATCCGTCATCTCAATTCATCGCATGGCGCAAGCGGTCCAGCGCCAGCCGTATCCGTGATTTGATCGTTCCCAGTGGCAATCCAGTCTGAGAAGCGATTTCTCGATGGCTCAGATCGCCAAAATAGGCCTTCTCGATCAGTTGTCTTTGCGCCTCTGGCAGCGCGGTCATCGCGTTGCGCAGCTGCGCGGTCTCCTGTTGCAGCACGAGTATGTCGTCCTGCTCCGGTTCAGCTTCGGGTCCCCATCCCAGTTCTTCGGGCTCGGGTCGGCGTTGTTTGCGCAGGACGTCGATGCGCTTGTTCCGGGCGATCGTAAACACCCATGTGGCCACGGTTGCCCGCGTGGGGTCGAACAAATGTGACTTGTGCCACAGCGTGACCATCACCTCTTGTGCGCACTCTTCGGCCATGGCCGCATCTGAGCCCGACTTGATCAGGAACGCCTTGATCCGCGGCGCGAAATGCTGAAACAACTCAGCAAAGGCGACCTGGTCCTGCGTGTCCCTTATGCGTCTGACGTGGTCCACCCACCCAGCTCGTTTGTCACAACTGTCTTGCGCTCGGTTCACCGGTTTTCCCTTGATGCGTTTCTTTGCGCGCCACGGTTTCTGTGAAGGCCTGCTGGCCACCGGTTCATCCAAGGTCGCGGTATCGATCTCGGTAAACATAACAACAATACGCAGCGACACCCAAGCTGGATCACATTGTGATGCGAAATTAATCCAAACCGGACCATGTTTCGTATGATACGTATGTACATGACGAAAAAAACAGCGCCACTTGAACAGCTTACAGGAATACTGGAACACAGCCGAGAATGAACAGGATCGACCATATTTCAGGCCATACTTACCACGGTCGAAAAGGCAGGATCGAGAATGCGTTTCGGTATTCCATTGATTACATCCTGCTGGACCCCGAAGCCCGGCCTGACACACCGCTTTTGTTTTCGATGAACCGCGCCAATGCGATGTATTGGCGAGACCGTGACCACGGCGGTGAACCCGGCAAAGGGCAGAGTGCGGCGTGGTTGCGAGTTAAATTCGACGAAATGGGTGTGACGCAACCTGCAAGGCTTGAGTTGCTGACGCAGCCACGGGTGCTGGGGCATGTTTTCAATCCGGTCAGCTTCTGGTTCTGCTTCGATGCCGGTGAACAGCTATATGCGGTGGTAGCCGAGGTTACGAACACCTACGGCACGCGCCACAGCTATCTGTGCAACAATCCCGGGTTTGCGCCGATCCAGCCGACGGATCGCATCGTTGCGGACAAGCTGATGCATGTCTCACCGTTTCAAAAGATCGAAGGGACGTATGAGTTTCGCTTTGACCATCGCCCCGAGCGTATCGGCGTCTGGATTGACTATGGTCGAAAAGCGGGTGGATTGATTGCCACCCTGACCGGGCCGCGCGCGCCGCTGACCAACCGGGCGATCCTGTGGTCGTTGCTGCGGCGCCCCTTCGGTGCGCGACGTGCGTTTTTCCTTATTGTGTGGCAGGCGATCAAACTTAAGATCAAGAAGGCACGGTTTGTCCCGTTCCGAACCGCCCCTGTGCCCGATCAGCCGATATCCCGCAGTCGCAAGCCTTAGCCCTTAGGTCTTTGCTTAAGATCAAAGACTCAGCCCCTTCCTCATGGTTGTGGTACTATTGAAACCGCGAATACGAGGAGTTGGGTCATGATGGAAATTTCGCCAAGGAAAATTGCTCAGGTTGCAATGATGGGGCGCGAATTGGGTCGTGCCGAGGGCGAATTGCGCGCCTTTATTGACCGGATGAGCGAGGACGAACAGGCCGAACTGGTGGCTGTCATGTGGGTTGGGCGAGAAAGCTTTTTCGCCGAAGATCTGCCTGAGGCTATTGCAACCGCCAAGTCCGAAGCTTCGACCCCTTGCGCAGACTACCTGATCGGTACGCCGCATATGTCGGATCATCTTGAAAATGGCTTGGATGCACTGGGCATCTCAGCAGAGGATGTGGAAAACGACCTGATGTAAGTGCACCAACTATGTGCAACCGTTGCAGCCTGCAATACATTCGCTGAATACCCGGTTTTCGGATAACATGGTCAGGAAACCCGAAAGCCCGCATTCAGGCTGGGGTGCTATTAGACGGAGCGTGATCCATGTGGCGCGTCTTGCAATTGTTTGCGGTGTTCGCGCTTTGCGTGGGCTTCCATTCCCGCCCTGCCCAAGCCTGCGGCGTCTGCGTTGAGCTTCCGGAATATTCTCTGGCGGACCGGATTCTTTCGGCGCGTGTTATCGTGCTGGCGGCACCATCGCCAGACAACCCTTTCAGGTTCTCCCCCGTTTCGGTTTTGAAAGGCACGCCGGAACAGGTTGGGGCGTTGCCCGAAATACCTTTCCTGGTCGACAGCGTTACGCGATCCGCCTTTCGTGCGAATCCGGACAGAACGGTTTTGATGGTCTACGGGACGAGGTTTCAGGACAAGGCCGGTCGCAGCCTGCCCAGTGGTTGGACCAAAGGGTTCCTGATGACACCGGACAGGGCCCACTTCCTTAAAACACTGCGTGCCGAGGGGCAGGGCTGGGCCAGTGGCGCGCCGGATCGCGCGGCGCAGGTTGCCTTTTTCAGTGCCTATCTCACACATGAAGATCGCCTGTTGCGCAACACGGCGCTGATCGAAATCCACCGCGCGCCCTATTGGCTTTTGACCCACCTGACCGATGCTGTGCCAACCGCACAATTATTGCAGGATCTTCGCAATCCCAATCGTTTAGCCTACGCGCCGGCACTTATCCGATTGTTGGGTCTTCAGTCGGATCCGAAGGCTAAAGAACGCGTAAGGCTTGGCTATCAAAGCGCGCTTCGCAGCGGAAACCTCAACCTATACGACTGGGGGCTGGCGGGAATCACAGTTGATGGGGATCGGGCAATCCTTGAAATCGAAAAGTCGCTGCAACGGCCTGAACGCTCCGCCGACGAAAAGCGCATCCTGATCCGCAGTCTGGCCGATGGCGGAACGACCTATCCCGATTTGCGGTCCCGGATCCTGGATGTGTTTAGGCATCAGTTGGACAAAGACAGCACTGTTGCGATCTGGATTGCCCTGGCTGTACGACCTTGGGGTACCAACGCATTGAACCCCAACTTTGAGGCTATCATGGCCCAAAGCGAACTAGATCCGGCGACTCTGTTCCTCATGCGGGCCGCAATCGAAGCTGAGGAACCGGGTTAACGTTGTAGTGACGCTCCTCATAGTTCCAAATCGCACTAGGAAACAGATGGGGCAGCACTGTCGCCAAGCAAATGCATCTCAGCAGCCCCGGCGCATTCGAATTCAGAAAAATATCGCGCTTGATCAAAATCGTCTTGTATCTGGTCGACATGCAAGGATATACCGGCCAGCGGAGACGTGGCCGAGTGGTCGAAGGCGCTCCCCTGCTAAGGGAGTAGGCCCGGAAGGGTCTCGAGGGTTCGAATCCCTTCGTCTCCGCCACCTACCATTTCCGTTCAATTGGAAAAGATGCTTTTCAGCCCCTTATGGGGTTGTTTTGCCTAACACAATTAAGGTCGCTGTTGCTCTTCAATTGTATTCGATTACTCGATCAAAGATCGGTTGTTCTTGATGTGGCGTTGCACCATATGCCGAACCTGCTTGCCTTTGGCCGGGATCGGACGCGCTGATGGTGGTACGAAATCCTCTGTGGCCAAGGCGGGAAACAGTTCCAGCATTTCTGCCCGTGCCGCAGCCGGCACCGTCCTGAGGGCCTCGGCGCCAGCAAACAGACTTTCCGATGGGGCACCTTGGGCAAAGACGATCTCATGCTGTTCGAACAGCATGTGATAATACTCGACGGTTTGAGTGTTTTCCTCGACCGAGATACCGGAAATTCCAACCAGCGCGTGCGCGGCCACGAGGATTTCGCTGGTTTCGAACATTCGGATTGCAATGGCGGACCGCACCAGCATCCGGTGTTGCGGGGAAACAAGTAAGTCGCGCTGAGGCAGTCCGCTGCCTAATGCACCGGCGGCGATGCGGATCGGGCGCAGTTTGGGCTTTTCCGACAGCTTTTGACTGGTCAGCGTACGCGCACCGATCCAGCGGATACGCTGCGGACCCCGGTCCATCGTCTCAACCAAATCGCCTACACTCAGACGTTCGATCGCAATATCTCCACCCGGTGTCCGGATCAGTGTGCCAGCCGTAAAGCAGGGCACGTCAACGATGGATGTGGGGTCGGTTGTATCAGGCGCATTGCCTGGCGTGACGTTGACAATCGTCATCGAATAGGCAGTGCCGGGTTCCAAAGGCTCTGACGTAATATAGCCTGCCAGGTCACCCTCGACCTCGACCCGGTAGACGGTGATGGTGCCACCGTCCGGATCGGTCAGAATATAGGATTCTTCAAGGTAAATATCACCACTGAAAAATGTTGTGGACCCGTCCAGATTGGTGACCGTACCGGTCTGTGTTAAGTCATCGCCGCTTTCGTTGCTGTTGAAGTCGCCGTTAAAGACGGTGCCGGTATCGGGCAGCGTTGGATTCCCGGGTCGTGACAGAATGTCACCGCCTGCTGCATCCTCGACATTGAAAACGTGCCGGTCAGTGGCCGGGTCAAAATCGGTGTCCAAAATGACCTGGCCCGACCCCACCGTGATGACGTCGGGATCATATCCAATGTAGGAATAGTTTGCCATTTACAACTCACCACCTTTTTTGCGCGCGCCGTTCATTTCAGTCAGAACTTTTGGCACATAAACCACCATTCAATAGGTATTTTCAGCAACAGTCGCCAATCAATCCCCTTATTTCAAGGCAATACCACGGCATTTTTTTGAATTCATGAATGTGGCTGGCCTTTTTACCATAACGCTACTCTGCCATGGGCCTGACTTTCGTTAAGGCAGTGCGGTGGGCCGCGCTGGGTACCGATCTCACTAGCTAAACTGTGCAACGGTGATCGCGTTGCGAAATGTCATGACGATGAGCATGGCGCTAACACGGGTAGAAGCCATATTGGCCTGTGTAGTGATGCACCTTCCCAACCCGGTTTTTTTGTCCCTGATGCGCGAAGACCCTGAGATTCGCGTATCGATCCTGACTTCGACCTTTACCCATCTGCATTCGGTGGTCGCACAGCTTGAATAACTCAAGGCCCAGACTGGCGCGCAGCAGGTGGCCAAATTTTTGATGAACCTGTCCGACAAGGTGGCCGACGGCTGTGAGGTTGAGCCGCCTTATGACAAGATGCTGATTGTAGGACGCTTGGGCATGAAGCCCGAAAGCCTGAGCCGTGCGTTTTCGCAGCTCAAGCCGGAGGGCGTGAAAATCAACCGTAATCACTCGGTTGCCGCGGATACCCAATGCCTGCGCGATTACGCCGAAAACAACCCGTCCAAAAAGTAGCGCAAACTCTGCTAGAGCAGTGCAATTTGCACAGACATTTTGATCTATTTGCTAGCGTTTTTTTGCATATTTGTGTACAATGACGCTAGTTCTGCCGCGTATTTCGGCGGGGGGTGCAGCATGACACACGACCGCAACGGTGGCCCTGACAGGCCGCCCTTGGTTGCGCTCAGCGTCGCCAAGGTCGCTCTTTCGGTTCGGGCCAAGCTGCTGGTGGCATTTTTGGGAATAACCGGTCTGCTGGTTTGCTTGGTGTTGTTTGGTCTTTATGCCTTGCTTCAGGCCAATCTCCGGTCCGAGACGATGATGCGCGATCAGGAACGTATTGCGTTCTTTAATGACACCCACACAACGATCTCGAACCTGAACACACATCTACTGTCCTTGTTCGTTCCGCAGAACCTGAAAGGCCGTCCACGTCAGAACGGAATTCTGGGGGCTTCTACGCGTTCGATACTTCACGTCTCGGCAGCACTAGAGCGAAACCTTGCCCTTGGTTTTCGCAGTTTCGGACAGCCGGGAATGCCAGATGAGCAGGCGATCGCGAACCTTCGATCTGACCTTCAGGACATATTACCGGCAATCACTGAACTGCGCCGTCTGAACCGCGAAGGCGATCTGTTAGCCGCAGCGCAACACGGTATCGACCACATGTTCGAGCCGCTCCAAGCCATGCAGCGCGAGGCGTATACCGTGGCGCAGAATGTCGAACAGGAAGTGCGCGAACTGGCGCGGACTACAGAACAGGCATATTTGACTTCACGCCTAAGCATCACGGCTGCGGCGATCGCGGCGATTGGGATTGCCCTTTTGTTGGGATATTCGATTTCGTCGTCCCTGTTGTGGCCGATCGAACGTATCCATGCGGTGCTCAGCAAGCTGTCCCGGGGTGGGTTCGACAACCGGATTACGGTTCCCAATCGGGACGAACTGGGCGAGCTGGCAAACCACGTGAACCAGACCAGCGAAAAACTGGGTGCGCTTTACGGGCAAGTCGAAGTGCAAAAAGCCCAACTAGCTGATTTGAATGCAGCGCTGGAAACTCGGGTCGCCAACCAGATAGAAGAGATCGAGCGCACCAATCGTCTGAAACGCTTCCTGCCGTCTCAGGTGGCAGCGATGATTGTCGGCGCGACGGATGAGGAGGATGTCTTGAGGACCCGTAAGGCCGAGATCACAGTTCTTTTTGCCGATCTGCGCGGTTTCACGGCCTTCGCCACCGTTGCCAATGCGGATCAGGTCGTCGCGGCGCTCAACGCATTTCATGGCACTTGTGGACCGCTTGTCGAAGCCTGCGGGGGAACGTTGGAACGGTTTCTCGGCGACGGTTTGATGGTTTTGTTCGGCGCGCCAGTGCCGCTGGATGATGCTGCGCAGAGAGCCGTTGATCTGGCCCAGAAAATGCAAGTGGATGTCCGAAAGGCGATGGTCCCGTACAGGGCTGGTATCGCTCAGCACGGTCTTGGTCTCGGCATTGGGATCGCAACGGGCGCAGCAACCTTGGGTCGGATTGGTTTTGAGGGTCGTTTGGATTACTCGGCAATTGGGCCTGCACCCAATCTGGCGGCACGCCTGTGTGAAATCGCCAAGGACGGTCAGGTGCTTGTCTCAAATGCGACTGCGCGTCAGGTCCGGATAGATATGACCCCGGCGGGACCGTTCGATCTGAAAGGCATAGGAACCCGCGTTTCGGCCTATGAACTGGCGCGTCTGGTCGAAAGCCGGACGGCGCCTCACGTTTGTGCCCCCTATCCCTGACAAATGCAGGGAGTTGCGCTCGTCGTAACTTCAAAAGGAGGGGTCGGGCGGTCATTTGCCAGCGATGAGCGCGCCTGCAATCTACAAGACTGAGCCAACCAAAACAGCTTCAGTGCGCACGCTGATGACGGCCCGATGGGACGGCAACTCACCCGATGCGTGGGTCAGCGAGTGTGTTTGACTTGATGTGGGGGGACGAACCGACTGTTAACCAGGGCGCGGTCCTTTTCGTCCTACCTGGCAGATAACTGTCCCGCAAAGCGTTGATTTCGGATGTCGTCCGGGGATGTCTTGTAGTGGGCGCGAAAGGCGCGACCCAAAGCGACAGCAGAAGAAAACCCAGTGGCTGCCGAAATCTCTCGCTGCGACAGATCCGTTGTTCGAAGCAACGT
The DNA here is from genome assembly GCF_059611225.1 of Ruegeria sp. CDSA246. Taxonomy (NCBI): domain Bacteria; kingdom Pseudomonadati; phylum Pseudomonadota; class Alphaproteobacteria; order Rhodobacterales; family Roseobacteraceae; genus Ruegeria; species Ruegeria sp. CDSA246. The sequence goes on along the minus strand of NZ_JBXWPD010000002.1, from coordinate 1,017 downwards.
GTCAGCCCGTTCCAGACGAAGTTCTCTGTACGTTGTCAAAAGCTTTGTGCCGGTTCTGTTCAGGAACCGACGCTGCAACTGTCGGGTAGACGTTCCCAGCATTTGCGCCAGATCCGAGATCCGCAATGGGTCCTCAAGATTATCACTCATCGTTTCGATGGCTCGGCGCACTTGTGGATCGGCCTCGGACCGTTGGAAAAGCCGGATTGCAATATGGCTCTTGGCGGTCCTTTTGGGCTCGGACAGGCCGATGTATCCGCGCAGAGTGTCTGCGAGGTGCTCTCCGTGATCGATCGAAACGAAATTGGACAACAACCGTAATGCGCTCAACCGGGTCGATGCGCTGTGCAAACGGTTATCATAGGCCATGTGGATACCCGAACCATCTTCGATCAGTCCGATTTCCTGCGCTGCGGCCGTGAAGTTGGGGTGCACCGCGGCGACTGTTTTCTCTGCACGCCCGATTTGAGCAAGCAGCAAAACGGCGCTGCCGACAAGTATTGTGCGCGACGACAGGTTCACAACCTGCGAGGTCCATGATTTCTCAGAGTCATCCAACCGCCAGTTTTCGTGGATATCCCCCCAAAACAGTGCCGTTCGCCCAGACCAATAGAGCGGCCCTCCGACCGGGTCTTTAGCTAACCTGCGAATGTTGATGATGTAAGAATGATGTTCGACCAGCCTGTTCAAGGCATCAAAGAAATCCAGAACGATCTGTGCAGATGCTTCGGTGTCCGCGCCAGAGAGGACAACATCGACGTGATGATTTCTGTTGGGTGTTTGCCTGGCAACGCAGGCTTGCCGTGAACGGGCATTTTTGAGGACATAGTGTTTCATTGTTCCTCCACCTGATGGTCTTCGGCTTTGCCCTTCGGGGCACCGCTCATTTCTTTTGGCCGACCCCCGCTTTTGGCGGGGGTCGACCGTAATTTGCAGCCCGTTTACTCAGCGGCTTCTTCGTATGCGTCCATTGGGGGGCATGTGCAGATTAGGTTTCTGTCGCCATATGCGTTGTCG